>NZ_JBEWYY010000006.1:0-274563 GCF_041366435.1 Sediminibacillus sp. JSM 1682029
GCCTTTCAACCTTTCTCCATGCGGAGAAAGGTATTACCCGGTATTAGCCCCGGTTTCCCGGAGTTATCCCGATCTTACAGGCAGGTTGCCCACGTGTTACTCACCCGTCCGCCGCTCGTTCCACAGGTTTCACCCCGAAGGGATCCGCCTGCTTCCCGCGCTCGACTTGCATGTATTAGGCACGCCGCCAGCGTTCGTCCTGAGCCAAGATCAAACTCTCCATAAAATGTGAGCTTGCTTGCTCGTTCAAAAAACTAGCTTGTATATCTTGCTTGACATACTGGTTGTTTTGTTCAGTTTTCAAAGATCAAATTGTTTTGTTGCTGTCGAAAACAGCGACTTAATCACTATAACATGCCGTTTTGAAGAAGTCAATATCTTTTTTTGGCTTGTTATTTTGTTTTGCGCCGCTGTCGAAGCGACGATTAATAATATACCATGCAGGCGAGAGAGCGTCAATACATTTTCTCTAAAAAATATCGATCTTTTTCTAGAAACCCGGCACGCCGCTCTACACGCCCGATAACATCTTCTTTCGTCTCGAGCTAACCCTAGCCGGAAGCAAAAATATTTATACCGGCATCGCTTTATACTTCCTATGATAAATCATTTTCCCTTTAGTTTCTTCCCGCACTGGTTCAATTATACCTTTCTCCGTTAAGTATTCCAGCATCGAACTTAAATCGAGTGCATAAGGTTCGATGTCCGGATGGATTTTCAATTCACCGAAAGTCCAGGCATCCTGTTTGCTGTGCATAATCTCCAATAGATGGGTCGCGCACTTCTTCGCCCTGGTGCTCATAGCAAACTCTAGCGCCAACAGCATCAGTTCCACCCGCTTTTTGATTTCTTCATGACTATTGATCAATTCTTCATATAACTTATATACTTCTATGTCGATCCGCTTCACTTGGTTCCAAACCACCACTTCCGGATGATACCCTTTTTCAATGATAGCCAGGCGCGCCAAATAATGTAGCGACCGGATCACCCTGCTATAAGCGTCCAGATATTGCTCTGTCTGATACAGATCCTTCGATTCACTGTAGCTGCGCGTCAACTTGGCGAATTCCATCGCCATCTTCAGTTCCCTCTTTTCCTGCGGGAAGCTGCTTAATTCTTCCTTTAACTTGGCGACATATTCGTTACGGTCGAAAACGATCCTTCCGTTGATCACCCATTCGACGGCACGCCTGTAAGTGCTTGTGTCGATCCAATAGGTGAGCAGTTCCTCATCGACGATGTGCATCGCCGCTTTTTTATCATCAAATTCATAATGTTTCACGTACCACGGCTGGTCCGCTTCGTTGGCAATCACCAGCAAGATGACATCGAAATTATCGGTTACCGGGCTTACCGGTTTATTCTTTTCTATGATCAAAACACCCAATGTGTTCGCTTGGCTTGCTCGTTCCTGGTATATAGGACGTAAAATGTCTTTCATGATATTCCTCCATTAATGAGAATAGAAACTTATTCGATAAATACGTGAAAAATCCTTTTTCGACAGACAAGTTTTCCTTGGAATTTTATGCTATACTACCTTTTGTAGAGTTAAGGAGGGAAAGCGTTGGCTTTAAATTATAGCAGTAAGATCAATAAGATCCGAACGTTTGCCTTAAGTCTGGTTTTTATCGGATTCGGGGTCATGTACCTCGGCATTTTGACGAAAAAAATCGAATGGCTGATGGCGATCTTTTTCATACTCGGTTTATTATGTATCGTATTTAGTACTGTCGTCTACTTCTGGATCGGCATGCTGTCCACGCGAGCACGTCAGATTATCTGCCCTACCTGCAATAAGCCGACTAAAATACTTGGACGCGTCGATGCTTGCATGCATTGCAAACAGCCGTTGACCATCGACAAGAATCTCGAAGGCAAAGAATTCGATGAAAAATACAATTCGAAAGAGTATCGCAAGCAGATGAAGAACCAGCATCAAACAAACGACTCCAAATAATTACACATAAAAAAAGAGGCTGTCCGGCGGGGCAGCCTCTTTTTTTAGCTTTCACAGGAAAACCCCTACCGGCATGGTAAGGGCATTGCAGTATTAGTGCTGGGTGGCTTTTTTGCAATGTTCGCATGTTCCGTAGATTTCCATACGATGATGGCTCACATCAAATCCTGTCACTTTTTGCGCAAGCGACTCCACTTCATCAAGACGCGGATAATGGAAATCGACGATTTTGCCGCAGGAATCACAGATAACATGATAATGATCGGATGTATTGCAGTCGAACCTGCTGGAGGAGTCCCCGTAAGTCAGCTCCCGGACCAGTCCGATTTCGCGGAATACCCGAAGGTTGTTATAGACCGTCGCGACACTCATGTTCGGGAATTTCCCTTCCAATGCCTTATATATGTCATCAGCGGTCGGATGGATTTCTGCATTCAACAAATATTCTAATACCGCATGACGCTGTGGTGTGATTCTTACGCCTGAATTTTTCAGCCGGCCGACAGCTTCTTGAAGTTGTGCTTCAGACACCGTCATGCACCTCACTTTCACTAAGCTAAATTCTTTAATGATGGCTTCCGTAAAGTCAATCATTACTGGTAGATGCTTTGCTTGATTGTATGGTTGGTTCATTCTATCAATATTATTAGTTTATAATTCTTATAATTAGTGTAACCGGATAAGAAACGTTCTGTCAATAAAAGTATATTAGGCAGCAAGTAAAAATATACTACACGTCCGCCTGCAACGGCAGCTCTTCTCCCCCTGATTGCTGGTTTGCATAGCGGGCTGCCACGAATAAAAAGTCGGACAGCCGGTTCAGGTATGACAGGACAAGCGGTCTTTCCAGCTCATCTTCCAGGGCGACCGCCAGCCTTTCCGCCCGCCTTACCACTGTCCTTGCAGTGTGCAGGGCTGCAGCTCCTGGCTTTCCAGATGGAAGAATAAAGTTCTTCAACGGTTCCAGATGCTCATCCCATTCATCGATTTGTTTTTCCAGTTCATCGATATGGCTTTCCTTCAGTTTCCAAGTCACTTCTTTTCCTTCTGGCGTCGCAAGCTCCGCGCCGACATGGAATAAAATCGTCTGGACACGGTGGAGGACGCCGAGAAATGCATCTTTTCCAGACCAATTCTCTTCGGCAAAATGGCTTGCGGCAAGACCAATCATCGAATTGGCTTCATCGCACGTGCCATAAGCCTCCACCCGTATATCGTTTTTCGGTACGCGTTTCCCGTAAATCAAAGACGTTTTCCCTTTATCCCCAGATCGTGTGTAAATCCGCATCTCAGTACCCCCTGTCCAATTGAATGGCGTTGACAAGCTTTCGATCACCGCTCACGTATTTTTCCAGATTCTCTTCAAATATATCCATCGCCCTCGGCAAATATTCGGGAGAAGCGCCGGAGACATGCGGCGTCATCGTCACTTTTTTATGATCCCAAAGTGGATGATCAGCCGGCAGCGGCTCTTGTTCGAATACATCCAGTATGGCGTGGGCGATTTCGCCTCGGTCAAGCGCATCAAGTATCGTCTCACCAGACACCGCATCGCCGCGTCCCATGTTCAGGAAAATGGCCGTTGGTTTCATTTTTTCGAAATGCTCCATGCGAAAAAAGCCCCTTGTTTCCTTGGTACTCGGCAGGATAGAGACGACGAAATCGGCGTTAGGCAAGACGGTTGCCAGATCCTTTTGTGTGTACATCTCGTCAAAGTAGCTTTTTTCGGTTCCGCTGTGCGATACTCCGATTGTTTTCATGCGGAATGCCTTGGCGAGCCGGGCCAACTCCTGTCCGATTGCACCAGCACCGACGATAACCATTGTTTTATTGGAAATTTCCTGAAGGCCGGCCCGTTCGCCACGCGCCCATTGGTGGCTTCGCTGGCTGTCGATGAACAATTCTGTATTGCGGCATACCTGCAGCAGCATGCCGATCGCATATTCACCCATCGGTATTTTGTGAATTCCCCTGGAATTGGTGACGATAATCCCCTTTTTCTTGATCGCTTCGAACGGCAGCTCATCGATACCGGCTGACAGCACCATGATCCATTTCAACTCGACCGCCTGTTCAATCAATTCATCGGTCAAATCCTCCCCATAGGTAAGCAGGATGTCAGCCGATTGGATGTATGGCCCTGCTTCTTCCATCCCGCTGCAAAATTGGAACTGATGGGACGGATAGGTGGCAGTAAAGTGGTCTTGCATGTATGGTGGGATTTCTGCGGATGATACGATATTCATTGCTTCCCCTCCTGGCAGTAGTTTTACCTCCATGATAACCCTTTCCACACCCGGGAAGAAAGGGAAATGCAGCTTGCTGAAGGCAAAAAAATCAGCGCAAGGCGGTTCCCTGCGCTTTCAAGGTCATCTATATTATAGGGGAGGTTTCAGAATATACTACACGATATGCCGTGGTCCCTCCCCTTGTATAGAAGCTTTGCCTACTTTTTGAAAAAAATCGCGTGATCAGGACAGATTCTCGGGATTCAGTCCTTTCAATGCATCGACGACAAACTCGCCGTCCTTGCGGATCAGCACATCGTCAAAGTAAATCTCCCCTCCACCATATTCCGGCCGCTGGATCAATACCATGTCCCAGTGGACCGACGACTCATTGCCGTTCGGTGCCTCATCATACGCCTCGCCCGGAGTGAAGTGCAGGCTGCCGGCGATTTTTTCGTCAAATAAAATATCGCCCATCGGTTCGGTGATTTTCGGGTTCAATCCAAGGGCGAATTCGCCAATGAAGCGTGCCCCTTCGTCGGTATCGAGGATTTTGTTCAATTCCTCGGTTTTATCCGCAGTCGCTTCGACGATTTTGCCATCTTTAAATGTCAGTGACACATCATGAAAAGTGACGCCGCGATACGGACACGGCGTGTTATAAGTGATCGTTCCGTTGACGCTGTCCTTTACTGGAGCGGTGTACACTTCACCATCCGGTATGTTCCGTTCCCCGAAGCACATGACCGAAGGAATGTCCTTGATGGAAAAGGTCAAATCGGTGCCTTCTGCAGTGATGCGGACCTTGTCGGTTTTGTCCATCAGCTCTTTCAACGGGCGCTGTGCCTCTTCCATCTGTTTGTAGTCGACCGTACAGACATCCAATAGATAATCAAAGTAATCATCAAATGTTTTGCCGGCTTTCTGTGCTGCTCCCGGTGTCGGATAGTTCAGCAGCACCCATTTTTTGTTGTCGATCAGGTAGTCGTTGGCAGGCTTCATCACGCGCCCGGCCAGTTCCCATTTTTCTGCCGGAATGGTACTGAATTCAGCATCGTTCTCTTCCCCAACGATTTGGATAAACGCATCGATATCTTTAAAACGATCCAAATCCCATTTATTTTGCAGGACCAATTGCTCCTCTTTTACTTCTTCTATTTGCAAACGCCGGATTTCATCATCGATCACCTCCGGATAAGGAAGTGCCTGCAGCTGGTATGCCTTTTTCACCAATTCCTTGATCAATGGCTTGGCGTTCGTGTTTCCAGTAATCAATACCTTCTCTCCTGGTTCAATCGTCAAGGAGTGTGTCAGCAATACTTCTGCCAATTCGGTCAGTCTGGTATCTTTCATGTTCTCGCTTCCCTTCTGTTTAGCTGTCTATGCATTATTCGCCTTATGGATGTATATTCCTGTTTTTCATTCGAAAAAACAACCAACGGACGGACGCGTCATCCGTCTCGAGTCGGAGCGAGAGCCGTCCAATCTGCACAAGTTATGTAAGAAGCACCCGCCCGCAGACGAGTGCTCCTTCCATCAGCTTAAATTTTCTTTGATATATTCCAATGCTTCTTCAACATGTCCCTTTACTTTGACTTTGCGGAATTCTTTCTGCAGCTTGCCCTGCTTGTCGATGATGAAGGTCGAGCGTTCGATGCCCATATACTCTTTGCCGAAATTCTTTTTCAGCTTCCAAACGCCGTATGATTCTCCCACTTTATGATCTTCGTCGACCAGCAGCTGGAACGGAAGGTCGTATTTTTCCTGGAACTTCTGATGGCTTGTTTCCGAATCCGGACTTACACCGAGAATGACGGCATCGAGATCGGCAAAGCTTTGATGATTGTCTCGGAAGTCGCATGCTTCCGTCGTGCAGCCTGGTGTATTGTCCTTCGGATAAAAATAGAGCACAACATTTTTTCCTTCAAAGTCTGAAAGCTTGACGGTTTCTCCCGTGTTTGCTTTCAAAGCAAAATCAGGTGCCAGTTTGCCAATTTCCGTGGTCATGTATGTATCTCCCCTTTTTAATAGATAATGCCGGACCGGGGAGCTTGTAGCTCTCCAGTCTCCTCTGCTTACCTACAGGATAGCTCACCCTTGGACAAGATACAACTAATCGTCGTTATCGTCTTCCTGCTTGTTGCTCCCGAATGCCCTCATAAAGTAAGCGGTCGGCAGGAGGACGCCGATAGCAGCTTCAATCAAGGAAACGATACGGGCGATTCCAAGCGGTACGATATCACCATATCCGACGGAAAGAATGGTCTCCCCGCTGAAATAAAGATATGTCTGGAACGAATGCTCGACCGGCTTGCTCCCAGACGGATCAGAATAAACAAGCACTGGACCGTTCATTGATAGAACATAAAACAATAGGGCAAAGCCGAAAGTCATCCCGGCAAGGACAAAAAACAGTTTATAAAACATCGCCCGGTTAAAATAACTCTTTTTAAATGATTTGTTTGTAAAAAAGTAGTACAGATTGACTGCCAAAAATAAGACAATGATGGCCAGCAATACTTTGGACAACATAGCAACAACCCCTTCATTGATCCGTAGGGGTTCTATACCCGGTTGGGCAGGCAGTTATGCCTTGTCCTTTATAAATAAGGGTTATGCTTTTGATAGGAATTGACTTTCTCCTGCTGCCCCTTCTCCTCCATTGATGTCTGCCAGACTTTGAGAAAAAAAGCGGCAGGCAGAATGTAGCCGATCAACGCCTCAGTCAAAGCGAGCACCCGTCCTATGCCTATGGGAATGATATCGCCGTAGCCCACGGTCATCAGAGTGACTCCGCTGAAATAAAGGGCATGCGCCAAAGCCTCCAAAGGCGCGACTCTGGACAGAGAATCCCCCTCGATCAGGACAATGCCATTGAACGATAAAACGAAATACAATAAAGCGAAACCGAGCATGACCGCCAAGTACAGCACGATCAGTGTGTAAAAGATTTCAAATGAAAAATAGCTGCGCTGATAGGATTTATGGAATATAAAAGAATACAGACTGCCGGCAAGCAGCCAAACGATCAATGCGGCAATGATCCAGGTCACTACTCCGCCCCCGATCTTTCGTAAATTGACCTCTTATAGCCTCTGTCTTACTTTTTTATTCCCGAGACGGTATGTTTATGACAAGCCCCCTGCCTTCTGCCTGCATGAGAGGCTTTCCGGTTTGGGGGTTGTTTTTATTTGTTGCTATAATGGAGAGGATTCTATCAATACATGGAGGTTTCGGGATGAATATCGAAAAGTCGAAACAATTACATACAGAGGCTCAGGAACATATCGTAGGCGGGGTCAATTCCCCTTCCCGCGCTTATAAAGGAGTAGGCGGCGGTACGCCAGTCTATATGGAACGCGGAAAAGGAGCTTATTTCTGGGATGTCGATGGCAATAAGTACATCGATTATCTGGCTGCGTATGGCCCGATCATCACCGGGCATGCCCATCCGCATATCACCGAGGCCATCACCAATGCGGCTCAAAATGGTGTATTATACGGAACACCGACAGCATTGGAAAACAAATTTGCCAGAATGCTCAAAGAAGCGATCCCTTCCTTGGAAAAGGTCCGCTTTGTCAATTCCGGGACGGAAGCGGTGATGACAACCATCCGTGTCGCCCGTGCCTACACGAACCGCAACAAAATCGTCAAGTTTGCCGGCAGTTATCACGGACACTCCGATCCGGTGCTTGTCCAGGCCGGTTCCGGACCATCCACATTGGGAACACCGGACTCTGCCGGAGTGCCCAAGGCGATTGCCCAGGATGTGATCACAGTTCCTTTCAATGACATAGATGCCTATAAAGAAGCAATCCGCCATTGGGGCGATGAGGTCGCAGCCGTCCTGGTCGAGCCGATTGTCGGCAATTTCGGCATTGTCGAGCCGAAGCCAGGATTCCTGGAAGAAGTCAATGAAGTCACCCATAACGCTGGTGCGCTGGTGATTTACGATGAAGTCATCACTGCGTTCCGTTTTACTTACGGCAGTGCCCAACAGTTATTGAATGTGGAACCGGACATGACAGCGATGGGCAAAATCATCGGCGGCGGGCTGCCAATAGGAGCATATGGCGGACGCAAGGACATCATGGAACAGGTTGCACCGCTAGGACCCGCTTATCAGGCCGGAACGATGGCCGGGAACCCGGCATCCATGTCCGCGGGTATCGCCTGTCTGGAAGTGCTCAACCAGCCTGGAGTCTATGAGAAAATGGACAAGCTGGGCGAAAAACTGGAGCAAGGAATCCTGGAACATGCCCGTCAACACAATATTCAAATAACCATCAACCGGCTGATTGGCGCCTTGACCGTCTTCTTTACCGACAAACAGGTAGAAAACTATGAAGACGCAGAAAATACCGATGGAGACATGTTCGGCAAGTTCTTCAAGCTGATGCTGGAGCAAGGGATCAATCTGGCGCCTTCCAAATATGAAGCATGGTTCCTGACCACCGAACATACTGAGGAAGATATTAATCAAACCCTCGATGCAGTAAGAAATGCCTTTGCTGAAATGAGTGAATAATATTTTTTTGTAAAAAGCTTCCGGTCTCCGCCGGGAGCTTTTTCAGGTTTTTTAAAAGTAAGTTTAATGGTTTGCAACTCACAAGCACAAAGTGACCCAGAAAAGGTTGAAGCTATCCTCGAGGAATGCGGGGCAGCACCTTTACAATGATATTGATTACAAACTAAGACCAGCATAGGATTTTTTCATTCCCTCCTCCGTCAAGAATTGTATTAATCACAGAAACAATTTATTTTTATGCAATATTTTGAATATTTAATTGAATCGACTGCCCGACTGTGATAAAATAAAAGGTGAAAATTTTAATAATTTTCAATCATTCGTGCTTTTTGTCAGTTTGTTTGACTTCCCTTCCAAAGCATGAAAGTCTTGAATCTCTGCCATTCCGGCAGGGATTTTTTTTGTGTTCTGCACACTTGGTGCAATCCTTAATATTTCCAGTTTGGCGGAATAGAATGATGTAAGCAGTTTATCTTTTTGCCGTTTTGATAACAAAAAAACAACAGCTGCGCTATACTTTAATTATACAGAGGAATTGGGAGGGACCTACATATGAAACTCGGGGCACGAATGCTGAAAACAGGTCTGGCGGTCGCTATTTCTCTATATATCGCCACGCTTGCCGGTCTGCCTACTCCGATTTTTGCTGGCATTGCCGCTGTATTCGCTGTACAGCCGTCAATTTACCGTTCTTTTCAATCGATTGTCGAACAAATCCAAGCCAATATCATCGGTGCAGTCACCGCGATTCTCATCGTCCTTACCCTGGGCAATGATCCGTTCGTGATCGGCTTTACCACCATCCTCGTCATCGGGATGTGCATCAAACTGAACATGAACCAGTCCACGATGATGCTGGCCGTTGTCGCGGTCATCGCCATCATGGAATCGACGGAAATGGAATTTATCACATTCGCCTTCATGCGTTTTTCCTCCTTGACTCTAGGGATTTTGGCAGCGTTTGTCGTCAATCTGTTTTTCCTGCCGCCGAAATACGAAACGAAGCTTTTCCAAAAAATAGACCGGACTACTTCCGACATTTTGCAGTGGCTCCGCGTCACGACGCGTCATTTATCGGACGAGCCGGCACTCAAAGGGGAAATCGAGCGCATTCAGGATGAAATTCGTTACATCGATCAAACCTACATTTTTTATGCCGAGGAACGGACCTATTTAAAAAAGAACCAATACAGCAAGGCACGGAAGCTGATTGTTTTCCGCCAGCTGATCGCTTGCACGAAAAAGTCATTCGACGTTCTCCAGGCCTTCAACCGACTCGGCGAAAAAATCGAGACCATTCCGAAGAACTTTCAGGAGGTGCTCATTCAGGAGCTCGATAAGGTCATCCATTCGCATGAAAAATTGATCTTAAGTTCGATGGGCCGTATCCGTAAAGACCATAAAGAAACATTGCGGCTGATCAGCGAGCCTGATTTGCTGCGGCTTGTCGAGACCTTGATCCATGTCTATCAAGGAGAAGAGGAAGAAAGGCTGGTCTTTCTTCCGTTGGCGGCTCAACTGATGGAATACCACCACGAATTGAAGCATTTACGACGGCTTTTGAAAAGCTACCAGCAATACCATCAGGATGAAAAATTCAACGTCACACCTGAATACAAAAAATAAGGCAGGGACAAAAGCCTTGTGATCAAAATGAAAACCGAACGATTCGTTCGGTTTTTTTATGAGCAATAAGCAAAACGATCTACCCTATGAAAAGTGCAACACCACCCCGGCAAGGTACGGAGACTCCTACGGGAACTGCACGAGCTGAAAATCCCGCAAGAAAGCGGTTGGTGCTTTCTGAGGAAGTTGAAGCCGTGCCCGTGGAACGCGTAGTATCTTGCCGTAGCGATTCGAAGCACGCATCAAACAACAGGATTAAAAGAGAATATACAACTAAAAACCGAACGAATTAAATTGCCAGTTAGAATTCGCTCGGTTTTTGCTTTGGTGGCCATGCTTTTGTCCAAAGCTCTACTTATGTCCCCAAATATTCAGTTGTTGTCGAGTCATCTAGCTGCTGGACCTGATAAAGATTGTAATAATTGCCTTTCAAGTTCATCAGCTCATGATGGGATCCTTCTTCTTTGATTTCTCCGTTTTCGATCAGCACGATTCTGTCGGCGTGGGTGATGGTCGACAGCCTGTGGGCGACGATGAAGGTCGTCCGATTGGAAGCAAGTTTTTCAAGCGCCTCCTGAATCAAATGCTCGCTCTCCAAATCGAGTGCTGAAGTTGCTTCATCCAGTATGAGGATCGGCGGGTTTTTCAAAAATACCCGGGCGATGGCTATCCGCTGTTTTTGTCCGCCGGAAAGCTTGACCCCACGCTCGCCGACCATGGTGTCATAACCGTCGGAAAGCCCTGTGATGAACTCATGGGCGTTTGCCGCTTTGGCTGCACGGATCACTTCTTCATCGCTGGCATATGGATTCCCCATCCTGATGTTCATGGAAATTGATTCGCTGAACAAAATATTGTCCTGCAGCACCATGCCGATTTTATCCCGCAAGGAACGGGCTTCGACATCACGTATATCTGTCCCGTCAATTTTGATGCTGCCTCCGGTGACATCGTAAAAACGCGGAATCAAGCTTATCAGTGTCGATTTACCGCCGCCGCTCATCCCGACAAATGCAATCGTTTCGCCTTTTTTCACATCAAGGGACACATCGTGAAGAACGAGCGCTTCCTCGTCGGTGTATTTGAACTGAACATGGTCGAACTTCACATCACCGTGCACTTCTTTCAATTGCTTGGCATCCGGCTTATCGATGATATCGTAATCTTCATCCAGGAATTCAAACACCCGGTCCATCGACGCAATCGACTGCACCAATACGGTAGAGGAGCTGATCAATCGTCTTAACGGACTGTAAACCCTGTCCATGTACCCGACGAAAGCAGCCATCGTACCTACAGTAAGTCCGCCTGTGATGGCAAAATAACCGGCAAAACCGATAACGAGCAACGGCGCCAAATCGGTGATCGTATTGGTCACCGCGAAGGTTTTAGCGTTCCAAGAGGTATGCTGGAGCGCTTTATCCAGGAAGTTCGAATTTTGCTGGTCGAACTGTTCTTGTTCATAATCTTCCAATGCAAAGCTTCTGGTAACCGGCATCCCTTGCACGCGTTCATGCAAATGGCCCTGAACCTGGGCGAGTGCTTGGGAACGGTCCCTGGTCAGGCTGCGCAGCCTCCCGTAAAACAGTTTGACAGCAAATCCATAGAACGGGAATAAGGCCACTGCCACAAGGGTGAGCCAGACATTCATGGACAACATAATCGCAATCGCGATCAAAATTGTTATCATATCCAGCCAAATATTCATCAGACCGGTCATGACAAAGTTTTTCGTTTGCTCGACGTCATGGATGACACGGGAAATAATTTCCCCCGTCTTCGTCTGTGAATAGAAACGCAAACTCAATTTCTGTATGTGGTCAAACAGCTTATCTCTGATATCGTATAAAATCTTATTTCCTGTCCACTGGGCCAGATATTGCCGTATATATTCAATCGGCGGCCGGGCCACCAGAAAGACGACAAATGCCCCGCCCATGAGCCAGAATAATTCGGACAGTTTCTCCGCATTCGTCAAATCATCGGCTCCGATTATATTATCGATTACATACTTGACGATCAACGGCATCAGTAAAGGGATTCCAAATTTGACAATCCCGATCAGCACCGTCCAAAGGATTCTCCATTTATAAGGCCAGACAAATGCCATGTATCTTTTTATACTGTCCAAGGTGTCCACCTCTCTCTCTGTTGCTGTATGTTTTTCTTGTTTATCTTTAACCTGCCCCTGCATAATCAAACGCCTTTCATATAAATGAGCGCCGGCACGGTCATCTGGTGTGCCGCTTACACATATAAGAAGCAGCATTTGCTTCGGCAAGGGGATTTTCTATGAAAGCTGATTGATCCCCGGGAACTTGAGCGACTTTGACGGAATGAAGAGCGATTTCCAGCTTAAGTAGAGCGACTTTCATGAAAAGATGATCAACTAACGCGAACTGGAGCGACTTTTCCACAAAGAAGAGCGATTTCCAGCCTAAGTGGAGCGACTTTTACAAAAAGATGATCAACTAACGCGAACTGGAGCGACTTTCCCGCAAAGATGAGCGACTCTCGCCCTAAGTAGAGCGATTTTCACTAAAAGATGATCAACTAACGCCCTAAGTAGAGCGACTTTCCAGTAATTTTGCTGGCTCTAAAAGAAGCAAAAACATATCATCGGCCATTTTGCCAAAAACGCAAGAAAAACCTTGCCGCCCGTATCGGTGACAAGGATCCTTAAACATGTGCCTGTTTTCCAGATAGAAAGAAAAGCTTACCGGTAGGTCAAATAACGTTCATACCACTGGTCGACGAATTCGGGTGCGAACGGTCCCTTTCTTTGTCTGATCCAATGAATGAGGTATTCTACATGGTTCCATAAAATCCGGTCGACTACCTTTGGATAATTCATTTCCCGTTTATGCTGCTCATACTCGTCTTCATCCAACAAGTTAAACGTCATGTCCGGGAATACTTTGATATCCAGGTCATAATCAATGTACTTCAGTGCTTCCTCGTCGAAGACAAATGGCGAGCTGATATTACAGTAATAATAAATGCCATCATTGCGCAGCATGCCTATCACATTGAACCAATACTTGGAATGAAAGTAACAAATTGCGGGTTCCCTTGTTATCCATGTCCGTCCGTCGCTTTCCGTGACCAAGGTTCGATCGTTAGCTCCTATCACAACGTTCCGCGTGCCCTTTAACACCGTACTGCTTTCCCAAACGCGATGGAGCTGGCCATTGTGCTTATAACTTTGGATTTGCATTTTCGAACCAGGTTGCGGGCCAGCCATCATATCTCCCTTTCTTTTTTTAAAAAGTATTTTTATTTACTAATCCAATTATAACGATAATAAATTCTAAATGGAAATGATAGACTGCGGGCCAGCGATGAAGTCTGGTCACAAATCCTGATGGAGCCAATAGAAAAGGAGCTCTCAACGGGTGAGAGAGCTCCTTTTGTCTGAATTATTCGGGGGTTGAAAAGTTATTTCTTTTTTGCTTGAGACTTTTGGTTTTGCTTTCTTACTTGCTGAGCGTCAGTTTCAGAAGCAAATTCTGTTCCAAACTGGCCAGCTTGGCCTGCTTGTGCGCCTGCTTGACCTGCTTTGCCGCGGGCAGCTTTTTGGTTTTGCTTTCTTACCTGCTGAGCGTCAGTCTCAGAAGCAAATTCTGTTCCAAACTGTTGACCTTGTGCAGCCTGTTGATTTTGCTGTCTTACTTTTTGAGCGTTAGTTTGGCTTGGGTTATTGTTTTTAGCCATCTCATATCACCTCCGCACCCATTAATTTCTCCAATAGGCGGGATGTTATCCGGAGGAATCCGGCAAGAAACTTATCCAATCGGACCAAATACTTCCAATCAGGAATAAAAATGGCTTGGACGCTCTAAAATAAGCAAAAGACGCTCATTCTGCGTGTTTGAGCATTTTTTGATGGGAAACAGGAAACGGATACTGCTCCAATGCTTCCTTTGCAACAAATCGACTTGAGCCATTTTTCAAGCTGCCCCCTGTGACTGTTGCTTCCATGACTTGAACATCCCAAACCAAATGGGAAAAAACATGCTTGATCCGGTCGATTTGCCCGCCGATTTTAATATCAACACCATACACCTGGCTGAACCAGTGGGCGGCATGGTCTTCATCCGTTTCAGCCAATGGAGCCATCGGAAACTGCCAGAGACTGGCAAGCAAGCCGGTATCCGGCCTTTGCTCGATCAGGTAATTACCCTGTTCATCCTTTACAAGGAAAGCAAAATAACCGACTTGTTTTTGTTTTTTGGCTTTTGTTTTCACCGGCAGGTCCTGCTGGACTCCTTCGGCGAACGCCCGGCAGTGGCTCTGGACGGGACAAAGCATGCAGGAAGGCGTAGTCGGCGTACAGACAAGCGCTCCAAGCTCCATCAGCCCTTGATTGAAAGCGGAAGGATCCTCATGGGAAATGACCGCTTTTACGGCGGATTCAAACGTTTTTCTCGTTTTCGGCTTGGCGATATCCTCGTCAATCAAGAGCACCCTCGATAAAACGCGCATGACATTTCCGTCGACTGCCGGCTCTGGCTGATCATAGGCGATGCTCAGGATTGCCCCTTTGGTATAAGGACCGACACCTTTAAGGGCACCTAGCTGTTTTGCATCTGCGGGCACTTTACTGTTATAGGTAGCAGCGACTTCTTTGACCGCGTTTTGCAGATTCCGCGCACGGGAATAGTAACCTAGACCTTCCCACGCTTTCAGTACTTCCTGCTCGTCTGCTTCGGCCAGGTCATCAAGCGTCGGGAATTTTTCCATGAAGCGTCGGAAATAAGGAATTACGGTGTCTACCTTTGTTTGCTGAAGCATGATTTCGGATACCCATACTTTATAAGGGTCTTTGTTTTCGCGCCAGGGGAGCTGACGTTGTTCCTGATAAAACCAGTCGATCAAATCGGCTTGAAATCCAGCCGTATCGAAATGGTTGATCGTTTCTGTTACTTGCTCATTTTTCATTGTTTTTCATCCTTCGTGGTACAATATCATTAGTACAATTCAACGTTTGAAACTAGATTGTTTGGAAAAAGAATTATCAGGGAGCGATAAACTGCTTTCGCAAAGCTGCAGTGCAGTTTTGCGTGTAAGCTTGCAGACAAAAGCGGTTCGATGATTTCGTCTCGCCTCAACAATCTTTTGGAAAAAAGCCAAGAATTCAAACTTGTGCAGGTCCAAAGCCTGCTTGATACGTGATACACACAAGCAGTTCCATCTGCTATTACTATTAACTGATTAAAGGAGGGCCGTACTGAATGGACACTGGAACCCACATTGTCATGGGGGTTGCGCTCGGCGGCCTGGCCACACTCGATCCGGCCGTTCAACAAGATCCTGCTTTGTATAGTGCCGTCATGATCGGCACCCTAGTCGGATCGCAAGCACCCGATTCGGACACCATATTAAAATTGCGGAATAATGCTGTTTATATACGACATCATCGAGGAGCTACCCACTCAATGCCGGCAGTCCTGTTTTGGGGAGTTGCCATAGCAGGGCTGATCCATGCATTCATGCCGGACGTCAGTTTTCTGCATTTATGGATGTGGACATTTCTGGCGGTGATTCTTCATGTCCTGGTCGATGTCTTCAACGCATACGGCACCCAGGCTTACCGGCCGTTCACACGAAGGTGGGTCGCCTATGGGTTTATCAATACGTTCGACCCGTACATTTTCACCATGCACATCATCGGCATTGTCGCCTGGATGCTGGGGGCTGACCCAGGTTATACATGGCTGCTGATTTATTTTGTGATTTTCCTGTATTATATCAAACGGTATCTCGACAAGCGGGAAATCGTCAAGAAAGTGAAACGGCATATTCCGGACGTAGAACAAATCGTCACCTCGCCTACCATGAAACAAAACATTTGGCGGATCGCCGTGACCGCAAAAGATCGTTTTTATGTAGGCAGAGCTGAAAACGGCCATATCCACTTCATCGACGAGTTTGAAAAAGAGCCGCTGCCGGAAGACGAATTGACGGATATGGCCCTGCAGGACAAAAACATTTCGGCATTTCTGTCCTTTTCACCGGTGCACCGTTGGGAAATCAACTACTTTGATGATTTTACCGAAGTGCGGTTCATTGACCTGCGTTACCGATCGAAGGGACACTATCCTTTTGTGGCTGTTGTCCAAATCGATGACAATCATCGAATCATGACTTCCTATACAGGATGGATATTTTCCGAGAAAAAGCTGCAGCGCAAACTGGTGATCGAGGATTCTCCTTCCCCCTTCACTTGACACGTTCACTTTCTTGAATTTTCATGTAAAACACAAGGCTGGGAGCCCCTATTGCAGGGCACCAGCCTTTATTTATTTTCGCTATTGTTTTTGCGTTCGAACATCCTAGCGTATTTGGGATTATTGGCCAGAAACTCGTGCAGTCGCGGACCGTATTGATCGATCCAGCGTAATACAATTTGTTCGGTGACGTCTTTTCCCTGATACTTTTCTCCGGCTTTTGCCCGAGTGGTGTCGAAATCCTCCCAAAGCAGTTCGACCCATGTTCTGGCTTCGTCACGGCTCAACTGCTTATTTTTGTCGGCAAGTCGTTCTGCCAGCCGCTCAAACCGTTCCTGCATGTCAATCACCCTTTATCCAAGAGAATTCCGTGCGGCCCGGCATTTGGAAATGTCGGTCCGCACCGGTAATTATTGTACCACATAACCCTGCTCGTTACGTGAAAACTATGATTGCGCGGCTCCCGGGCAGCGCAGAATGGATTGGCGGGAACGGAGGGAATGCGAATGCGGAATAAAAAGTACGGGTTTCCTGATATGCGTATGGATAGCAAACCGCGTGCCAAAGGGCGATACAGTCCGAAGCGGGCGGATGGCTCGATCAACACCGAACCACAGGAACGCATGAAAAATTCTGCACACCGCTGAGGAGGAAAACAGCTATGGCCAGAAAGCCATTTGCCGAAAATCTCTACCAGGACCCTTTTCAATCTCCACGGGCAAACCCAAAACGTGCCAGCCAGCAAGTGAACGGTGAAACCCGGAAAAGCCAAAAGGACATCATCATGGATGTTCTCAAGAAAAAAGGCTGACACACAACAGTCCCTGCCTTTATGGCAGGGACTGTCCCTTTGCTGCTTAATCTAATTTTTTTCCGAGCAGCGAAATCGGGATCGCTTCCTGTTTCTCCACCGTGTCGCCCAATAGATTGATTCGGTTGCCCCAGGCAAACCTGCCATTGATGTAACTGATTTTGAATGTGTGGCCCGGGTCCTGCTGCAATTCGTAGGTTTCCCCCGCAACGAATTCCTCCGGATTCATCATATATGCCAGCGCCATCTGAATTTTTCTTTCATGGATGGCGAATTCACTTACATTGCCCAGTTGTTCTGCTTTTTGCGCTTTTTCTTTCAAGGCTGCCACTTCCTGCCGAAGTTCTTCCACCGTAAATTCGCTGTATCTCTTCTCCACTCGATAACCTCCCCACACTTGATGCATTTCCTGCTTCTTTTTCCATTTTACCGCATTGTCCGTTGACCACAAAATATCTTTTACTTTTTATTGGCGGATACTTAATTTACACTTTCTACAGAAATTGGTAGTATATAGTAAATACTGCTTGCGGAACGGTTGATTCCGTTGCAACCATTGTGAAGGATTACAAAAGACAGGAGGTAAAATCATGTTTTTAACCCTCGTATTCCTGATTTCCTTTTTCATCATTCTATTCACCCGGCAGCCTAACGGGCGTTTGCAGACAGGTGCATTGGTGTTTGCGTTTTTCGGAGGTGTTTGGCTGGCACAATGGAAAGATGGGGATACTTCCATCCTTTATTTTTTGGTCTCCCTTGCCGGACTCGCTTACTACCTTTTTTATTATTGGAAATGGAAACGGAGCAGTCCACAAACAAACCAGAAAGCTTCCTGACTGACAGAGCTGCAAACCATCATTTGGTTTTCATTTCCCCTTTGTCTGAATGCGCTTGCAAACTGTATAATCGAAGTTGGTCATATACATAAGCGCCAGATTAGCGTAAAAGGAGCCAAAAAAATGCTCAAACTTTTTGTCACCGATCTTGATGGTACATTATTGGGAAATGAAAACCACATCCTGCCGGAAGACATCGACGCCATTGCCGGCCTGGTGGATGACGGCGTGGAATTTGCTGTTGCTTCCGGAAGAATGGACCGCGATATTCTCGAAGTATTCAAACAGGTTAACCAAACGGGGCATCGCGTCAGCCAAAACGGCAGCTTCGTTTATCATGGGAAAGATGGATTGGTACATACCGAAACATTCCCCGATGAATTGAGCAAGCGTCTGCATCAGGCTATAGCCAAGTATCCCACCGTTTATTCCGTTTCCACTGCTGACGAGGTATATGTCGCAGAAAAAACGCCGGAAATCGAAGCGTTCGAGCACTTGCTTTATTTCCCTGTCAAAGAGGAGAAACGGCTGGAAGCATATTATGGGGAGACTGTCTTTCCTGCAAAATTCACCATCCATGGCGAGACCGAAGACATCCTTCAAGTCAAACAGGAAATCACGGAAGAATTCGGGCCGGTCATGGAGAGTTATTTGTCTGATGCCCATTGTGTCGATTTCGTTCCTAAAGGAATCAGCAAAGCTCTCGGCCTGCAGCGTCTCATTGATAAGCTGGGCGTTTCCGCTGATGAAATTGCCGTGATCGGCGATTCTTTCAACGATGTGCCAATGCTGGAAATGACACCATACAGCTATGCAATGTCTACAGCCCATCCTGATGTCCAGAAAACTGCGTCCCGTGTCGTCGACCACGTCCATCAGGCAATCCGCGATTTGAAAGAACGTAAGGTTTATTAAAGTTTTTCTTTGTAATTGCTAATTCAACGCTGCGAGTGAATCCTGCGCTTTTCGCGGTCGGCTGGTGAGCTTCCTGTAGCTAACGCTCTCGGGATCTCACCGAGGCCCGCCCTCCCACAGGGAAGATGTTTTCGATAGTTGATCCTCTTCGGACGAGTTGATCCTCTTTTTCCGGGTTTCGCTCTTCTTCTGCACGAAGTTGATCTTCTCCGGCCGAATTGATCTTCTTGTTCCGGGTTTCGCTCTTCTTTCTCTACTAGTTGATCCTCTTTTTCCGGTTTTCGCTCTTCTTCCGACCGAATTGATCCTCTTTTTCCGGTTTTCGCTCTTCTTCCGGGAGAAGTTGATCTTCTTTTACTATGGTCAACATAGAAAACCAGGCTGTGTTGGACAGCCTGGTTTTATTCTGCTTTTTCTACGTATTCTTCGATAAAGCGGTCTATCTCTTCGAATCCAAAACCCTTCCGGTAAAGCGCAGCTTTCAGCTTCTGCTTGAGCTGCATCCCTTCCTCTTTTTTCGCATACTTGCGGAGCAGCTTTTCTCCCTGGTAAACAACCGCCTGCCATTCGGCATCATTATCGTCGCCGGTATCCACTTCCGCCAGCACATCCTTGATGACATCGCCGGTAAAGCCTTTTTGCATCAAGGTTTTCTGTGCATTTTGCAGCTGCTCCCGGAACGATTTCCTGCCATCGTTTTTCATCTTTTTCTCCATCCATTTGAGCGCCTTGTCAAATTGATCCTGATAGGTATAAAGCTGAATCGCTTCATCCGCAATCACAGCGGAGACTCCTTTATCCAGCAGCTCTTTTTTGACAAGCAATGGTCCTTTGCTGGTCGTGTTTTTGCGGGTCCGGACGAGTGAAGCGGCAAATTCCCGGTCATCAAGAAACCCTTCCCTTACAAGACGGTCAAGGACCACCGGAATTTGATCTGGTTCCACTTCTTTTTTGACTAGATAATCGTGAATTTCCTGTTTGGAACGCATTCGATAGCTTAAATAGTTCAATGCAAGGGTAAAAGACTTATGGATATTATCTTTTTCTATCAGCGCGTTGATAGTCGGCTCGTCCAGTTCCATCCCCTTGCGCAGCTGGAAGGAAATCAGGATATCCTCGTCGACGCTGAAGCCATATGCTTCTTTGTTATTTTGATCAAGGAAAATATTATAACGGTGTTTATTTTTCTTTTGTGTGGTTATCCGGGATATGGTCGCCAACAGGACTCACCTCCACCCTCCATTTTAGCACGGAAGGAAACTGCACACACGCATCGAAACATCGTATAATAAAAGAAAAATTTCTCTTACATACTAAAGGAGGGCATGATATGAACGTTGCAATTACGGGAGGAACAGGCTTTGTCGGTCGTTATCTGACCAAGCAGCTCGTGGAAAGAGGGAACCATGTCTACGTATTGACACGTCATCCGGAACACCACAACAACACGGATTCGGTTACCTACATCGGCTGGCTGCAGGAGCACAGCAAACCAGAAGCCGAACTGCCTACACTCGATGCGTTTGTCAATTTGGCCGGCGACACGATATTCGGATATTGGACGGAAGAGAAAAAGCAAAAAATCATAAGAAGCCGCCTGCAGGCTACCGAAGAGGTCATCCGGATTCTCCGGACAATGCCCGATAAGCCCCATGTGTTGGTCAATGGTTCGGCAATGGGGTACTACGGTACATCCACCACACAAGCTTTCACGGAGAAAACGTTGGAACCTGGCGATGATTTCTTGGCAAAAGTAGCAGCCCAATGGGAAGCTAAAGCGGCGGAAGCCGAAACAATCGGTGTCCGAACGGTTTATGCGCGGTTCGGTTTGATTCTCGGCCGCCAGGGCGCCCTCCCGTTGATGTCCTTGCCTTTCAAGCTTCTGGCAGGAGGAAAAGTCGGAAGCGGAGAACAGTGGGTTTCCTGGGTTCATATCAAGGATGCAGCCGAAATGATTTTGTTTGCCATCGACACTGCAGCGTTAAGCGGGCCCCTGAACGTCACGGCTCCAAAGCCGCAGCGGAATAAAGACTTCAGCAAAACCCTGGCAAAGGTCCTTAACAGACCTTATTGGCTGCCTGTACCGGAAAAACTGATGAAGACAGCACTGGGGGATATGAGCGAGCTGGTACTAAAAGGGCAGACTGTCCTCCCTGCAGCAGCTCAAGCGCATGGATATACCTTTCAACACCCACAGCTTGAAGCGGCTTTACGCGATATATTTTCTAAATAACCGCCCTCTTGAAGTCTGCTCTGCATGAAAAAAAGTGTCGGATATTGCTTGAAAATTTTTGTTCCTTTTTCTCAAGTTTTTGTGTACTATATTCTTGTAAAACCGGTTGTTTTTAAAATAGAAAATGGGAAGGCAAATGGTGCGCCACCAGTTTGACTGGTTCTAGTGGGTTCTATTCCCACCCCGAATTTTTGTTGGTAGTTGATAAAAATTCGAGGGTGAGGCGGACCACTAGCGATTCCTAGTGTTACTTTCATCCTCTCCACTAATAGGAGGGATTTTTTTATGCTGAAAAAACGAGACTTACACGAGGTGCCCCAATTATTCGAACTGATGAGTCATCCGAAGGTGTTTCCATACGTCCGCCACAAAGCATTTTCGACGGATGAATTTTACTTTTTGACTAAACAGACAATCGAACAGGAAGAAGCCGGCAAGCTGGTATCACGCACAATCTTGGATGAATACCAACAGCCGATCGGCACCATTAATCTGTTTGATATCAACAGGAACAAAGGATTTCTGGCAACATGGATCGGCCAGCCCTTTTTCGGCAAAGGCTACAACCGGATCGCCAAGGAACAATTCTTGGAAGAATTATTTACCGTGTACGGCATGGAAGCGGTGTTTATCAAAATCCGCCGGAGCAACCCCCGTTCAATGAAGGCTGCCTTGAAGCTGCCATACCTTCAAACTGGACAATCAGCTTACCCGGATGTCTATCAGGCCATCAATGCACACAGCAACGAGCCTGTGTACGATTTATTTGTCATCACTTCGGCAGACTATTTCTTCCATCGCCAGCCTGTCGAAGCAGGCGAAGGGGAAGCAGTAGTATAAAGGGTGCGCATTTGGAAATGCTAGAGGAAAAGCCTGTACCTGCCTGTTTCGTTGGCAGCGGGCAATTCGAAAGCGAGGGATTCGATGAGCAATAAACGGGGTGTCAACGATCCAAAGAACACGCTATCCAAAACCCAGCAAGTGCTATATCAAAAAGAATTCAAAACAGCAGATCGCATGTATGCTGAAACAAAAAAGCGGGTTTAATTTTGACCAGGCAGGGAATATCTTTATTGTAGCCCGATACATTGTGGGCAAAAGTTATCCACAAGGTTGTGCACAGTGTTGATAAGTATCTGAAATAGTTGAAGTAATTAGACTTTGATTGTTGATGAAAATCTTATTAACTTTTCAACTATAATTGTGGATAATGTGGAAAATATCCACAAACCGTGTGTATAACCGATTTGATTTGTGGATAAGATTGTTAATAAGAGATTGTCCTACTCCAAACGTTTTCCCGATTCCTCCCCTTTTTCGGTTAAGAGTTCGACAATCTAAAAAAAGAAGGCTTTCGTCAATAACTTGGCGAAAGCCTTCTTTTTAGCTAAAACCATTTCATACAACGGAGCGAGTTTTTTATGTAAAGGATAAATCTGCGTCTATTCGCCTGCACAGCAGTTCACGCGCACGAAGCAACGCTTCTGAAGCTGTCTCGCCAAAACCGTAACCCGCTGCGATACCAGCGCATTCAAGCTCCAGCGCGGCCTGCCAAACCGCTGTCTTTGTCGTACCGGGCAGCATGACGGTAAGCGTCCCCTCCTGCTCCTGTTTCACTGTCACCTCTGCGCTGTCCATTCTTAATCCATTCACCAGCCATTCCGCCATATTCTTACCTTCTTCAGGATATAAAGCAAGACAGCCTATCATCCTTTACTTCCTCCTTTTGTTCTATTTGGTAACATTTTACTACATGTTCACCAATAGAACAACAGTTTCCGCACTTTTTCTAGTAATAATGTTACGATAACGATTAACAAATACGAGTTGCGAGTGATTGCCGGATGAACTATGAACAACTAGCATACAATTTGAAATATTACCGCGAACAATCAGGCTGGACACAGAAACAGCTATCAGAAAAAATGAACGTTTCCCGCTCTGTCGTAACCAAGTGGGAGAATGGCACCGTCCTGCCCGATCTCAAATCCATTATAAAACTAAGCAGAATTTTTGATATATCCGTCGATTTGATTGTCGGAATCGACACACCACGCGAAGACGTATTAAAGGAGTTCAATCGGCTGTATAACTCTACTGGCGAAGCCATTGATGAGGAAACCTTGGAGATCTTCGACTATTTAATCAAACACCCACAATTCAAGCAGCAGGTGAAACAGATGATGGGCCTTCCTGTTAAAAGACAGAAGGCGATTCACCGTATGATCGCCAGTATGGTTGAAGAGTTCAGCCGGGTTTAACGGTGTCGGAAGTAAAGCCGGAAGGTTGTGTTTCCAGGCCAAGGGACGACATGGGCGAAAGCTGAAACTTAATATCCGGTTTGATTGGATGAGGGCTTTCTATTGCAGTTACATAAACCGGATGAACCACTTTTCCAAACAAAAAAAGCCCGGTTTCCCGGGATTATTTATGGTTATCCTGTTTCTTATCGAATTTTTCGAATACCTTATTGGCAACGTTATCTTTTTCTCTCTTCTCTGCCTCTTCCAATTCAAACAGAACCCGATCATTATCCGGCAGTTTAAAATACTCTTCTTTACGGGATTGTTCATCTTTCAATGCCATGCTCCCTGCCCCTCTCCTTTTATTTGCCACCGTGAAACATCTGCAGCGGTTAAAACTGCTGGTTTATTTCCGGATCAAAATAATTTTTCCGTTTGATCCAGACGAAACCGTCTCCCTTGGTGATTACAGCGACGTCAATCGGCGGTCCGACAGATTCTGTCGCTCTCGTCAGTCTCTTCTTGAAGGAAGTAAGATTGACCAGCGCTTCCGCCATTTCGGCCAGCTCCTCTTTCGGAAGCGACCTGACAATCCCAAGCAATGGCCTGACATATTGATCTTGCTGATATTCTTCCACTGAATCTTTGATTGATTCATATAGTTCATTACCCATTTTCTTCATGGTTCTAACCTGTTCTGTCGAAAACTTGATATTCAACTGCTTCTGAATATGTTCCGGATAATCTCCCAACACCCGATCGATGATCCCGAACATCGCATCTTCCATGTTCGGCTCGATCCCGCCCATAAAGGAATCGACCATTTCTCTCTGGGCGAACGCCGTGATGGAAGCAGTTCCAGCCTGCTTGTCATTGGTATAGCTGATTTTCCTTTCCCGGAGCTTTTTATATTTCAAATTGCCGAACACAAATCCTTCCAATCGATATTCGATTAAATGAGGAAATATCTCCTTATCTCCGTATCCTGCGATGACTAGCCCGGTGCTTCCCAGGCTGAAAAAATCCTTTTTGACCGCTTCGAAGGCAAGCCTGATCAGCCTTTCTTCCAACGAATCAGGGACTGTGTACATGATCAGTTCCTGCTTGATTTCCGAAATGACGTGATGAAATTTTTCCCTGAACGGCCCATAATCGATGTTGAGGAACTCTTCTTCCATTTCTCTATATGTTTTTGTTTGCTCGTTTACTTCGTTGGTGAGTAATTCGGTGACTTTTTCATCGGTGACATCTTCGCCCTCGTTTTTCCGGCTGTTTACCTCTTCTTCCACATCGCGTACTATCCGCTTCAGGAGATCTGAAAAGGTCCTATGTATGATGATCTCTTCAATCTCCTCCGCTTTGAACCGATCATCCCGGTTCAAGAAAGAAATAAAGTCCGCAAAATAATCACCGACTTCCTCAAAAGTCCGATCCTGTAATTCCGACCGGTAAGATTTGATGATGACCTCCCACGGTACTTCCATGAAAGAAGCTGCACCATACACCATAAATCCGATGGAATGATGTCTGGATAACGAAAAAAGTTTATTGGCCGAGTTGTACACTTTCTGGACACCGTCCCTGCCGCTCGTAACGGCACTGTCGGCAGCCATCGACATGCCCAGCTTGTTCATGATGGTCACTTCTGCAGTCATCTGTTTCACGCCTTTCCCGATAAACTATTCTATTCGTTGTATATCCAAAACATATAGACCCGAAACCACTCGGAAGGGAAATGCATAAGCATCGAATTTGAAACGAAACCTACAGGCAATGAAGGGGACGGATTACAACAATATTCTCCGACGTTGTACCTAATCGATTGTGCTTTTCTGCATCTAAAGATACAATTATCCCGAGAAAAGACGGTTTGCCTTACATTCAAACGGGGAAGTGTTATAATTGAAAACGGGACTGGAAAAATAATGTTCGGTCCTTAGCTAAAAGGAATGACAACAATGGATAAGAAATCAATCGAAGCAGAAATTGCCAGCTATACCGGAAAGCTATTCAGAGATAATTTCGGCAAAGGCCCATCATCCATTTTTGTTTCATTTGTCCGGCCATTCATCACCATCCATCTTCGTGATTTTCTGGCACCGATGGAAAAAGTGCTTGTCAAACAAAACAACAACTTGAAAGTGCAGGAAACTCGGGATTTATTGATGCAGGAACTGCTTCCTGATATCAAAGCGACCGTCCGGACAACGGCAAAAGTGGAAATCCGAAATATTTATTACGACTGGTCTTTGGAAAACAAGACCGGGATCATCATTGCCGAGATGGCAGATAGTGAAATGAAAAACGATAGTGACTATTTAAGTTATCCAAGCCGCGAACAAGTCCATGAGGAAATCGTCCGCTTCAGTGAAAAGGCGCAAAAGGCGCCGCGCAATTTACATTCACTGATGCTGAACCCAAGGACACTGGTCATCGTACGCGAAGGAATCCTGGTGCGCATTGAGCGCGAGCTGATAGCCGCAGGATTCGAGGAACAGTTGAAGCTGTCCAAACGCCGGCTGGAAAAAAGTTTACTGAATACTGATTTGCTGGAATCATTGCTTGAAGTCCAAATCGAGGACGTGTTTGCCGATTGGGACTTCTCCTTGGATAAAGGCTATATCATTATTATAATGAAACCAGAAAAATAACAGGTGGAAATGAGCTGGATGATGAAAGCCAGACATAAGCCGAAAAGGAATGTATACGTACATTCCTTTTCGGCTTTTTATTTTGTGAATTTTCCTGTCTGTATAGCAAAAACATTCCATTCGATGATCCATATGTTAAACAGGGGGAGTAGATAATATGTATAAAGTGACGGGGTTAGTGAAAGGCGGCATACGTGTAGAGTTTTATCAAGACAATAAGGAGCTGTTATTCGACACATACGATGAGGCGGCTGCCTTTATCGAAAAGACAAAACAAGAAAATGCACTGCCTGATAACTATCAGTTGTTAATCGAAGAAGTCGCCAGATAATTTCACCTGGTGGATGAAACTTTTCGCAGTCAGCCTTCGTATACTAAGTAAACAGCACAAACAAGGACGTGTTTACATGTATACGGAAGAATTACAGCAGAAGACGTCAGCGAACTTAGAAATTTTCGATCAACTGAAAGCAAAATTGAAATGGAAGGTTTCTGACCAGCGGGTCTTGATGATGGCCGCCTCCATGTATGTCATAAACGGGAAAACGTTTGATTACGGAAAGTTCGTCCGGCTTGCCGATTATATCAAACAGGAAGTGGGGATATTTTCATCCTTGAAATCCCAATCCAGATTTACCATTGCGGCGATGCTGGATGTCCGGTTTGCAAATCCCCGGGAAAAATTCCAGGAATTGCGCAGGATATATAAAAGGCTGATAGAGACAGGGTTCCGTCGCGGAATCTTTACCTACATTTCCGCCATGGTCCTGCTTTCCCATGCAAAGGAAAACGGCGATTTCAGCGATGACATTCTCAAAACGGATGCGATGTTTCAGAAGATGAAGGACGAGCACAGCTTCCTCACTTCCAGCAGTGATTACCCATTGGCAGCACTGCTGGCCCAAAACGACGGCACCGTTACGGAATTGACCGACCGGACGGAAGCGTATTATGAGCGGCTGAACAAACAAGGATTCCGCAAGGGAAACGACTTGCAGTTTCTCAGCCACATATTGACACTGGATGAGCATGTCGATGTGGATTTGCTTGTCGAGCGTACGTCCTATATTCATCAGGCTTTTGGCCAGGCAGGAATTAAACAAAAAACAAAGTTTTATCCGGAGATGGGCATGCTGGCGCTGCTGCCGGAAGAACTCGTCGAATTGGATGTCATCAGTCAAATTATCGAGGAGTTAAACAAACACAAGTCGTTCCGTTGGCAAAAGGATATCACGACCATTCTGGCCATCAATTTGTTCATGAGCGACAAGCTTGCAGATTCATCTCTGCTGGAAACAAGTCTTTACACCACCATGGAAACCGTGATCCAGGCACAACAGGCAGCCATGCTTGCAGCTGTTGCAGGAGCCTCGGCTGCTGCTGCCTCCAGCAGCAGTTGATGACTGGCTAGTGATGACAAAAGAAGCCTCCTATTTGGAGGCTTCTTTTTGTTATTTTTCAAATCGAATTCATGTAGTTTTATTGGTATTTCTTTAGAGAGACTTCTTTCTACCCGATTGTTTGACTGTATTTCGCATCGCTACGAATCCTCGGTCACGGCTTCAACTTCCTCTGAAAGAAAAGAAGCTTTCGCGGAACTTTCAGCTCATGCAGTTCCTGTTGAAGTCTCCGTATCTTGCCTCTCCTTACGTTTCCCTGGTCTTATTTCCGTGTGCCCAGACAAGAAGAGAACCTTATTCTTCTTTGGCTAATAGGTATTTAAACAGTGAGGACAATGAAAAATCTCAGCAATGCAGAACCTATATCCTCTACTCCATAGTTATATTCCTCAAAGCCTTCATTTTCCATTTACCATAAAAAATGGGGTTTTAATCATCTGTTAAAGCAATTGTAAAATTAATAACTAGTCAAATATACTAGTAATATCCCATAAATGGTAACTAGGAGGATAAGTATGTTTTTTAAGTCTAGATTAGCACTCTTCCTTATTTTGTTAATAGCGACATGTGGCTGTAGCCAAAACATCACTGCAAGTTACATAAAGGTAAATCAAAAACATGAAGATACCACACATCATTCATATTCTATAGAAGTCATTGATCCATTTGATAAAGAGGAGCAAGAGTTTACTATAAAAATCAAAAATGAGAACACGTGGAATCTAATAGAAGAAGGGGAAACTTACTTTGCTTCTTATAAACATGGGGACCTAAATAACGGAGCTTCGCTAAGTCAGATTAAACAAGTTTCCGATCCTAAACAGAACGTCAGCAAATAACAAAAGAAGCCTCCTATTTGGAGGCTTCTTTTGCCAGTTGCTGAAAGTATTCCTTTAAATAAACTTTCAAGTCTTTATCTTTTAAATCAGCAATCTCGGAAACGGAAAAGGATATAGTCTGTTCCTCTTTTTTATCATAGACATAAAAAGTCGGGTCTATGTTCCGGATACTGGCCGTTTCCATGCTGTTCATTTTGACCATCATATAGCGGCTTTCGGATGCCGTTTGATCTTCCATAACCTCATCCCCCCTTTGCCTCATTATAATATAGTCGTCCCAATACTGGAATAATCCATTCCTTTTTTATTTCGATAGTTTTCCTGATATTTGATCTTCTTTTATTGTTATTTTATCTTGTTTTGCAACTTTTGATTCTTTTTCGGTAAGAGTTGATTTTCTTTCAGAGGAAGCGGCGCCTCCGTCTTTTCCAAGCTTCCATGATAGAATGATAGCAAGGATAAAATTATGAGACGAAGATAAAAGAGGTGAAAGAATGAGTAAACGCAAACTGGTAATCGCACAAAACATTGAAAAAGAACTGCAAGGCCAAGTGAAAAATATTGTCCCGGATTGGGAAGTGATCGTCGGGAAGGATCAGGAAACGTGGCAGAAACATGTTCAATCGGCTGAAATCATTGCCGGCTGGAAAAAGGATATGAGCGCAGCTCTCAACGCTGCATCCAGCCTCCGCTGGGTGCAAAGCTGGAGTGCGGGAGTGGACAGCCACCCGCTCGAAGCTTTTGCTGAACGGAGCATTGCTTTGACAAGTGCAAACGGTGTGCATGCTTATCCGATTTCCGAGACGATTTTTGCAATGATGCTCAGTCTGACCCGCAAAATTCATGCTTATGTACGGAATCAGCAATCGAAAACATGGGCCCATGAACACTTGAAACTGGAACTTCACAGAAAAACAGCCGGCATTATCGGGATGGGTGCAATCGGGAAAGAAACTGCCAAGATTGCCAAGGCATTCGGTATGAAGGTGATCGGCGTGCGGCATTCACAAAAGCCGGAGGAGTTTGTCGATGAAATGGTTACTACTGAGCGGCTGAACGAGGTTCTCCCGTCGTGTGACTATGTCATCGTCACTGTGCCGCTCACCAGCGAGACACATCATCTATTTGGAGAAAAACAGTTCCATACGATGAAATCTTCCAGTTTCTTTATCAATATCGGACGCGGGGAAGTCGTCGACGAATCTGCCTTGGTTGAAGCATTGCAAACGGAAAAAATCGCCGGCGCAGGACTGGACGTATTTGAAAAAGAACCGCTGCCGGAAGATAGTCCGCTCTGGGAGCTGGACAATGTCATCCTGACACCGCATTCGGCAGGTTCTACCGAACATTATGACAAACGCCTGATCGAAGACATTTTCATCCCCAATCTAAAACAGTATCTCAAAGGGGAAGCACCTTCCATCAACCTTGTCGATTTTGACAAAGGATATTGACGGGAGAGGAATGGATGACATACTTTCTGAAACTAAACGGGGTCAGCATGCTTTATGCATTAATGGCCCTGATTCCACTCGAACTGACTGTAAATATTTATCGAATATACCGATTGACCGGTTGGAAAGCGACAGTCGTCAACGGAACACTTCTCGCCGTCATGCTGATAGTGTTCGTTGTTGGGTCGGTCGGAATATACGTATTAAGTAAAAAGTGGATAAAAGGCCGAAACGCTGGTTTTTGGACAGCCGTACTTTGGATTCCGTACTTTCTCCTTTTCACTTACGGGTTTTCCAGGTTGTTTCCTATCACGAACCCTGGAGATGAACCGACCCCTGTATTGGGGTTGATTATTTTGCCTGGATTATTCGCTTATCCGTTTTACATTTTGATTTTAACCTATATAGCCAACACACAGGTTAAAGAAAATGCTCACGCAAAACCGAAAATCCCCACCATATAAAAATGGCGTGCCAAACCACATCGGTTTGCACGCCATTTCATTTACGCTTTCCGGAACGCCCTTCTTTCAGCATAAGGGACACATTTATGACAAACAAGCACTTTTGCGCCGCCATCATTTCTATATTCAGTCGGCTTTACTGCTTTCTGGCCGCACATTGCACATTTTTTCTTTTTGAAAAGGTTGAACATAAAAACAATCCTCTCTATCGTTTTTACGTTGTCTATTTTACTAGCTAAAACGGCAAAGCTGCAATCGAACTGCCTTTCAACCCAGTCCTTCGAGCCACTCCTGAAGCACAACCGCCTGGTTATGCTCCGTATCCTTTGCCCCGTAAACGAGGGTCACCGATTCACTTTCCTCGATGATTTCCTTCAGTTTCCCGATATGCTCTCTTTTTGTCTCATCCATTGTGATTTCCTGGATATATTTTTGTTTGAAATCCGGGAATTTCTCCGGGTCATGCTGAAACCATTTTCGCAGTTCGGCAGACGGCGCAAGCTCTTTCAACCAGTGATCCACCGCCGCTTTTTGTTTCGAAAGACCACGCGGCCAAATCCGATCCACCAATACACGCACACCGTCATCGTTTTCCGGTTGCTCATACACCCGCTTTCTATTAACCTGCACCATTACCACTCCTTCATCTGTAAAGCTATGTTTACTTTCCATCTGCCACATTAGTACGATACTTTTTGACTACATGTCGAAGCAATCCAATCGTTACCGCCAGCCATGCTATCAAGGCGACATATACCATGATTTCCGGGATGAAGAACAAAAATTCCAGATGGAGTACAGTCGCTAAATAAAATGTACTGATTGTGTACATCGCAAGCGGAAACACCATCCCCCACTGCTGCGGTTCATAGCTTAGCGGATAACGATGGTACAAGTGCCGCCAGATAAACAAAATCACCAGCAGCGGAGTCCACCATGTTCCGAAAACCCAGAAGAATAAAGTGAATCCCGTCAGAAACGGCCGGATGGTTTCAATCAATTGCCAGCCACCGCCATGCAGCAAAAGAGTACAACCAGCCATCGTGCTGATTGCCACTGCCCCCATATTAATCCAATATGGCGGGGTAAGTTCCGCATGCTCCATCTTCAGAAAAATAAATCGGTAAAAAATCAGCGTAATCAAGATGAGATATAGCATGCAACCGGCCAAATGAAGGCTCAAAGTAAGAAACAGCATCACTTGTTTGCCGGTACCCATCGTTTCAGCCAACAAGCTGCCTAAAATGGATAAAGACTGGGCTGCCACGACTGCTAACAGCCAGGCGCCATTTATCCCTGCTGCCAGCGTGGGGGTGGCTTGTCGCACCGTGACGATGGTAAAAAAGCTATACATGATGACCAACCATAATATAAAACCGAATCCCCACAAACAGGCTGCCAAAAAAGGAGTTTCCGTAATGATTATCCATTGACTGCCAAGCATGCATGTACCGGCAATCAATGTAAAAAAGCCCGGACCTTTCGCATGGTTGGCGAAATCAGCGGCAAAGAGCGAAAAGAATCCAATCAGCCGAATAAACGTCAACAGCCAGAGCAACGCATAAACGATTACATTCGAAACCAATAAAGCAACGGCGAACCACTCCATGCCAAGGACTTCTGCAGCGATCGACAAGGCCCCGGTCGCCATGACCATGGCGAAATAACCCGGGAACAATCCAGCTGCTGTTTGTTTGATAAACTTCTTCACACTGTTCACCTACTATTCTGTTCCTGCTATGCCGTCCTGTAGTTCACAATAAGACACTTCCCTTATTGTAAATCGTACGGTGCCGCTCCGCAAAGGGAAGCGATTGTCTTCCTCCCTCCGGTTTACCGTTTAAGTCCCCGGGGAATCAATGAAATAACGAAAATCTCTCAGGATGGAGGAAACCCAGTGTCCGCAGGCAGTATCATCATCGGAATTGCTTACTTGATTGTCCAATTGTTTTCCAACAAAATCATCGCTTCCTCCCGACTGGGCCCTGCGAGATGGCTGTCTTTTTCCGGCGGGATCGCTGTCTCTTATGTATTCGTCTATGTCTTGCCCTCCCTTCATAAACAGCAGGAGGATTACGGTGACAAAGCCGGCGGATTGACGATGGAAACAGAACTATACTTCATCGGGCTTATCGGCGTGATTGTCTTTTATGCCATTCACAAGGCGGCGGACAAAGCGGAGAGGGAGCATCCAAATGGAGAAGGCCGCTTCTTTTGGATTCAAATCGCTTTTTTCTGCGTCTATAACATGTTGATCGCTTTTATTGTATTCGGGACGGATATGGAAGGAGTGGAAGCAGCTTTCTACGGGGTGGCAGTAGGATTTCACTACATGGCCGTCTCGCATGACCTGTGGCGTGAAGATGCCGGCCGCTATGAGAAATTCGGACGTTACATTTTGGCTTTTGGTATTTTCGCTGGTTGGGTGGCTGGGATCGCCATTCCCTTTCCGCCTTTCGTTCTGGCTCTCGTTTATGCCTTCATTTCCGGGGCGATGATTTTGAATGTGTTGAAAAAAGAACTCCCTTCCGAAGAAAACGCCCATTTGCCGGCCTTTTTAATCGGGGCATTGAGCCATACAGCGATCACCTTGACGTTAAAGTATATCTTTGACTGGTAAATGGCAAGAGGGTGCCGAGTATGATGGCGACCTGGCAGGCGCAGCGAAACCGGAACACTCCCAAAAGTGAATGAAAAGGAGCTAGAGAGGACTTCATACCGGGAAGTCCCTTTTCTCATTTAAAAACCGGCTCACAGCATGACTGCAAATCACACCCGCCTGTCTTGTCTTCTATCCTGCATGGTCACTGGCAGCAACGCCATATTATTGCCTGTGAAGTTACCTTCCTTTCAATTTAAAGTCACCTGAATTCGTCCTGACCTTCAATACGTGGATAGGATTCTCTCCGATGAAACCGTGGATATTGTGTTCGGATTTTTCTTCAAACAAAACATCTTCCATTGAAACACGCCCATCGCCCGAGCTGCTTTGAAAATCAACTTCAAATCGGTCTTGAGGTAAACCATATTCGGCCGACACATCACCGCTGGTAGTCTTGATATCCACTTCTTCCACTTCACTTGAATGAGAAAGTACAACATCACCGGAGGTTGCTTCGTACTTGAACCGCGATCCTTCAACCTGCTTATTAGTGATGGTACCGCTGGTTGTTTTGATGGAAGCAGATTCGATTGTATTTTTCTCTGCTTGTATATCTCCGCTTGTCGCCTCCATCATCAGGCTGTCTGTTATCTTGTTCCCGGTCAGATCCACATCGCCTGAAGTAGAGGTGATTTGCGCACTGGATGTTTCTACATGATCAAGGACAATATCGCCTGAAGTTGTTTCGAGCGAAACTTTGTCATACAATCCTTCCGGAACGCTTACCGTCACATGCAATTTTTTTGCCGTGTCCCACGGAAAAAAACCTAATCGGTTCTCTTTCTCTTTTTGGGTGATCATGAGTGTATCATCCGTTTGCTCCATTTGGTATAGTTGCTCATCCTGGTCTTTTTCCAAGACGTCGCCTTCCACCGTTGCCTCTATTTGATTGGATGACTGGCTCTTCACCGTCACATTCATCGAAGTTGCCGCAACTTGAATGCGCGTTATTTCACCTGCCTGAAAGCTCTCCTCCGCTATGACGGATGCACGGGAAATACCCGTTGTAAGGTAAATAGTTATCATCCCTGCGATTCCGACAATCAGTATTGTCAACAAGGACACAATCCATTTTTTCACTTGTAACCTTCTCCCTTCATTAATAAAAAGTTGAACTTCATATACTTGATCAGCAAACGATACAGCCATTTTCCTACTTTCCACAAACCGATACTACAAAGCACTCCGAAACTGCCCAGCGTAATGGATACAAAGAAATCGAATAACAGATTGGAGGAGTGCAGAAACACAACCTTGAAAAGGAAAACCAACGGGGAAAGCGACAAAGCTGCAGCCGCTCCATACAAACCGATATACAAGGCCAAAATACCGAGGGCAGGGCCAAGCACAATGAGGAGGTTGATCAGGCTGACACTGATGATAGACATGACCGCCCTTCCAATATTCGGGATGGAACGTTCCTGTTCTGCTATTTTCAGACTCGCTTCTGCAGACAACTCTCTTGCAATTGCAGTCGGGTTTCCCAGCCCCTCCATGATTTCCCGTTCATCTCTTCCTTCCAATAATGCAGCATCTATGTGCTCTTCGAAGTCGAACAATATCTCTTCTTTTTCCTTATTGGAGAGACCTTTAAGCCGTTTGTCGATTTCTTTCAAAAACATGTCTTTTGTCACGCTTCTCCCCTCCCGATATCCTGGACCAATCCATTGACAGAGACCGTAAATTGATTCCATTCTTCTATGAGTGTTTCCATCCTTTCTTCTCCCTTCTCGGAAAGTTTATAGTACTTTCTGGCCGGACCCTCCCTTGAAGGCGACATATAGGTGTCCAAATATTGTTCCTTCGTCAGCCTTCTCAATAATGGATAAAGGGTCCCTTCAGCAATGGAAATGTACTTTGCCACATTTTGTGCCAGTTCATAACCATACTGTTCTTTCTTGCAGATTAAAACGAGAACGCATAGTTCCAATGCTCCTTTTTTGAACTGAACATTCACTGGGCTCTCCTCCTGTGCTTGTTGTCTTATATTCTTGGTTGGTCATCTATGATCTACTATAGAATATCATTCAGTAGTGAACATTGCAAGGTAGTAAAATAAAAATATTTACGTACATACTAAAATTCGAATTCTTTCTTAAAACGTGACCTTTATGACCTTTCGATTACTTTTATTATCTATCCACGCATTCGGCAATTTTTTAAAATGACAATAAGAACACCCAACCGGAAGGAATGAGCATGTTGAGCGATAATAAACAGTCCTATATCGATACGGAATGGCTGGAACTGATCCAGGAAGCAGCGGAACTGGGAATGACTTCGCAGGAAATTCGCGATTTCCTGCAGCAATACTTGAAGCAGTATAACGGCAGGAATTCAGCAAACCGTCCGGGCAAATCGATTTTGGAAAATGCCAGAAGCTAGTTTTCAAGATTTTTTAGTAAGGCCAAAACCTCTCTGCGACTGCGGACATTCAACTTTTTATACAGCCCGCTAAGGTAATTTTTGACCGTTCCAACAGATAAATAGAGTTGTTCGGCAATTTCTTTATTCTTTTTACCTTCCAAAAGCAATCCCAGTATATCATCCTCTGTCCTGGTCAGTGCATCCAGCACGCCAGCCGGTAAAGGTGGACGTGAATCTGCTGGTCGCCTTGCTTCCAGCTGACCTGCCAGCATGGAATGAAACGAAGAAGGTAAAAGCAATTGGCCGGCATGACAATCCCTGATGCCGCGGATTATCTGTTCTGTGTCCGCGTCTTTCAAGAGGTATCCGGATGCACCGATTTTTACCGATTCTGCAATATATTCATCCTCGGAAAACGTCGTCAGCATCAGGACTTGAATTCCGGGAAAATCCGATTTTATGATTCTTGTCGCTGTCAGGCCGCCCATGTTCGGCATCCGAAGGTCCATTAGCACGACATCAGGCCGATGCTTTTCAGCCAACTTGACCGCTTCCGTTCCATTTGCCGCACAAGCTGCCACCTTGATATCCGGTTCCAATTCCAGCAAGACTGCCAGCCCTTCGCAAAAGACAGGCTGATCATCAGCAATCAATACTTTTATAGGATTCATAAACTCGCTCCTGCTTGCAATTTTTCTGTTTCATTTGCATCAACCGGAAAGGAAAAGGTGATGACTGTCCCTTTTGCCGGTTCAGATTCGATTTGAAACTCGCCCTCCAGCTGCCGGACGCGCTCTTCCATTCCCATCAGCCCAAAGCCAGGCGTTGTCCGTTTCACCGAAAAGCCGCTTCCATTATCTGCGAGATGAAAAACGACCCTTTCAGCGTGCAGTTTCAAGTTGAACCGGAATTGTGTACTTCTTCCGTGACGCAATCCATTGGCCAACCCTTCTTGCAGGGCACGGTGAACCACTAACGTCTGGTCTGGATTAAGCTTGCCATCGAGCTTTTCTATATCGTAAACAATGATCACTCCCGTCCTGTCTTTCGTATTTTCAATCAGATCGATGAGCTTCTCTGTGACATTTTCCGGAGTGTATGGATCGCTCAGCATTCGGACCGATTTCCGGACATCGTCCAATCCTGCTTGCAGCTGCTGTTTTATATCGCCCAGAAGCTTCCCCGCTTTCTGTTGGTCTTGTTTCCACACTCTTCTGCTGGCTTCTATGCCCATGATTGCGGTCGTAAACGAATGACCGATTGTATCATGTATTTCCCTGGATATTTTTGTGCGCTCTTTCAGAAGCGTTGTCTCTTCCAGTTGAATGGACGCCTGTTTCATGCGGTTGTGTGCTTTGGAGAGCTGTCGCTTTTGTATAGCTATGTATTTAGCCAAATAACTGATCCCGTAAAAGCAAATAAAATCCAAGCTTTTCGGGATGACAATCCCCCATATATCCTCAGCAGGCAAATCAAATACGACAAACCTGCCAACGACAAAAGATAGATAGGCTATTGCAGCATAAGCGAAACTATCATACTTCCTCCGATAAAAAGCAGCTTCCCCCACAAGGAACAACAAAAAAATTTGCGATATAAAGGACTGGTCGATCACTGTCATGGCGGATGCCAATGAGAGCTGACTCCATAGAATGGCCCCTCCTGCCTTGGTCCGTAAATCTATATAAACAAAAAAATTCCGGAAGATGAAAGAAAAGATTAACAGGACAGCGAGTGAATACAGCAATACAGGGTGTGCCTGGGGATCCATGGCAAACAGCGGGGTAATGAAACAAAGAAGTAGTACTATACCCAAGTCGATCTTCCATTCCAGCTTACGGCCCATCTCTTTCCCTCCCTTTATAAATAAATGCCTCTATTTATTTTAACAAAAAATTCAGATAAAAACCGGATGAAACGTAAAAATTTTACAATTGCTTTATTTTATAAAAATGGTCACCCCTACAGCTATATGGTAAGCTTGAGTTATCAAAGACGGAACAATCGATTGGACTGCATTGTCCGGATAGGAGGATGGGATGAGAGAAAACTTGCGGTTTGCCTGGATTGCTTCCTGGTTTGCGCTTGTCGGTCAGTTCGTGTTTTTCATTTGTGTGGCTCTCCTCACGGGAGAATGGCACTATGTGATGTGGAGTTTTTTGGTTAGTATGATGGCTGGCGTGCCCAGTATGATTTCGACCTGGCAGGCACAGAAAAAACGAAATACACTCACGAAAGAATGAGCATTTTTTTGGAGGAACTTCTTGTGGAGGAAGTCTTTTTTCTCTAATAGTTTGGAAGACAACCGCCGCATTGCATTTGACTTGGAATCCAGTGTAGGGGATCCCTCTCAATCTCCCGGTTCAACCCTTTCTTCATTGTACCAAATTCCATACTTGGCTGTACCATCAAAAAAAGCCGCCTCTCTAACTTACTAAAAGAGAAGCGGCTCTGCATCATGCATCAGCGCATCTGATTGATCTGTCGGGTAAGCTCGAGGAACTTTGCATCAAGCTTTGCATACTCCTTGTCACTTGGCGTCATAAAACTGAGTTTCCCCAGTATTTCCTGTCGTTCTGTTTCCAGTTTCAGCCGCAATTCTTCCTGCTCATCCGCTTTGGAGGATACTATATTGCCTTGCTTTTTAATTCGATGATCGGCTATGACGAGTTTGTCATTTGTCGTCTTTTCCAGGAAGTAACGGTCATGTGATACGACTACCAGCGTCCCGTTATAGTGGGCTAACGTTTCTTCCAGCTGCTCGCGCGAAGGTAAATCCAAATGATTGGTCGGTTCATCCAGAAGGAGCACATCTTTTTCCTCCAAAATGTAATCCATCAGCTTGCACTTCACCCGCTCGCCCATGCTCATCTCGGAAATCTGCTCTGTCCACTGGGAAGCAGAGAAGCCTAAATGCTTCATCAAATTCCGGACCTTGCCTCTCTCCTTAAACGTGTTTCGGTAAAATAACTGCTCCGGTGTTTCGTCAAGCGGCAAATCGAATACTTCCTGGGTCAAGTAGCCGATATCTGCTGCGGGTGAAATCCATACCTCGCCTTCCGCCGTTTCTCTGCCCATGATGATGTTCAACAAAGTCGTTTTTCCGCTGCCGTTCGGTCCGGTGATGGCAAGCTTTTCTCCATGCTGGATAATAAAGCGGGCATTTTGGAACAGCGTTTTGCCGGGGAATGATTTCGACAAACCCTTCACTTCCAGGAAGCGCTTGCCGACCTTGGTGTTGGCCTTCATGGAAAAATCGACCGTGTATTCGGGTTCGACAGCGTCCACCTTGTTTTTCTCCAGCTCTTTTTCCAGCCGTTTTTGCTTGGACTTTACCTGGGTATCCATTCGCTTCGCCTTCAACCGGTAATATTCCTTGTATCCTTCCTTTTTCGTCGATTCCGCATGCGCCTTCTTCGACCAGGAAGTGAGTTCGCTCATCTGCCCCTCGATCCGTTCCACCATTTTTTGTTGCTTTTCATACTCGCGCTGCTGGGTGAGCCTGCGTTGCTTGCGTACCTCCATATAACTGGAATAATTCCCTGAATGCTCGATAAGCACATTTCCTTCCAATGACCAGATTTTCGTGGCGGCCTCGTCTAAAAAATAACGATCGTGCGATACGAGAATGATGGTGCCGCGGTAGCTTTTCATCTGCTCTAATAAAAGTTCTGTACTTTTTTGATCCAGATGGTTGGTCGGTTCATCCAGCAACAACAGCTGCACGTTTTTCGAAAAACCTGCCGCAAGCCGCGCCTTCAGTTTTTCCCCGCCACTGTAATGATCATACTCGTGATCCGGCACCTGCCACTTTTTTCGCAGTTTCCCTTCATCCGCGGTCATATTTTGCCCCATATGTTTTTCTGTTTCCTGCTCGACCATTTCGATGGTGATATGCTGCTGAAGTCGCTGTAAATGGCCGCTTGTCGGCGCAATATCTCCATTGATCAGCTTCAGCAGCGTCGATTTCCCGGCACCGTTTTTGCCGATGATTCCGATGACTTCTCCCTGCAGCACACTGGCATTCACCTTTTCAAACAACTTTATGTTTTTCACTTCATAGCTCAGGCTGTTCAACTTCAGTATTTCGGTCATTCTATCAATCCCTTTCCGTAAAGGGAGGACTTCCACACGGCCAGCATCCTTGTAAAGCGGCCAAATAAAAAATCCTCCCAAGCAAGTTGGAAGGATTAGCCATACCGGTGCCATATCAAATAAACTGTATGTTATACCAGCTATTTACTGTTATAAAATAATGGGCAGACTAATCCTATTTCGTGTGATTTGAAATATGCTATTTCAAACAGTTGAGAATAAGATTAGTTCTTCATTGTCCACCCATCATTCCTTTCGTCTGTAGTACGTTCAGTATAGCATAGCAGAAGGAGCGTGGCAAAACGGTTATTGATTTTTGAAAATGCTGGCTGATTTTTTTGAAATAGTGGTTGTTATTTTTTTCGGTCGTTATTCTTTATATAGAGTGTGCTGGAGAATCAGGTTTCACCTACACGATATATTACCGGAAAAATATTTGTCAATGATCATCATCTATAGCAATATAGTTAGTGCAAGCATAAACCATACCAATTGGTTGGAAAGGATAATGAAAAGTGGATACTATTTTAATCTTTGGTCATAAAAATCCTGATACAGATGCAATATGTTCTGCCATTGCCTATTCAGATTTAAAAAACAGTCTCGGATACAAAACAGAGGCGGTACGTCTCGGCAGCATTTCAAAGGAAACACAATTTGCCCTTGATACATTTTCGGTTCCGGCCCCTGATTTAGCAGCAGAACCATTGAGAAAAAATCACGCCGTAATTCTAGTGGATCACAACGAACCTTCACAAAGTATAGACAATCTGGAAGAAGTGAATATCGTTGAAGTGGTCGACCACCATCGCATTTCCAACTTCTCTTCCGATCAACCTGTCTATTTTCGCACCGAGCCTGTAGGATGCACCGCGACCATCCTCTATAAAATCTATAAAGAACATGAGTTAGAGCCGGATGCAGCCATTGCCGGGCTGATGCTCTCAGCAATCATTTCGGATACATTGTTGTTTAAATCCCCGACCACGACCGAGGCAGACCGTAAAGCTGCGTTGGCACTCAGCAAATTGGCGGATGTGGAAATGGAAACATTCGGCATGGAGCTATTAAAAGCCGGAGCCGGGACAGAAAATCTCGATCCGACAGACATCATTTCAATTGACGCTAAGCTATTCAAAATGGGAAGTGCAAACGTAGAAATCGCTCAAATAAATGTGGTGGATACAAGCAATGTCCAATCCCGCAGTGAAGAGATAAAAAATGCTATTTCGGAGAAAATTGAAAACAATGATCTGGATTTGTTCGTATTATTGATTACTGATATTTTGACCAGCGAATCGCTTGTACTGGCTTTAGGAGCAGAACAACACAAATTTGAACAAGCTTTCTCGACTACCTTAAAAGACAATACAACTTTTCTTAGCGGGATTGTTTCTCGTAAAAAACAGGTTGTTCCTCCACTTACTAACGCATTTGCGGATTGAATAAACCATGAAAGCGGAACTTTGTGGCAAATGGAAACAGATAAAATGTCAATTTTCCGCTAGAACTACTAAATATAAAAATAAAAGGCGTCCATTAAGATCGTATGGATGCCTTTTTATATTAGAATGATATACTCATTCAGACTTCATAACAGATAAGGAACAACAAAAATGATATCGAATTCAGGCTGCAGTTTTAACGACTTTCAGAGTGTCATGTAGGAAGAAAGGATTCCACATTTACGCACCTTTAGAAAAAACGTCAACATTTCGTCCCCAAAAGGATAAATCCCATCTTTAACTAAAAACGCACACATAGCAAAACCCCTTGATAGACAAGGGGTTGAGTGATGGAGCATAGCGGGCTCGAACCGCTGACCTCTACACTGCCAGTGTAGCGCTCTCCCAGCTGAGCTAATGCCCCGTATTCGATTAGTAGTGCTGTTTGACTCAGACAAGAAGTATTATATATCATTACCGAGCTATTTTGCAAGTGGTTAAGCAAAAATTGTTTGGCTGTCTATGTCCGTTGTTTCCCAGCTTGTGATATTTCTCACATTAACCTTCCATTCAATCTTGCATAATAGAAGAAAACCGATTCCTTCAAAGGAGTTTATAAAATGAAAAAATTATTCCCCAAACAGCACGGCGCCTGGGCAATGCTGATCATCCCATTCTTTCTCGAAGCCATTGCCGGCCGCTTTACATTCTGGCATATCCCCTTGTTTCTGGGGTGGCTCTGTTTATACTTGGCAACTTATCCGTTTATCATGGTATTCAAGAAGAAACGGAACAACTCCCTTTATAAAAAAGGAGCGATTCTGTTCGGCCTTGCCGCCCTGCTGTTCCTGCTCCCGTTACTCTTGGTGGAATGGCGTTTGATACTCTTCGGCATTGCCATGCTTCCGCTGTTTTTGGTCAACATTTACTTTGCCAAAAAGAAAAAGGAAAGAGCGTTCCTCAATGATGTAGTGGCCGTGATTACCTTTTGTATCGGCGGAGTGGGCAGCTACTTCCTCGGTATGGGTACCATTGAACCAGCAGCACTTGTTTTGGCTGCCTATAACTTTTTATTCTTTTTCGGCAGTATTTTTTATGTGAAAACGATGATCAGGGAAAAGAAAAACCGGCAGTTCCTGTACTTCTCCTGGGGGTATCATCTTTTACTGACGATTGGCTGCTTTTTCATCGGAGGAATATGGCTGAGTGTCGCTTACTTTCCGAGTTTATTAAGAGCCTGGCTGCTGCCTGAAAAAACACTTTCTATTAAAAAAATCGGCATCTTGGAAATCCTCAATTCCGTTTTCTTTTTTGTGCTAATGTTGATCATCGTTCTATCTGAAGAAGTTTTTTTCCAGTGAAAGGACGATAGATTGACCTGGAAGTAGATCAAGCGCCTGGTGAAGTGGATGCATAAAAAAGAAGCTGCCAATCATGGCGGCTTCTTTTTTATCATCAGCTATTGGACCGGTAAACCGGGAGACTGCAGCATCGGAAAGACCCACCCGATTTTATAATCTCGGAAAATTCCACTTCAATCACTTGGAAACCGGTTCGTCGCATTTTTTCATTGACATCCTTGTTTTGCGGCATGCTGATGACTTTACCTCCACCGATGGAAAGGACGTTGGTGCCCATGGAAAATTGCTCTGCAGCGGTAACTTCAATCAGATGATAGTTTTCTTTCAATTTTTGATAATCTGCGGGAGCAAATGCATCCGGGTATATCAAAGCCCAATCGGGACTAAGGATGTTAAAAGCGCAATCAAGATGAAGAATGCTATCGTCAATGGGTAGCGGGATGACTTGATAATCATTTCCCAGCTGTAATTGCAGGGTCTCAGCCGCTTCCCTGGTCGTCCTTTTACTGATGCCGACCCAGATTTTATCACCATCGACCATGACGTCTCCGCCTTCAATGGATTGTAAAAAAGGACGATGATAAGAAATGCCTTTATCCTGCAAGCTTTGTTTCAATACGTCTACTTCTGCGCCCCGGATATGTGTGTTCATTTCCGATAAAAACAATCGGCTGCCAATGCAGAAACCGATGTCCCTGGTGAAAACTTGTTCATTGAGCTGATGTTCCGGCTCCAGACGGATAACTTCCGCTCCGTGTTTTTCCAATATACGGGCAAATGTCTCATGCTGTTCCATTGCCAAATCGACGTCGATATTACCATTAATATAATGCCGTTGTGTTTCATTAATAACTTCGGTGATTTCCATATATTTCGGCCTGCAAATGAATAATGTTTCTAACTTTCGGTATTCTGTCGTGCAATCAATGATCTTTTCTTCTGATTTTATCATCAACTCGGGTTACCTCCATTATCATTTGGAATAATATACTGACTTCTATAAGGAGATATTCCCTCTTCCTTATCATCAAAAACCGCAAGGCAGCCCATTTACTTGATTGAATTTTCTAACATTTAAGTATAAACCAATAGTGGAAACATTGGCAAGTATTCCAACCTTCCCCCGGCTGCCGCAGAAGACAAGTAGATAAACAGGCTTATATGTTTTCCAAATTAAGTAAGATTATTGAATCAAACGTAGCCTCTTAGAAGAAGAAAAGTTTAAAAGCGTCCATACGTGGAACTCGTAGTAGTGAAAACAATTTAAAGGAGGAAAGATAAAGATGGCAAACAATAACAAACGCAGAAACAATAAGATGTCTGTAGAAGAAGCAGGTCAAAAAGGCGGTAACACTGTAAGCAACAAATATGACAAAGACCACTTCCAAGAAATCGGCCAAAAAGGCGGCAACACTGTAAGCGACAAATATGACAAAGATCACTTCCAGGAAATCGGCCAAAAAGGCGGCAACACTGTAAGCGACAAATATGACAAAGAACACTTCCAAGAAATCGGTCAAAAAGGCGGTAACACTGTAAGCGACAAATATGACAAAGATCACTTCCAGGAAATCGGCCAAAAAGGCGGCAACACCGTAAGTGACAAATATGGTCAAGACCATTTTCAAGAAATCGGTCAAAAAGGCGGTAAGACCGTAAGCGATAAATATGGTCAAGACCATTTCCAAGAGATTGGCCAAAAAGGCGGTAACACTGTAAGCGACAAATATGACAAAGATCACTTCCAGGAAATTGGCCAAAAAGGCGGTAAAACTACTAGCGACAAATATGACCGTGAATTCTATGAAGAAATCGGTCAAAAAGGCGGTAACAGTCGCTCTAGAAACAATAATAACAACAAATAATGTTTTCAGCAACAGAAATGATCAAGGCTGGTTCCGTAAAGGAGCCAGCCTTTTTTATATCGGGACCGTTTAATAGGTCAAAACTCGGTCCGTACCTGAAACATCCACGTCGTAGGTTTTCCCGTCTGTCCGGATTACAATATCCCCAGCCTTGGCAGTCGAGTAAATGGTGGCGCCGGCAAGCTGCAGATAGTCGACGACCCTGTCGACAGGATGCCCGAAATCATTGGCCTTACTATAGGATAGAATCGCAGTTTCCGGCCGTACTTCCCGGATAAAATCGAACGAGGTGCTGGTGCCGCTTCCATGATGCGCAACCTTCAATATTTCCGCATCCAAATGTTTCGCATCCAAAATGTGCTGTTCCTGAATTGTTTCCACGTCAGCCATCAACAAAAAATCGACACGGCCGTACCTTATAGATAATGCAATCGATGACTGATTATTTGTTTTAAAAGCATTTTGTGTATTTAAAACACGGATGGTCAGCTGTGGATCGATGACGATATTTTCTTCCCCGGCCGCAATCGTCACCGGAATTTTTTGTTTTTTGATTTGCTGTAAGTAATGAAAATAAGTTTCAGTCGTATATAGCTTTCCGCTGTCGACCAAATGCTTGACCTCGAATTCACTCAACACTTCGACCATTCCTCCGATATGATCGATATCCGGATGTGTCGCTACTACCAGGTCCAGCTTTTTTACGTTTCTTTCGCGTAAATATCCAATCACTTTTTCCGCTGCAGAAGGCGGTCCTCCATCCACCAGCATGTTCCGCCCATTCGGTGCTTCTATCAAGATGCTGTCCCCCTGCCCTACATCGATGAAATGCACCTGCAGCTCGTTATCCGAGTCGTGACGGGCGGCTGCACATACCATAAAAGGGAGGAATATCACAACCAAATATAACAAAATAAAAGCAGCAATCAGCCTCGCCACATAAAAAACCTCCGTCAGCATGATGGTTAACCTTATGATTGGAAATAAACCATGGTTTTATGCGGCCGCAAGCAGCAGTAGATGTAAATCCAGAAAGCACGTCGGGCTGATCAGAAACAACTTACACTTCGCTCGAGGGACTCCTGAAAGGGGGCTTCATGAATCATCGTTTTTAAATTTTTACATATGTAAAAAGGCCGGCCCCCATACCAGGAACCAGCCATTTTTCTTGCTTATGCTTTTACTACATTGATTTCATTGTCCACCAGTTCGACATTGATCGCCTTGATATCTTCTTCATCCAAGACAAGGTCGGTAATACCATCCTCGACTTTTTCCTGGATGACGCGGCGAAGCGGTCTTGCACCGAATCGAGGATCATAGCCTTTGTCGGCCAAGTATCTTTTCGCATCGTCGCTGACTGTAATGGTCAAGCCTTCCTCGTTCAGTGTTTCTGCCAGTTCAGCAATCATCAAGTCGACGATTTGAACCAGGTCGGATTCTTGCAGTTCATTGAATGGAATGATTGCATCGAATCGGTTCAGGAATTCCGGCTTGAAGTACGCGCTGAGATTTTCCAGCGTCGAAACAGCTTCATTTACTGTGTTGGTGAACCCGACAGAGATTTGCTTGTCGCCGGTTCCCGCATTACTTGTCATGATGATGACTGTTTCTTTGAAGCTCACCCTGCGGCCATGGCTGTCGGTCAGATGACCATCTTCCATGATTTGCAGGAACATATTTTGTACGTCCGGGTGGGCTTTTTCAATTTCATCCAGCAAAATCAAGCTATACGGATTGCGGCGTACACGTTCTGTCAGTTGTCCGGCTTCCTCGTGGCCGACATAGCCAGGAGGGGAACCGATGATCTTAGACACGGAGTGTTTCTCCATGTACTCACTCATATCAAGACGGATCAACGATTCTTTTGTACCGAACAATTCCTCTGCAAGCGCCTTGGTCAATTCTGTTTTACCGACACCGGTCGGGCCGACAAACAGGAAGGATCCAATCGGACGATGTTTGGATTTCAAGCCGGCGCGGCTGCGGCGAACGGCTTTGGCCACCTTTTGCACCGCGACTTCTTGTCCAATGACTTTTTCGGACAGATTTTTAGCCAGGTACTTCATTTTCTGCTGCTCGTCGGATTGGATTTTCCGAACCGGAATACCGGTTTTTTCTTCTACGAGCAATTGAATATCCTCTATCGTCACCTCGGCGGCAGGTGCGTCGGTTGCTTCTTCCAGTTGTTTTTCCAGTTTAATTTCCTGATGTCTCAGGTTGGCAGCACGTTCATAATCTTCTTTTTCCGCTGCCTGCATTTTTTCTTCGTGCAGCTCATCCAGGCGTTTTTGGATGGAATCCTTATCGGATTGCGAATTGGCAAGGTTCAGTCGTGCACCTGACTCATCCATCAAGTCGATCGCTTTGTCCGGCAGGAATCTGTCCTGCAGATAACGCTGAGACAACGTTACCGCGCCGCGGATGGCTTCGTCTGAATAGCTTACTTGATGATAGCTTTCATAACGCTCTTGCAGCCCTTGCAGAATCTGCACCGCTTCTTCGACGCTTGGCTCTTTGACAATGATTGGTTGGAAACGGCGTTCCAGTGCTGCGTCTTTTTCAATTTTGCGGTACTCTTTCAACGTCGTAGCACCGACCAGCTGCAGTTCGCCTCTAGCCAACGCAGGTTTCAGGATGTTGCCTGCATCCATTTGGGAGCTTTCCGCTGTACCTGCACCGACCAATTGATGCACCTCATCGACAAACAGAATGACATTTTTCCGGTTTTGCAATTCAGAAACAAGCTGTTTCATACGCTCTTCGAACTGACCTCGGACACCTGTGTTGGCTACCAGAGATGCCACGTCCAGCAGATAAATTTCTTTGTTCATCAATTTAGCCGGAACGTCGCCTTCCGCGATTTTCAGGGCAAGCCCTTCTGCAATCGCTGTTTTACCTACGCCAGGTTCCCCGATAAGAACCGGATTGTTTTTGTTCCTTCTATTCAATGTCTCAATCACACGTTTCACTTCGTTTTGCCGACCGATAACCGGATCGATCAAACCTGCTTTCGCAGCATGCGAGAGGTTTCTACCAAGCTCATCCAGCAATCCGCCGCCTTTTCCGCCGTTGGCTTGCTGTTGTTGGGCCTGTCCGCCTCCTTGCTGGAACCCTTCAAACGGAGACGCTCCTCCGCCAAAGAATTGATTGAAATCCATACCGCCTTGATTGAAAAAGCCGGATGGATTTTTAGCACTATTTTTTATTTCTTGAAAGCAAGTTTCGCATAAATTCATTTGTTGTGTTTGATTATTAAAACGAAGGTTTACATTAATGGTTGCTTCACGAACACCGCAATTTTGGCATTGCATATTCGCTTTCCCTCCTTCAAATATATAAGGTAAGTAGTTTGGTCTTTGACTTTGACTATCTTTGACCTTATCTATAGTATAGTTTGACTTTCTTTGACTTTCAACCCCTAAATTAGAATTTCTTTAAATAATTTTTGTATTGGCTTTATTGATCTGTACGAGGTTGAAAAGGATGGAACCCTGTATTCATCCTATTACCCGTTATTTTATTCCTTTAATCAAAAATGGTCAAATTTGTTGTTTATTCTCAATTAACCCGTTACAGAACGACAAATATCAGATTTTATATAACATGGTGAAGATAAGGATGATTGAACAAACCTTTCAAGAAGGAGGACGTTACGGAGAAGGAGGTCAACTTGAAAAAGATAGCAGCTTCTTCATGAAAAAAGCCATTCCGTTTCCGGAATGGCTTCGTAAATGTAAGTAAAAGGATTGTTAAATAAATGCGCATGAGCTATTGAGATGGTAGTTACCTGAACAGCTATTCATGGACCTGTTCATTTACGGAAGAACTTTCTTCCGCTTCCGTGTTCGGCAGTTCCTCCTGAAGGGGGCCGATCACCTTGAACGGAATCATGATCAAAACAAAAGCCAACAGCACGACCCACCCAAGCTCGCGTAAGATTTTCAATCTGTTCTCCTCCTATAAGAATAGATCCACATTTTCCCCAAGCATAACACATCCTGCCAGATTCGCAAACAGCGCTTTGCCACTCTAAAACGGGGTCAGTCCCCGCATCCAAGAGGCGGGGACTGACCCTGATGGTTTTGGCGGTACTGACTTTAATTAGTGGTGGCTTTTTCTTTTTGGCGCAGTTCGATTCTTCTTATTTTACCTGATGAGGTTTTCGGCAGTTCTTCGATAAATTCTATTTTTCTAGGATACTTGTAAGGGGCAGTCCACTTTTTCGCGTAGTCTTGCAATTCTTTGACTAGGCCATCCTTATTTTTATCAACATTCGGCTGAAGGACGATGAACGCCTTGACGACATTCCCTCTGTCCGGGTCAGGACTAGCGACGACAGCACATTCTTTGACCGCTTTATGTTTGATCAACGCGTCCTCCACCTCAAACGGTCCGATCGTATAGCCAGAGCTGATGATGATGTCATCACTGCGTCCTTCGAACCAGTAATAACCGTCTTCATCCTTTGATGCCTGGTCACCCGTTACATAGTAATCGCCGCGCAACGATTTTTTCGTGCGTTCTGGATCTTTATAGTACTCCTTGAATAAAGCTGGTGTATCGAGCGGAATGGCAATATCTCCGACCTTGCCCGGTGCCACTGGATTTCCGTCCTCATCAATAAGGACGACTTCATTGCCTGGCGTAGGCTTGCCCATGGATCCAGGTTTTACTTCCATCCCTTTCAAGAATCCGAGCAGCAGTGTATTTTCCGTCTGTCCATAACCATCCCGGACGGTTATATTAAAGTGGTTGCGGAACGTATCAATTACTTCGCGGTTCAAAGGCTCCCCTGCCGATACGGCACTATGCAGTTTGGTCAGTGCGTATTGATCAAGGTTATCAAGCTTTGCCATCAAACGGTATTCCGTCGGTGTGCAGCAAAGCACATTGACTTCATGCTTTTCCAACAAAGATAGATATTTCTTCGCATCGAACTTGCCGTTGTAAACAAGCCCGGTTGCACCGGAACCGAGAACGGACAGTAACGGGCTCCAAACCCATTTTTGCCAGCCCGGAGCAGCTGTTGCCCATACCACGTCTCCGTCTTCGATTGCCAGCCAGTTGTTTGCCGCTGTTTTCAAATGGGCAAATCCCCAGCCATGTGTATGGACGACTCCTTTAGGATTCCCAGTCGTTCCTGAAGTGTATGGAAGAAAGGCGATGTCATCCCGGGTGGTCGCAGCCATTTCCAGTTGTTCTGACGCCTTTTCCTTCAGTCGGTCGAGGTGGTGCCATCCTTCTATCTCGCCGCCGACCGAAAACTTGATTAATTCATCATATTCCGTGATACCTGTAAATTGTTCTGCAAATGGATGATAGCTGATGATTCCTGCAACTTCCCCATGCGTTACCCGGTACTGCAAGTCCTTTGTCCGCAGCATCTCTGAACTAGGGATAATGATAATACCGGTTTTAAGAGCCGCCATATAGATTTGGTAGGACTCGATCAACCGGGGCATCATGACTAATACCTTGTCCCCTTTTTTGAGACCATTGGATAAAAACACATTTCCGATCTTGTTAACGTTGACTAACAGCTCTTGATAAGTGGTTTCCTGTTGATTTCCTTCATTGTCTTCATAAATCAACGCCTTCCGTTCCGGCCCGCTCGCATACTTCTCTATTTCCATCGCAATATTATAATTTTCCGGAGCGATCAAGTCTTTTTTATCCATCCGTTCATCCCTCATTCCTATTATTTGGTATCAGGTATTAATTTCTAGTCATTATATCAATTACTAAAGTCTATGAAAAGTAAGAAAACTTATGCAATCTATATGGAAGCGCTGTCAATATTATGATAAAATTTGATTCCAGCTTTCATTAGGGGGGATGCTCCACAAAAAAGTGCAGCAGAAAGGTCGTTATATAGGTCTTTGGTAAGAATTTGGATTTTTGCTGATTAGCAAGTTTTAACAAAAGTAAATCGGTGAATTACTTTAGCAAAATCAAGTTTTCGGTGAAACGGAATTTCCCCTTCAGGACCGGATCGGCTGCTAAACTTGATTGAAAAAATGATGATTGGTGCGTGATGATCATGAAGTTTCGCCTGCTTCTTCTCTTGTTGCTGTCCGTCGTTCTAACTGCCTGTGCGTCCACAAAGTCAGAAGAAAAGTCACCGGGGAATGAAGGGATTCACAATCAGGCATACCCTGATGTGGAACAAATTTTGAAAAAGGACGAGGATGCCGATGTGTTCCAATGGAAAAAACGGATTTACAAAACCGATTTGAAGTCGCTCGAGTCCATGGATGTCTCGAAAGAGGAACAACTGGGAACCATTGAGGCCACTTATTCAGACGGAGATGAATTCACCGAAAACATGGCGACCAAACTCCCTGTAGGCACCGCCATTTATGCGACCGATAAAGAAAATATACTCATCGCCGAACACGACGGAAAAACCAAACGCTACCTCGCCATGATTGAAGACTAATAGCAAAAGGGACAGTCCCCGCTTTCAAACGGGGACTGTCCCTTTTTTTCCATTAATGCAGGGGTCGAGGTACAGGGGGAGGTACAGGGGGTCAGGCCCTCACACAAGCTGGTGCCAGTCCTTCAGCCATTACGGGGTCAGTCCCCGATAGGGTTGGAAGCTTGATTTAATGGGGTATTTGTCAATTCTGTTGAGCTTAAACTGCATTTTGGGGTCAGACCCCACCCCGGTATGGGGACTGTCCCCGGTCTCCTGCTTTCCCCGGTCTTCTGTCTCCGGTCTCGAGTATTTATATTTCTTTAATTTTCCAGGGGGGAAATGCTTGGTTTTTTGTGATATGCTAGATACAAATATGAAGGAGGGATTGTCATGAAAAGGGAAACTGTTACCTTAATGGCTAATAAGAAGACAATCGACTTGAAACCGCAGCACATGGTGGTGTACCGTTCGTGTAAGATCATCGAAGCGGTCGACCGGAACGACGACTGTTATTATTTATATATATACAAAGATAAACCGCTCAACGGCATCCGGGCAAAACACATAAAACTTGGATCCTTTCTCCACCGGGCGCTCGCCAGAGGAATCAGCTTTTCCGGAACACACCCGCTCACACTCCAGGTGCTGTCCGACCATCCTTCATTCCGATCGATCAGCTTCAACCAACTGTATAAAAAAACATCCGCCAGTCACTCTCCCTTGGAAACCGCCTATATACTCACTTTATTTGACAGCTTTGCTGCCAATGAACCCATCCATAAACTGCTCAAAAATACTTATTACAAATACCGGCGTAACGGTCAAATGCTTTTAGCTTACAAGACATTGAACATTTTTGCCGATTATGCACCAGAAGATACTTTTGCCCGTGACATGCAAGGTCACTTGGATTTTCAACGCTATCGACAGCGTTATGCGGACATGAAAAAGATTGCTTCTTCAGATCCACAGCATTTCGAGAGGATCAGTTTTGACCGGCTGAATGAACCGGAAACCAGCGGCTTATTGCTCGCCACCCTGCACCAACAGAACCGTTTGGTTGATGAAATTGCCGTCCGCCTGCATCTGCTGACAAACCGGACAACAGCCGAAGATCTTGTCGTCTTCGATTTGATTGAACAGCAATTCGACCTGGAACAGCAGCTTCAGTTTTACCGCCAGCTGGCTTACTCCACAGAATTACCAGCGGCATTGGGCGCCCAGTTGCTGGAAAAGCTTCTCGAAAGCCAACAGCCCGACGCAGTGGTCCAGCTTTTGACTGCAAACGACATCCAACCATCACCCGCTCACAAACAAGCCATTGCCGACTGTTTCGCAAAAGCAAGCTCAGCGACATTCCGTTCCCTGTTCGGCAGTCTGAACCACCGTCTGATCGATTTGTTTTCTGATCAGCCCCAATTACTGGAACCGATTGTGATACGCTGCATATCAGCCTTTTTCCGCGACTACGATTTAGATACCCTCAAACAATGGCTGCAACCATTTCATAAACAAGGCATCCATCTGCCAATTGAACAAAAACTGAACAAGATGCAACAGCTGGAAGAAGACCCTGAACAGCAGGGAACCCTCGGTGAACTATATTTGTACTTCCATCAGCCGGAAAAATCGATCGACTGCTTTAAATGGGAAATGGAACTCAAACCCGAAGATCCGAAACCGGTACAGCTATTGTCCAAAGTATATTTGACTTTAGGCAACAAAGATGAAGCGGCCGTCTACCAGCAGTTATATTTGCAGATGCAGCGTTGATCCCTTTCACCCTTCAATGCTGCGCCAAAGCGTCAAAGCAGCATGGCTTTGATAAGGCGCCCATCCATCGCTCATATCGGTGATTTCTGATATAGTCGGTTTCCTATCCATATCAAAATAAAACTTGAGTGCATTTTGAATCCCTATATCGGCCTTGGGCAGCAGGTCATCACGTCCAAGGCCGAACAATAACCAATTTTCCGCAGTCCAGGCACCGATCCCTCTGACTTTCACCAATTGATCGATGATCTGTTTGTCCGATTGGGCAGCAAGCGCCGCCAAGTCGATTTCTCCTCCGGAAATTTTCCCCGAGGTATCAATCACATATTCCGCTTTCCGCTGGCTGAACTGCATCGTCCGTAAATCCCCATAATCAAGCCGGGCGATATCTTCCGGTTCCGGATAAAACCAGACGCCATCAAGATAAGTACCATACGCTTCAACAAACCGGGTGCTCAGTGTATAGGCGAATTTCATATTCAATTGTTGGTGGATAATCCCTTTCATCAGAGAAAAGTACAAATCAAAGTCCCGTACAATCGGTGTTCCAGGATGCGCATAGAATAGCCGCTCTAAATTTGTGCCGATAAAATGCTCGTTGATCACAGTCAAATCTTTGTCCCACTGGAATAAATCAAACGTTTGTTTTAATAACTCCGTCTGATAATCCTTCTGTTCACCCAATACTTCAAAAGCCGGGTGCGGTGTAGTTCCTTTCGCTCTGACCGTTACCTTGTGTCTCTCGCCGTCCTCCGTTCTCAAAGGAATATCCACGCTGCGCCGCTGACGATCAACAACCAACAGCGGATCCATCTGCAATCGTTGTAATGAATAATCAAAATCATATATTGTATCCAGTGTAATGGTCTCTTTCCACATATACATGGCTCCTTATTGAATTATTCAGGTGCTGCAAGCTCTACCTTTATCCGGTCCGGATCTTCGAAAAACACGGCATAATAATCATCCCCACCAGCAAACGGATGTCTGTCCTGGTAAAGAATCGGCACTTGCCGCCGTTCCAGTTTTTCCGTCATCCTGTCGACATGTTCCCTCGATTCAGCGTGAAATGCTAGGTGATTTAGCCCTACCCTGCTTCGATGGTAGCCCGCATCGCGAAATTGTTCCTGTACTTGCACAAATACCAGATAAGTCCTATTTTCCTTATAGCTAAAACCATTTTCCCACTCCTGATAGAGGCTATAACCCAATTCCTCCAATAACCAGCCCCAAAACTTGCGGCTTCTCTTTACATCTGTCACGTTTATTTCCACATGATGCAGCACACTTTCCGACCTCCCATCTTTTCTTGTCTCCTTTATTATAGTTGAAATCCAAATCTCTGACAGTTTTCCATTTATAAAAAAGAAGTCAGCCCGCTAAAGAAAAAAACATCCGGTTGACAGGCTTCCTCTGGCATACAAAAAAGGCTTCGAGGGCGGGGGCCTGAATCCGGATAAAACTTTCACTTCTTGCTGCTGCCACAAAAAATCCGCCCCTCTTAAAGAAAGGCGGATTCAGCTTTATAATTGATAGAACGGGCGTGGCAATAGATCCTTCATGACCAAGTCATCCAAGCTTTTAAACGTGTAGCCTTGCTTACGCATGTCATCGATCATGTACTCCAATGCTTCTGCATTGTCTTCCGATACCGTATGAAGCAGGATGACCGCACCGGGATGGACCTGGTCGATCACCTGTTGATAGGCAGATTGCCATCCCTTCTGACTGTTTGTGTTCCAATCGACAAACGCCAGAGACCAAAACATATGGATGTATCCGAGTTCGTTCGCCCATTTAATCGACTGTTCCGTAAAAGTGCCTTTTGGCGGCCGGACATATTGCATCGTTTTTTGATCGCTGATTTTCGCCACAGCTGTTTGAAGCTTGTCCAGCTCTTCTTTCATCTTTTGTTTCGATAACTTGGTGAAATCAGGATGATGGTACGAATGATTGCCGACGATATGTCCTTCCTCGACCATTCGCTTCACCAACTCCGGACTGCTTTCGACATAGTGACCCGTCACGAAAAAGGCGGCCGGAACATCTCTCTTTTTCAAAACGTCGAGAATTTTGCCCGTGTACCCTTGTTCATATCCATTATCAAAGGTTAAGTAAATCACTTTTTCTCCAGACTTATCAAGATAGTAACCGCCATTGTCTTCTAATATATCGCCGTATTTCCCTACTTCCGGCGGCTGATGATTGTTGTTTTTCTTATATCCCCAGCCGTACCCTTCAACCAGATTTCCTGCAGGTACAGCGACAGCCCCAAACAGCAGGACAGCAAGCATGATCCAATATAATTTATACATATGGTTCACCCAGATTCTTTTTAATCCTATTTTTTCATTGGGCGGACAGATTATGCGGAAAACCCAAGCGCAAAAATTTCCATTGCATGAAGAAAAGCGCAAGCGCCTGTTAAAAGAGGAAGGCTAAATTCGCCGAATTTGTGTAGTGCACCGACAAACATAAGCAAAGTCTTTTTCCCTGCAAAGTATATCTCACAAATTTATTCTTTCTTTCCATAAAAAGCGGCTGTCCCACTGAAGAGACAGCCGCTTTCTGGTTGAGCTTACAGGATTACCGCTGCAATCCAGCCAAAAATGAATAACGGAATATTATAATGGATGAAGGTAGGAACACATGTATCCCAAATGTGATTGTGCTTGCCGTCCGCATTTAGACCAGCCGTTGGCCCGAGCGTACTGTCGGAGGCCGGCGAACCTGCATCGCCCAAGGCCCCTGCCGTACCGATCAAAGCCGCCGTGGCCATCGGCGAAAAGCCTGCAGCCAGACAAATCGGGACATATAATGCTGCCAAAATCGGAACGGTACCAAACGAGGAACCAATTCCCATGGTGACTAACAAACCGACCAACAATAATACAAAAGCGATGATCACTTTGTTATCCCCAAGCACATTGGAGGAAGCTTCCACCAATCCTTGGACAGCATCTGTCTCTTGCAAAATGTGCCCATAACCGGAAGCGACGAGCATAACGAAGGCAATCGTTCCCATCATCGCTATTCCCTCGCTGATGATACTGTCACCTTGCTTAAAAGGCACTACCAGAAAAGCGAACATTAGCACGAGTCCTGTCAATGCACCGATAATCAAGTTGTCTGTCATAATCTGTGCAACCAACGCTGCTACAATCGCTATGATTGTAAAAGCATGATTCCTGTTAAAGGTAACCTCCTGACTCATTTCTTCGCCTGCATCTGTTTCTTCACTGATTTCAATCGGCTCTTTCGGCTTTCGGTATGTGATGAACACAGCGATCAACAGCCCGACAATCATTCCAGACCCTGGAATAAGCATTGCCAATGCAGCCTGATTCATCGTCAGTTCGCTGCCGTTGTTTACCATTCCATTCACTATTGTCTGATGAAACAAGATACCGAACCCTGCCGGGATCATGATGTAAGGTGCCTTCAAACCGAATGTCAGGGCAGTTGCCACTCCGCGACGATCGATTTTCATTTTATCGAACAATTTTAATAATGGCGGAATCAAAATCGGTATAAATGCAATATGAACAGGTACCAAGTTTTGTGATAATGAAGCAATCCCCGCAATCGCCAGCAGCATCATCGTTTTTTTGCCAGTCAGCATTTTGATCAGGTAATTCACCAGCAAGTTGGTGATGCCTGTATAGCTGATGGCTACCGCAAACGCCCCAAGCAATATATAGCTGAGCGCGGTAGTCGATTGACCTCCCATTCCCTCGACAAGCAGCTCCACAGCTTCCACCGGTGTCAATCCGGCCATCAATCCGGCTGTGAGCCCTGCAGCTATAATCGCTATGATTACATTCACGCGCAAAAGGCTAAGCACGGTCATGACTAATACAGAAATAATAACAATCCACATACGAAATCTATACTCCTCTCAACAAAACGCTTTTTCTTTATCACTCTACCATTGTACCATAGTAAAGGATTGATAAAAAAAAATCAACCGACAATCGAAAATTGCCGGCATTTGACAAAAATCATTTCAAACTTGTCTCCATCTTGTCCAAAATGCTGATCAATTGATCGATGTCTTCGATAGACGTTTCTTCCGGATCCATGTTTTCCAATCGAGTCATAAAGCCTGCTAAATGAACCTTCAGCTGTTCGATTTTGTCCTGATTTGCCATCTAAGCTGTTCCTCCTTTTATGCGAAGCACCCTGTCTTTTTTACATATTATCTTTAAAAAGCCCTTCCTATCCTAACGGAAAAAGGCCGGCATGTCCACTTCTCCACCGGATAAGCCTGCTGGACTTAAACTCCCTTAAGGAACATGCTATAATACCCATTAAGCAAATCGTGGAGGTAGAAGCTATGTCGTTTCAAGAGATGTGGGGGTACATAGAGGGATTCTGGGATAGCCGTTTCACCCAAATTGTCATCGGTGCCCTCCTTACGTTCCTATTAGTCGTCATTTTACGGAGGATTATTCATTCCTTTTTCAAAAGAACCAGTTTCATTGAAGAAAAAAAAGAAAAAACCATCGAGTCGATGTTGAATTCGTTGATCAAGTATATTGCAACCTTCGGCTTTATCGTATATGTCCTGGGGCAATTCGGCATCAATGCCGGCAATATCCTGGCAGGGGCAGGTGTGATCGGGATAATCGTCGGCTTCGGTGCCCAAAGCCTTGTCAAAGATCTGCTCGCCGGGATGTTCCTTCTTTATGAAAGACAGCTTGAAAAAGGGGACTGGGTCAAGGTCAATAATGCCTACGAAGGATTGGTCGAAGAAATCGGGCTGCGTTTTTTAAAGGTGCGCCAGTGGTCCGGAAAACTGACAACCATCGGCAATGGTCAAATCCATACGATTGAAAATTACAATATGGAAGAAATGCGGGTAATCGAAAATGTCAGCGTCAGTTTTTATGAAGACCCGAAGAAGATGTTTGCACTCTTGGAGGAAACGGTCGGGCGGCTTAATTCCGAGCTCGGGGATTATTTAAAAAAAGACCTGACAGGAAATCCGATCGAACCTTTTCAGCTGTATGGCATGTCGTCGCTGAATGATCAATTCCATGGTTACCAATACACAGTTACCGGATTGTGCAACGACCTGCTGTATTTCACCGCCGCCAAAGAAACGCGACGCATCCTCGCAGAAACGATGTACGAGCACGGCATCATGATGGCCGAACAGCAAATCAATTACCGCAATCGCCCGGGAAATCAACCTTCCAGTTGATTTCCTTTTTTTATATGTGGACTCTTTTACGATTAATCGCTCTTCTTCCCTTCCATCACAAGTTGATCCTCTTTTTCGGGAAGTCGGTTTTCTTTCGGTCACGGGATTTTCTTTTTCCGAAAGTCGCTGCTTTCAGCAAAGTCGTCCCTTACAAGAACAAAAGCGCAAGACCCTGTTTCGGAATACAGGCTAAAGCCGCAACGTCCCTGTGGCAACGCCTGCATGCCACACCGTTTGGGCCTCCGGCAAGCTCAAGAACAGCCTCGGCGTGGCTGTTTCAGCCAATCATTATCACAGACAGTCAAATCCTATAAAACGAAAAAAGCATTCGATTCCGAATCGAATGCTTTCGCTGTTTAATTCAGTTGGAAGGAAAAAGAGACATGATCCTGCACCGGTATCCAGGCTCCGATGCCTTGCTTGGTGACATTTTTCACGACGATACGTTTTTTGGATCCCTTCAGTTCCAAATACACTTCCCCGAAGGTTACCTGTCCTTTTTCGTTTACAGCTGGCGCATATGCCGTCAGAAGGCCGATTTTTTCCTTCGGTACGGCATATGAATTGCTTGTTTTCGTCCCTCTTCCCAGTACAGTATGAAACGACAGCGGCAAGTCGGTGTTCGTCTTGGCATCGAGCAGCATCATCCGTTTCACCTGGTCGGCGTTGGTGATTTTTGCCGTCAATGCCCCTTTTATATGTTTTTCCTCTTCCTGGTTGTAGCTCATTGTCTTCTGATTATCGCCGCCGATATTGTTCAATTGATTGGTATTGATTTTCTGATACTCCCAATTCGGCGTCGTTTCAGCCGACTTATAATTCAGCGGCCAATGCCCCATATACACCATTCCACGGTATCCGATCGCCAATGGAGAGGGCTTCAACGAGGTTTCATTCAACAATTTGATCAATTCCGGATTTTCTATTTTCACATCGGAAGCTTCTATGAGCTCCTTCACCAGTTTGCTCGGTTCTAAAACCGCTTCATCTTTCGCAGAGTTTGGATAGGTATTTTCCTTGGAAACATTCAACACATGGCTGGGAACCTCATTCTTTTTCGATTCGTCCTCCCGCTTCTTTTCTTCTGCCTGAAGAAAGGAAGGAAAAGCGATCATGAGACATAAGGCAATCGCCAATATCCATTTTAGCTTATTCATGTGCCCAATCCTTTCGGTTTTTTCCCTAGTATTTCACCCGCAGGACTTGTTATGCACCCGGACCCAGCTAAAAAAACCGGCAAGACCGTTTTACCGTTATAGCCCCCCGGTTTCTCCCTTATTTTATCATTGGTGCTGTGTCAGCGCTGTAAGCAGCCTCTTTGCCTGCGGTTCAAAAAATTGTATCGCGGGGCCGATCAGCAACAGAATCACGATGGTGCCGATACCGACTGGTCCGCCGATAAGCAAAGCGGCAACGAGCGCCAATCCTTCCGTAATGGTTTTGGCCGCCAAAAGCGGGAGTTTCCAACGTTTTTGGATGGCAACCATTAACCCATCGACCGGATTCAAGGACAATTGGGGCTGCAAATACAAAGAAACCCCGAAAGCAAGCACCAAAATACCGACGACAAGCATCCCGGACTGGATGGCCAATCCGGTTAGATTCCAGGCTTCCATGACGACCAGCAGCCAAAAATCGATCATCATTCCAATCACCAGGATGGTAACGATTGCAAAATAGTCCGGCCTTTCCTGCGCAAGCCAGGCATTCACCCCTATCAAAACAATTCCGATAATCATCACCCAGTTCCCGACAGTCAAATCGGTCACATCGGATAATCCGACATTGACCGCATCCCATGCACCTACCCCCAAATCGGCAGTAATGGTCAAACTGATGCCAAATGACAATACAATCAAGCCTGCAATGAAAAACATCCACCGTACGACTAACTGTTTCCCCATGTTCAGAACTCCTTCTGCCCGCTTCTTTGTCCATAGCAGCTTTCAACGCGCGAGCCTCTGTCTTTTTCGAATTGAAAAAAGGTCTTATAAAAGATAAGACCTTTTCAGTTTATACAGACAGCTCGATGTATTCAAGACTTTCTTCAATTGTAATACTGTCTTCGACAGAGCGGATCATTGAACAATTTTTCCTGGCCGTCTGCAGACTCTTTTTCAGTTTCTCCTCACTCAACCCTTTCCCTTTTACAATATAATGGAGTTGAATCCGTTCGATTCGATTTGCCTCTTCAGGATTTCGTTCCACATCAGCGGTAATTTTCCAATCCTCCAACTCCATTCGCTGCTTCTCGACTATTTTTCTGAATACAGAAGCACTGCACCCCGCAATGGAGGAGACCATCAGTTGATACGGACGGAAACCGTAATCTTCATTGCCTGATATATTCAGTTGACCAAAATCGAACGATGTCCGTACCCCTTGCTCCTTCATATAAAAGTCCATATCACCACTCCCTTATAACCTTTTAGTATGGATGTTCCCGGAACGCCGCATTTTTAATACAAAATAACCAAGATAAAAGTGTTGACCTTTTCTATGGGACATATTAGATTGGAAAGGATTGCTATTCTCTATATCAAAGAGCCTGATGGATAGTCTGGAACCTTCAGGCATGGTTCATAAGTTCAAAACAGATGGGAGGAATGAGCGATGGTTTCCGATCGGACACGATTTAAACTGTTGATCGGTCTTGTAACGATTTCCGGGTTTTCACAAGGGATGCTGCTCCCGCTCCTCGCCCTCCTTTTGGAACAGGATGGAGTGCCTTCTTCGGTAAACGGACTCCATGCGACAGGATTATACATAGGAGTACTGTTAGCTTCCCCATTCATGGAGAAACCGATGCAAAAATTGGGATTCAAACCGATGATATTGATCGGCGGACTGCTCGTCTTTATTTCCTTGGCATTTTTCCCGGTGTGGCATGCGTTATGGTTTTGGTTCATTCTGCGGGTTACTGTCGGGATTGGTGACCATATGCTCAATTTCGGAACGCAAACATGGATCACCTATACATCAGCACCAGAAAAAAGGGGAAGAAATATCGCCTATTACGGACTGTTTTTCAGTCTCGGGTTTTCCATCGGGCCGACGATGACACGTTTGTTGTCCGTCAACGAAAACCTGCCGTTCATCATTTCTGCAGTGTTGTGTTTTTTGGTTTGGACCTCGCTGTTTTTCATTCGAAACGAATGGCCGCAGCAAGAGGGAGAGGACCGCATTCATGCTGCGCCTCGTTCTTCCCTTGGAAGGTTCATCAAAACCTGGAAGCTTGCCTGGGTGGCGTTGCTTCCGCCATTCGGCTACGGATTCCTTGAAGCTACACTGAACGGGATTTTCCCCGTCTACGGTTTGCGGATCGGCCACGATGTCGATGTACTGTCGCTGATTATTCCCTGTTTTGCAGCCAGTAGCTTGATCACGCAAATCCCGCTCGGAATACTAAGCGACAAAATCGGCCGTAAAAAACTGTTGAGTCTCGTCCTCTGCTTCGGAAGTGCTTCTTTTTTGCTGGCCGCTTTTTTTGAAGGTTCTGCAGCCTGGCTGTTCATCACCTTCGCCTTGGCGGGCATGTTCCTGGGTTCGATCTTTTCATTAGGTGTTTCCTACATGACCGATATTTTGCCGAAATCCCTGCTTCCTGCCGGCAATATCATGTGCGGAATCGCCTTCAGCATCGGCAGCATTTCCGGCCCTTATCTTGGCGGAGTGTTTATCGACTTGTTTCCTGCCGTTTCGTTTTTCTACGTCATTGTTGCCATGCTGGTCGTCATTCTTGGGGCATTGCTCCTGCAACAGTCAAAGCAGCCTATTCGGGCAACCGAGTAAAAAAGGATTTATAAGCAGCAAAAACCGAACGATGATTCGAATAGAAGCATTCGAACTCGTTCGGTTTTTACATTTTCATTCGATCGTTTTTCGTATCAGGTTATATTTTTCCTCACGACCCTCACTCAGCCCCACCATTCCAAGACGTCTTGAAACGATGGCATGCCTGCCTGGGCTCCGAATTTCGCAACCGACAAAGAAGCTGCCGCCACCGCGAAAGAGATAGAGCAGGAAAGCTCCCAGCCTTCTGCTATTCCATAAGCAAGTGCTCCGTTGAAACAGTCTCCTGCTCCCGTTGTATCACGGATATGATCAATTTGTGGTGCCGGGATGACCTTTAAATTCCCTTTTTCCATGTAAGCCGCACCCCTGTTACCCAGGGTGACGATCAAGCGTCCGCCGAAATCTGCTTCCCACTTTTGAATCATCGTTTCCAGTTCTTCATCCGTGGTAATTCGCCTGCCTGTCAGTGTTTCCAACTCCGTCTGATTAGGAGTGATAAAATCCGCCAATCGCAGCATTTCCACTGGTAGCTGTTTGGCCGGGGCAGGATTCAAAATCGTCTGTACCCCTTGTTGTTTTGCCAGCTTCAAGGCTTGGTGGACAGCTGCGACCGGAATCTCCAGCTGCATCATCAATACATCTGCCGTACCGATGGCCTCCGAAAGTCCGGCTATGTTCTCTGGATCCCAATTCTGATTGGCTCCCGGTATCACTACAATGCTGTTATCGTCAGGTAAAAGTGTGATATTGGCGATACCAGTCGCTGTTTCCATCGGGAAAATGGTTTCCGTAGGCAACCCTTGCTGCGAGAGACTTTCGCATATCTCGTCTCCGAATGGGTCTTTCCCGATTTTTCCGAACAGCTGGACGTCTCCTCCCAATCTTCGGACAGCCACTGCCTGGTTGGCACCTTTTCCGCCTGGCAAGTATTGCACCTTATTACCGTGGATTGTTTCTCCTTTTTGCGGCATCCGGTCGACAGAAACGATAATGTCCATATTGAGACTGCCAATCACCGTGATTTTTCCCATACGAATTTGTCTCCCTTCTCTGCTTATCTATTTATTTTACAAAACGGCTGTACCGTTTTTCCAATTTTTCCTGCAGAAAAGAGATGATAGAACATAACGGCCAGTAAATGAGTGCAGCCAGCACATACATGGTCATCGTGTCGAAGGTCCTGCCGCCCGCGATCTGCGCTTTCTGAAACAATTCCGGCACCGTGATGACCGCGGCGAGCGAGGTTGCTTTGACAAGATCCAGAAAAATATTTGTCAGTGGCGGGATCGCTATCCGGAATGCCTGCGGAAGAATGATCCGCCGGAGCGTCTGCCAGTAGCTGAATCCCAATGCATGGGCAGACTCCCATTGCCCCCTGGGTACACTATTCAATGCAGAGCGGTTCACTTCCGCAATATAGGCGGCGCTATTCAATCCAAATCCAAGAACAGCAGCGGCGTAGGCGGTGAGTTCAACCCCCGCTACCGGTAAACCAAAATATAAAATAAATAAAAACACTAAAATCGGCGTCCCTCTCATAAACGAGAGATACACCCTCGCCGGCCAGCGCAACAGCTTTTTTTCAGAACTACGGGCCAGGGCAAGCAACAAACCCAGCACAAGACCGAAAGCCATTCCGGCAAACGACACCGCTATAGTCATCGGTACGCCGCCCAAAACGAAAGGCAGATTCTCTAACGCTAATTCCACATCAAACAAGCCGCCAAAAGAAAATCCATTCAAATCAACCATGATTGGTTACAGGTCCAGTCCTTCGAGTTCCTGAATTTCACCCTCCGGTTTTTGTGAAGCATCTTCTTTATAAAATTTTTCCGCCAGCTCGGTCAATGTACCATCTTCCCGCATTTCAGCAAGTGCTTCATTGATTTTCCCGGTCAGTACATCCGCATTCTTCGGCATCACCACCGCCTGTTCAGTCGGATGGAACTTCAGTTCTGGATGCAGGTGGATGTCAAACTCCGGAAAAGCGGCGACTCCGAATTTGGATAGAAAGTAGTCATTGACGATCACATCGGTACGCCCATTGTCCACATCCCGTAAATAGGCTTCATTGGGAGCATTTCCATAGGTGACCACTTCTGCACCGTAATGTTCGGCGATTTGACTGTAGATGGTCGTAGCACCTCCGCCAGCTTTCTTGCCTTCCAGATCCTCCAGCGACTCGATCCCCGAATTGTCCTCTTTTCTTACGACCATTGTTGAATAGGAATACTTATAGGGTTCGCTGAAATTGAATTTCTCCTTGCGGTTATCTGTCGCTTCGATATCGTTGACAGCTACATCTATACGGCCGCTGTTCACTGCCGGCAGCATGCTGTCGATACCCATGATTTCAAAAGACACATCAAGACCAAGCCGGTCGGCAACCTCCCGCATCACTTCCACGTCATAGCCAGTAAGCTGGTCGGCATTTTCTTCCTCGCCTTCGTAATAAGAAGCAGCAACAAGGGTGCCGGAAGTGCCTGCGACAATCTCCCCTGCTTCCTGGATTTCCTTCCATTTGCTCGATCCTGATTCTTCAGCTGCATCTTGCGAGTTCTCTGCTTCCTCCCCGCAGGCTGCCAATAAAACCGTAAGGGTGACAACGGCAAACCATACTAATAACTTTTTCATTTCATCCCGCCTTTTTTTGTTATATATATCTATATACAAAAAGATAACAGTATAATCCTGTTAAATCAATATTTTTATAGACTGTATTCATTTAAAATTATCACTGTTATATTTTAACTGTTTGAAATTTCCCGTGCCGGGGGGGAACGATTATCATTTTTCTAACCATAAAAACCGGGCGAATTCAGTTAACATTTAGAATTCGCCCGGTTTTCGCTTGTTGGACATGTTTTTATCCCGGCCACCATCGTTCTCGTATTAAGGACGTTTTTCCGACCGGAATTTTTCATATAATGCATTTATTTCTCCACCTGCAATGATGATCATACCGGAAAGATAAAACCAAATCATCATCACGATGACCGTTCCCAGACTTCCATAGACAGCGGAATAACTGCCCATGTTGTCTACGTAATAAGAAAAGGCAAGGGAAACCAACTGCCAGCCCAGAGTCGCAAATGCCGCTCCCACTGCTGCATCCTTGAAAAACACTTTCCGATTCGGCGCCATCTTGTATAAGGCGAGCAGCACAATGAAAAACACAACAAAGGAAATCACCCAGCGCAATGCATTCCACAGCTGCAAAAAATCAGCTGACAGGCCGAAGAAAGAAAACAAATACACACCGATCGCTTTCCCGAAAATCGGGAGCAGAAACGCCACCGCAATCACCGATACCATCGCCACTGTCAGCACTACTGCAATCAACCGGGAAACGATAAACGAACGATTTTCTTCCACATTATAAGCAGCGTTCAAAGAACGGATGATAGCGTTGATACCATTGGATGCCGTCCACAATGTGGCCAGAATCGTAATCGATAGCAAACGGCCATTTCGACTTTCCGCGATGCCGCTAAGGTTTTCGTTTATCAGGTTGAACGTTTCTTCCGGTGCATACAGCGAAACAAAACGCATGATATCAAGCTGCGTCAGTGGGAGGTAGCCAATCAACGTAATCAAAAACAGCAAAAACGGAAACAAGGACAATAGAAAAAAGAAGGCAAGCTGTGCTGCCATGCCCGCTACATCGTCGTCCAATATCCGTTTGATAAGCTGAATGACAAACTGAATCAACTCACGCACTGCCTTTTCTCCTTTTTTCTAAGCCGGTTATTTGTACTGATTGTCATCATCAAGCTGGCTGACATTTTCCAAAGTGCTTTGCACCTGGTTCATTATCTCCAGCGCACTTTCCGCCCCGCTTGAAAGTGTACCAGTTACATTCTCATAACATTCACGGACATTGTGAACAGCGACAGACGGGTTCCGCAAATAATAACTTGCACTACTGCCGGTTTTTTTCAAGTTTCCGACAAATTGCGTTCTCGTCGAACGGTCACACAAAGAAATCAACCCTCCGACAGCTGCACCGATAATCATCCCTTTTACTAGCTTTGAATCACTCATCCAATCCACTCCTTGTCTTTAAATGATGGTCCAGTTTGATTTGATCCAAGAGCTTGTTACAGCCCTGGTAAATCAATTCATACACATAATCGAAATTCCCCGTGAAATACGGATCCGGTATATTGACTTCTTCGGCATCCTCGACGTAATCCATCAGTCTGGCTACCTTGGTTCCTTCTGTTTTCTCTCTGATAAAGCCAAGGTCGTTCATGTTGTTTTCATCCATCGCCACAATATACTGATAGTCGTCCCAATCTGCGGGCCTTACCTGCCTGGCAGTGATGCCCTGATAAGAAATGGCACGTTCGTCCAGAATCGCCCTGGTTCCTTCGTGTGGAGGTTTGCCGGTGTGCCAGTCGCCTATTCCAGCAGAATCTGCGGCAATTTCTTTTTCCAGTCCTTCTTTCCGGACCAAGTCACGAAAAATCGCCTCGGCCATAGGCGATCGGCATATATTGCCCAGGCATACAAACAAAACGTTGATCACTTGTTGTCCTCACCCGCTTTCAAAAAATCTGGTTGTCCTATTATAAATGTAACGTTTCTTATTCCGTTTTTCACGGAAAACACTCTAAACACAGTCCGTTTTCACTTCTGACGGAAGAGCTTTTGTTATTTCTTCTACTTATCCGATTAGTTTTCCTTCTCTTGGAAGATTTATTATGACTGCGCGCCCATCCAGCAAGCTGGTAATTTTTGTCCTTGACATTTTACCTAAATTTTCGGAAAATTTTAATAGTACGTACTACAAAGGGGGAAAAATATGGGGGAAGAAAGTAAGTTATTGGACATGATCAAAACGATCAGCGGTTACGTCTGGGGACCGCCACTTTTGATTTTACTGGTCGGAACAGGAATTTACTTAACGCTCCGGCTTGGCTTTTTGCAAATACGTTCTTTGCCGTATGCCTTGAAATTGGCGTTCAGCCCGGCTAAGCAGGACAAAAAGTCAAAAGGGGACATCAGCCATTATCAGGCACTGACGACTGCTATGGCAGCCACCATCGGAACAGGTAACATAGCCGGTGTGGCGACTGCCGTGGTGATGGGCGGTCCGGGAGCCGTGTTCTGGATGTGGATTACAGCGGTATTCGGTATGGCCACGAAGTATGCAGAAGCAATCCTGGCTGTGAAGTACCGCGTCACCGACAGTAATGGTCAAATGTCCGGCGGTCCTATGTACTATTTAGAAAAAGGATTGAAAGCAAAGTGGCTCGGTGTCTTATTCGCGCTTTTCGGAGCGATTGCAGCTTTCGGAATCGGCAACATGGTCCAGGCAAACTCGGTAGCTGACGTTCTGGAAACCTCGTTCAGCGTTCCGACCTGGATTACCGGCGTGATTTTGACTGTACTCGTCTTCCTCGTAATCATCGGCGGAATTAAAAGTATCGGAAAAGTCACCTCTTTCTTTGTCCCGATCATGGCCGCTTTTTATGTCCTTGGTGGATTGATCATCATCATCTTGAACATCGACCTCGTTCCTTCTGCTTTAGGCACCATTTTTTCAGATGCCTTTACAGGAAGTGCCTTGGGCGGCGGTATTCTTGGAACCGTCATCCGCTACGGGGTGGCACGCGGTGTGTTTTCCAATGAAGCAGGCCTGGGTTCGGCTCCGATAGCTGCTGCCGCAGCGCGGACAGACTATCCCGGCAGACAGGCCCTCGTTTCCATGACCCAAGTATTCATCGACACCATCCTCGTCTGTTCCATCACCGGATTGACGATTGTCATGGCCGGACAGTACACAGGCGGATTGGACGGAGCCGATTTAACCTCTGAATCATTTGGCGTCTTTCTCGGAAATACTGGTACTTATATTGTGGCAATCGGTATTATCTTTTTTGCGTTTTCAACGCTTGTCGGCTGGTCTTACTATGGGGAAAAGTGTATTGGCTACTTGATCAACGACAAAGCGATCCCTGTTTACAGGATGATATTTGTTCTCGCTGTATTCGTCGGCTCTATCGCCGCTCTCGATGTGGTATGGGGAATTGCCGACATCATGAACGGGCTTATGGCATTCCCGAACCTGATAGGACTGCTCGGTCTTTCCGGAGTGGTAGCAGCCGAAACCAAGCGTTTTCTCAAGGTCGCCAGGGAAGAAAAAAATCAGCAGGATCAGCAAAATACGTATGGAGCATAAGAAAATCCCGCCTTTTTGGCGGGATTTTTAATATGGATAAAGAGGACAATCCAAGCTTATTCTGTGACCAGCATGCTTTCAAATTCCTCAGCCGGAACCGGCCTGCTAAAGTAATAGCCCTGATAATAATCACATTTCTGGTGTTTCAGGAATTCGAGGGCTGCACGTTCCTCCACTCCTTCAGCGACAACTTTGACTCCGAAGGTATGGGCAAGCTGGATCATCGCTTTGACGATCTCCGCGTTGCTCGGTTCATGGAAAGCATCACGGATAAACGATTGATCGATTTTCAAATGATTGATCGGGAATTTCCGCAAATAACCAAAGGATGAATAGCCGGTGCCGAAATCATCGATTGATAGTGTAATTCCCATTTCACGCAATTCATTCATGGTTTCTATACATTCTTCGGTATTTTGCATGACACTGTTTTCGGTTATTTCCAGTTCAAGACACTGTGGCGGCACGCCGGTTTCCTCGAGAATATTACGGACTTTCGCCGTGAAATCTTTGCGCTGGATTTCGAGCGCAGACACATTTATTGCCACCCGCTGCATCTTAAAGCCTGCTTCCTTCCATTGCTTTTGTTGACGACAGGCTTCTTTGATGACCCATTCTCCCAACTGGATGATCAAACCTGTTTCTTCCGCGAGGGCGATGAAGTGCTGCGGCGATATAAAACCGCGTTCCGGATGGAACCATCTTGTCAACGCCTCCATACCGATGATTTCACCGCTTTTGACGTCGATTTTCGGTTGATAATACAGCGTCAGTTCTTCTTTGGTAAGCGCACGACGCAATTCCCCTTCCAGCAGAATAAGATCATTGTATGTTTGATTCATTTCTTTGGAATAGACCAATTTTCCATTGCGGCCATTCACCTTGCAGTAATGCATGGCTATACCTGCATGATTGATCAGCTGTTCAGAAGTTTTTCCATGGGTGCCGAACCTGCTGATGCCGATGGAACACGTAATGAAAAATTCTTTGCCTGCTATGATCAGCGGTTTGTTAATCTGTTTAAGGATGACATTGCCGATCTGTTCCATTGCTTCATCGGTGCAGTCCTCCTGCAGAACAAAAATAAACTCATCGCCTCCATAGCGATACAGGTTGCCCTGTCCCCAGGTCACATCCTCGATCCTTTTGGCAATCGTGGAAATCACCTGATCTCCGGCAAACTGTCCCATCGCATCGTTTATGTATTTGAGCCTGTCCAAATCACAGTAAAAAACAACAAATGGTCCATTGTCCTGGGCAATCCACGCATCTAGATCCTCTGCCAATTTACTGCGGTTCGGCAGACCAGTCAGCTGGTCGTGATAGGCTAAATGGCGTACTTGCTGCTCTGCTTCTTCCAGGGAAGTAATGTCGACAGCAGAACCTACCACTTCGACTACCTGTCCGTTTTCCCGAATGGGTGCCAGTGTGAAGTACAAATACAATTCGTTGAATTCCATTTTAAAATTTATTTCTTCGCCAAGAAAGGCGGCTTGGTATTTTTCTTTGAATCGTTCAGCCTGCTCAATCTGGAGAAAATCCTCCAGAAATATGCCTTCTCCCAGTTCAGTCGGTAAACCAAGCGTTTTGGCAAGTCTGCCCTTGATCATGGTATGAAAGAACCTGCCGTCTTCCTCCCGCCTCTGTACCTTATAAATCATATTGATCAATGCGTCGAATGTTCGTTCAAACTCATCCTCCATCGTTTTGATCAACCGATGCTCCATCTCTTTTTCTCTTGATATGTCTTTACGGAAAGTGATGAATGAACCTGGGCTTCCCTCGCGATTCAACAAGGGGATGATGGTTGTCTGCATCCAAATAATACCGCCGTTTTTGTGACGGTTTTTCACCTCGCCACGCCATACTTTTCCTTCCAGGATTGTCAGCCATAGCTCGCGGAAAAAAGAATCAGGGTGGTACCCGGAATTAATGACCCGGTGCGTTTTGCCGAGAACCTCTTCGGCAGCAAATCCGGTCATCTTGCGAAAGTTGTCATCGACATAAGTGATTTCACCCAGGTTATTCGTGATGGTAACCGTAGTATCCGACTGCTCCATCGCATGTTTAAATTGATGAAGCTGCTCGAAATGGCCCCGGGCAAAGTTTTTCAATTCGACCATCAACCGCATGGATTCTTCGCGGTCTTCCGCAGCATCCAACCTATTGAATAAATCCTCGAGTTTGCGCTGATTAAAGCTGGGATCTAATTTTAGTAGTGTCATTTTAGTCACCTTTAGATTTAATGTCGATGTATGGCATATTACCCCTTAAGTATAAAGGAAAAGAAAGCGATTGTATATCACGAAAAAAGAGAAAACACGAACAAACCCGAAATCAATAGAAACCCGTCGAAAACCAGCTGCAGCATGATCAGCAGCACGCTTGCGGACGGAGGCGGGACTGCTGCGGGAACGACGACCGGCGACGACGGACGGGGACGACGGACGGCCGGGGACTGACCCCCAACAAAGTAATGCGGTAGCGAAGTAAAGAGAGAGGGAGCGGATGGGCTTTGAACGCCCCGTTTGTTGAGCAGAACCTGATAGACTCTCCCTTTTTCATGATGAAAGCCATCAGCCTTCAGGCCAATGGCTTAATGCAAGTTTCACCTTCATTTTTGGGCGAGTTCACGAATGTACTGACGTCATATGCCTGCAATGGCTCTGACGGCAGTTCCTCAATGAAACTGGTCACCTCTTCAGGATTACGCTTTACCGGAGCTATCCAGTCTTTTTCCGCTTCTTTAGGGAGGATGACCGGCATTCGATCATGGATGTCTTCCATAAAACTGTCTGCTTTTCTTGTCAAAATGGTACACGTGAATAACGGTTCTCCGCCTTCTCGCTCCCATTTGTCCCACAGACCGGCGAAGGCAAACAAAGGACGCTTCGAGGATGAAATACGTTTCGGCTGCTTTTGACCGTCGGCATGTTTCCATTCATAAAAGCTGTCTGCAACGATTAAACACCGCTTGCGTGCCAATAAATTTTTAAAACTCGGTTTCTCATGTGCAGATTCGCTCCGTGCGTTGATCATTTTATAACCGATTTTCGGGTCTCTGGCCCATGAGGGGACCAACCCCCAACGCAAAAAACCTGCACTGCGGTTTTCCCCATTATGGATGATGGCCAAAACCCCTTGGCCGGGTGCAATGTTAAAGCGATTTTGATGACCTTCCAGCGGCTGATCCAAATCATATTCCTTTAAAATTTCCACTTCGCTGGCCTGCAATGTAAAACGACCACACATCCCGATTCTCCTTTCTGTTTAAAGACAGTTTCCACTTAGGGACAGTCCCCAAACCGCCAATATCCCACTCTTCAGCCAACGGCGGGGACTGTCCCCAAAATACTGCGAAGAAAGACTCCTTTTCGGTGTTAAATCCTGGTATGACAGTGTTTTATCGGCTGTTCGTCACCCCGGGGGACTAACCCCTTCCTTCTTGAAATACCCGGCAAAACCCGGCCAGAGCGTTTTTGGGGACTGACCCCGTTTGTTGCCCCCGCTTGTTGTCCCCGCTTGTTATATTCCGAAGCGTTTGTTGATTTTTCCGGAGTATTTTCTGAATCCGCTGTTTTTGTTCATGTTTTTCTTTTCCATCAGCATGCGAAGCTGTATTTCTTTTTCGGAAAGCTGTTTGCGATAGCCTTCTTTTTGCTCTGGATCCTTGGCCAGATCCAACATTTCCTGCAGCGATACCAATTCTTTCTGCAGGCGGACTTCATCAGGAAGGTAACCGGAATTTTTCATCATAAGGTAGCTCGTGCGCATATCTTCCGGGATTGCCGACAAATCTTCCAATTCTTGCTTTTTGCCCTTCCCGGGAAGGGCATCCAATTCTCCATCACGGATTGCTTGTTTGATTTTTTCCTCCGCCATACGACTCGCAAAATCCATTGCCATCCCTCCTCCTTTTTTGACGTTCCACTATATACCAATTATAACAGTGGCACTGCCTGAAGGCATGTAGCAAAATTTACAAGTAACAAACACGTTCTTTATTTTATATAATAGCACCTAGTTGAACATTAATTTAACCTTTTTACTTTTTCGTTGTTTTTTTAGATGTTACAATGTCCCGTGAAAAAATTAAGCTGGTGCTCACACAGCTTATAGGAAGCGTCAAAAACAATGGTTGCAGACGTTTCACGCTTAGAAAAAACGGGAAAGGATGATAGGGATGCACGTAGGAAGCAAAGGTTGGTACGTAAAAGAATTGAAGAACTTGGGTGTCCGCCGCTTGGAAGGACGCAAACTCGAGCGATATAAAAAGCCAGTACTTGCAAACCTATTAGAAGAAAAGCAACAGTAGGCTTTTTGAAAATGCGCAAAAGGCGGGAATTCAACTTCCTGCCTTTTTTTATAAAATGCCCGCTTTGCTAAAAAGCATCCTTTATGACCTGTCATTTTAGACAACCCTCAAAAACCAACGAAGCAGAATGATAATCGACTGAGAAGAAATTATGAGAAACCAATAAATCCCATGACTTTTCACCCCCATAAACAAATCGGCCGGGGAGAAAAGCTATAATTGAAAATTGTCATCAATGGAGGAAATTATATATGTTTTCTAATGCTGAGATCGGAATTGATTTAGGAACTGCAAATATATTAGTGTACACGAAATCTAAAGGAATTGTTTTAAACGAGCCCTCTGTGGTCGCTATTGATATGGACTCAAAAAATGTAGTAGCCGTAGGCAGCGAGGCTAAAGAAATGGTCGGAAAAACACCGCAAAACATTGTACCGATCCGCCCGTTGAAAGACGGCGTTATCGCCGACTATGACGTCACAGCCCAGATGCTGAAGGAAATCCTGAAAAAAGTCAGCAAAGTCGCCGGGCTGTCGATGCGCAAGCCGACAGTGGTCGTTTGTACACCGTCTGGAAGTACTTCTGTAGAAAGAAGGGCGATTCACAATGCGGTAAAAAGCTATGGCGCCAAGGAAGTGCATCTTATCGAGGAACCGGTGGCGGCTGCCATAGGCTCTGACCTTCCTGTGGACGAGCCTGTCGCCAATGTCATCGTCGATATCGGCGGAGGTACTAGTGAAGTCGGCATCATCTCGTTCGGAGGTGTCGTGTCATGCCGTTCTGTACGCACCGGCGGAGACAAAATGGACGATGAAATCATCCAGTATATCCGCAAGCATTACAACATCTTGATTGGAGAAAGAACAGCCGAAAACGTCAAAATGGAAATCGGTTTTGCCTTGATCGATCATGACGAATTATCCATGGATATCCGCGGCCGTGACATGGTTACCGGTCTGCCGCGTACCATTACCATCACTTCTACGGAAGTGCAAGACGCCATCAGGGAATCCTTGGAGGCAATTCTGGAAACCATCCGGACAACGTTGGAAAACTGCCCTCCTGAGTTGAGCGGGGACATCGTCGACCATGGTGTCACGCTGACAGGCGGCGGTGCACTGCTGAAAGGCATGCAAAAATGGCTGGCTAATGAAATCTCGGTACCTGTCCATATTGCTCCGAACCCGCTTGAATCAGTGGCGATCGGCACTGGCCGAGCACTGAAAATGATCAATAAATTACAAAAGGCAGCAAAATGACGCTGCCTTCACACCCACTTTGAGTGACACTCAATCTGCTCTTTTTCACACTTGATATCACCCATTCATATAGTGAAGGAAAAGGAGTGGATTGCTTTGTTCACTGTTGTCTCTTTTTACCGTGTAAAGAAGCATCGTACAAACCAATTTATTGCCCTTAATAAGCAGGTTGGAATGATAAATATGTCCCACGGCGCTATAGAACATGAAATATATATCCCTGCAAGCACCGATGCGGCAGCAGGCTTATCCACCTACTTACAAGTTGGAGAAGATGAAGACCTTTTGTTCGGACAAATCGTTTTTCGCAATCAGTCTCACTATGAAGAGGTTTCCTGTAAACTAAAGGAAGACGGACAAATCCATTCGCTCACCCGTGAATTAGCCGAGCTGATCGATATGTCGCAAATCGTGACAGCTTCCTTTTCATCTGACTAATAAAGCCGTCGCCTTCCGATAATCATAAGATTAACCGCCTGTAATCGTGGGTATAGGTGTACTATTGGAGAGAGCCTCCTGACAACCGTCCGGTTAAACAACTACATACGTTGGACAAGCCAGAACAGACACTTTGGATTGAGAGGTTGCGATATGAAAACAGCAGAACTACTTTCATCACTTAAAATCAAACAAATATACGGAACACTGCCCGCAGAAGTGACTGCTATCCATAACGATTCCAGGCGTGCAGAACTGGACAGCATATTCATCTGCACACGAGGTTTCACCGTCGACAGTCATGATTTTTTCCAGCAAGCAATCGATAACGGGGCTTCGGTCATCATTGCCGAAAAAAAACTGGATGTCGACTTGGACAAGGCTGCGCTTGTCGTTGTCAATGACACTTATAAAGCTACTGCTATTCTTGCCAATCATTTTTACGATTTTCCTTCTACAAAAATGAAGCTATTCGGCGTGACTGGAACAAATGGTAAAACGACGGTAACGAACTTGATCCATTCCCTATTGCAAAAAAACGGGAAAAAATCGGCTGTTTCCGGAACAATCGGCGTGGAATTGTCCGACGAGAAAATCACAAGTGCCAACACGACCTGCGATGCGCTGACCAATCAAAAAATCATTCAGCATGCGCTGGACCAGGGTATCGACCATATGGCCATGGAAGTCTCGTCTCATGGTTTAAGCCAGGGCAGACTTTGGGGTGTCGATTTCGACATTGTCGTATTCACCAATTTAACCCACGATCATTTGGATTATCATGACACGATGGAACAGTATGGCTATGCCAAGGGACTTTTATTTTCCCAATTGGGGCAAGACATGACCAAAACCAAATATGCGGTGCTTAATCGAGATGATGCATGGTTCGATACGTACAGGGCAGCCACTGCCGCAGAAATCATTTCCTACAGCCTGCGATCACCCGCAGATTTTCAGGCAGAGAATATCCGGTATTATCCGGATAAAACGGTCTTCACCTTGCAATCCCCTGAAGGTTCTTTTACAGTTTCGATGAATCTGCTCGGTGAGTTCAATGTCTACAATGTTCTCGCTGCAACGGCCTCTTTGTATGCACATGGTGTATCGGTGGAACATCTTGTCCAATTTATCGAGGAACTGCCGCCGGTTGACGGGCGGATGGATAAGGTTGATATCGATGCTCCCATATCCATGTATATCGACTATGCCCATACACCAGATGCAATTGATAAGGCAATTGACTCAGTGGAACCTTTTAAAAAGAATCGACTGATTTTCATGGTCGGCACGGGCGGTGACCGGGATGAATATAAACGGCCCGCCATGGCTGAAAAAGCCTCCCGTGCGGATTATGTCATTTTGACGATTAATGACCCGCGCTTCGAAGAGGAAGATACGATTTTGCGGGACATGGAAAAAGGAATGAAACATGCTAATTACGCGTTGATCGCCGATCGCAAGGAAGCGATCAGCCATGCAATCGAAAAAAGCGAACCAGGAGACATCCTTATTTTTGCCGGGAAGGGGCAAGAAGATTACCAAATCATCGAGGACACCAAGCATCCGCACAGCGACCGGGAAATCGTAGAGGAACAATCCCTGCTTAAATATGGCAGCCTGGAATAGCGCGTATTAATAGCTTTCATTCACTTATCATGTATAAAAGGACAGCCTTCTGATCAGGTGATTTAATCAGAGGCTGTCCTTTAACTGTTTTAAGCGATCGATATCTTGATAAGCTTTTGTTTCCAAGCGACGTGCATATAAAATCGCTGCCGGATGGTAAATGGGAAAAACACGATAGGTTTCTTTAGTCAGCCGGTAATTTGTTTGATCGAGGCCCGCCAGCTGCATAATCGGGATTTCAAACAAACGACCGGTAACTTCCTGCATGCTTACATCCCGGCCGGTCAACCTCCATACAGCAGTCTTACCCATCGGTATCAATAGTTTTGGGTTCACCTGCCGGATTTCTTCATCGAGGATCGGCGCATGAGCGAGTATTTCTTTTTTGTTCGGGGTGCGGTTGTAATTTTTGGTGACAGGCTTTCCTTTCACTATTTTTTCAACACTTTTGTAGGGTCTGCTTCGTACAGCGCTCGTAATGAACACTTCTTCTCTGGTGACTCCCAGCCTTTCCAAATAACCGGAAAAAATCTTCCCTGCCTGTCCGGTGAACGGCCTGCCGATTTCCAGTTCTGTTTTTCCCGGCGCTTCCCCGACAAACATCAAATCGGCCTCTACTGGCCCGCGCCCCCGCACAAAGCCTTCACAAGCAAATGGACGCATCCGTTCCTTCGCCAACTCAATCAATTCCTCCGAAAGCATCCAGTTCCCTCCTAACTGCGGGGTCAGTCCCCCACTCTATTAGCATTGCGTCTTGGTAAGTGGCGGGGGACTGACCCCGCGATTTTTAATCGAGGTTTTCGAGTACCTTTTTCAGGTTTTCTGCTTCTTCTTTGGTCAAGGTGATACCTTTCCCCATTTTTTCATGATCCGGAGCCCAGTCGCGTATGTCATATTTCGGCTCCCTGCCATTCCAACTGACCAGGTTCAATTCCTTTTTCCATCCTTTCGGTGATTCGGATATGACTCCGATTGTTTCGATAATTTCATAGTCCAATGCTGCCATTATGGACGCCTCCTTTTCTTCTATCTTCCATGCAGCGACTCTGCTATACTCGAACTAACTACTATAATATCATTCCCTGGAGGGTTTCTTGATGAACCAAAGCTTTGAACTCACACCTCAACAGAAAGAGGATATGACTGCTGCCATTAAAACCTACTTTTCCAAAGAAAGAAACGAGGATTTAGGGGATCTTGCAGCATCGCTCATCCTGGATTTTTTTATGGAAGAACTTGCGCCGAAGTTTTATAATATCGGAGTGGAAGATTCCCATGCCTTCCTGTCTGCTAAGCTGGAGGATATCTTCGAAATACAAAAATAATCGGCCACTGTTACATCCATCAACGATTCTCCACACAGTAAATCGCAATGGTCTTATTCCATTTGGTGATATTTTTTATGTATTCCATGCCGATTCTCCTGGCAACCTTGATTGATGGATGGTTGTCAGGATCAATCAAAGATATCAATTTCTCACATTTCAAATGATCGAACCCGAATTCTTTACAAGCCATGGCAGCTTCCGTCGCATAGCCCTTTCCCCAATGCTTCCTGACGAACAAATAACCGATTTCCATCTGTACTGCTCCGTCGACCTTTTGCGGAACCAATCCGCACATCCCTAAAAATTCTTTAGTAGCCAAGTCCTCGACGACCCACAGACCGACGTCGAATTTCCGGTAATTATCAAGCGTCCAATTGATCCAAAAGTTTGCTTCTTCGTCATTCTTCATACTTGGATAATAGCGCATGGCTACGGGATCAGAAAAAATTTTCATGATGTCGGCATGATCATCCCACTTCATCAAACGCAATCGCAAACGCCCGGTTTCCATTACTACAGCCATTCGGTCTCCCCCTATTCTTCCATCGTTGTCCCACTTTCATCCTTTCCCTCCAGCATACACAATAGCAACCGAACATGCACCCAAACAAAAAGCACCCCTCTTTCAACGCGCAAAAAGAAGTGCTTGCATATCTACTATTCAGTGAACCCCGGATTGCTTGTTATCTGTTCCATCTAAGTAAAAGTCGATATCCTCCACTTGAAAAAGATCAGCCTCATCCGCTACCAAGTCTGTCTCGTCCTCCAGACCCGCTTCCTTTGCCTCACCACTTGTCAAAATACCTTTATCCTGCAACAGGGAAAGCAGCTTTTCATTTGCTCGCTTCAGCTTGATGACTGTATCGGCCAAATCCTCTTTTTCCTGCTTTCCATAAAACTTCTTCAGCTCTTTGGTTTTGTCTTTTTCAACCAAAGTGGCTCTCCATTTAACAAAGTCGCCGTGATCGGAGTAAATGATTTTCCCAAAACGCATCGGTCTCACATAATCGGCAATCATTACATGGAAACCTTCTCCGTTCTTAGCCGAACATTCTCTTATTTTATCGAGTTTCCGGTATTCTTTCCTGGTCAATTTAACATTTATCGTTAACATATACTGATCCGACTGCTCTTCTTCCCATTTATATGCCTGTAAGGGAATCCCATTGATTAACAGATGCAACGACATCCTCAGCGCTCCTTTCACTGTTCATCCAACTATATACAACAAGTATAATACATTTGTCGCTGTTTGTCGGTATGAGCAGTCTATTCCTCAGGATAAATCGCTAAACATAAACAGAAAAAGCTGGTGGGTGATCTGGCTGTTGTTTATAACGTACTCTCAGCTTATCTGTCTGATAATCATTCCGCGGCATATCCCTCGGATCATTCGGATCGCGTGCCTTCAATTGGGTCAGATCCTGGTTGCACACCGGGCAAATCCAGCCGCCGATTTTGGTACTGCTGTATGAAGGCTGAGAGCAACGATTACATGTTTTTCGATACATGAAAAGAACCTCCTTCTGTGTCTATGAATATGCCATCAGGTAAGCTGCCATAACCAGAAACCATGCATCAGGCAGATAACCGAGTACATCACTGCCGCCGTACAGCCCAGCAGTCTTGCAGTAAGGGACTGCGGAAGTTTTTCGATTACACAAAAGCCGATAAGCATGGCGGACAGCAGCATTTTCACTAGCAAGAAAAAAAGCGGACCACTCTGGTAAAGTTCGTTCATCAACGGATTTGCTTCCGATATATAACCATGCTTGATTCCCAGGAAGGTGATCACGCCATCCAATACATTAAGCAATGACAAGTAAAGGAAACACGCTTTCATTCCATCCCCCGTTTCTCCCTTGAAAAGCTCATCGCCCGGACCTTGGACAGCCCCACAACAGAGCCTTATGTTCCTCTCTTTAAAAAAGGACGTTCTTTATGAAGAACGTCCCTTGTATAGAAAAAGGTCCTGATTATTGGGGGTAATGCAAGACCTTTTTCAACTAACTTATCTTTATGCCTTTCCTGCTGCGTCTGCTGTACAGATAAATAGCTGCCCCGATAAGAACCAACGCTGTACCAGCAAGCAATAGATTGAACATATGTGTGGCGGTATCCGGCAGATTATGTCCTTCACCAACTCCATCACTGTCCGTTTCACTTGAACCTGCTCCGGTATCTGGTGATTCACCTGCTGACGGATTTCCTTCCGCACTAACAAGGATGGAAAAATCACTGATCAGTCCCTGAAATTCATTGCCTAGCTCTTTTGGAAAATCCACGGTGAATGTCAATTCTTCTTCATCATTCACAGACAGCGGTCTTTTTTCTAAATCGGTAAACCCGGCAAGGCTTCCGCTGTATAAAGACTCTTCTCCATCTTTAACTTCGAGCATCAAAACTTTGTACAGTTTTTCCGATCCCGATTCGAACTGGGCTGAAAGGTAGTAGTCCATATCCCGGGATCCCATGTTTTGGATGGTGTAGGTCCTCGTTGCCCAGTCACCTGGTTTCATGTCGTCCACATCGAACAAGATGTCTTTTGGCAACGTTTCAATATCGATTTCATTACTACTTGCGAATGATTTGTGATATCCGACTGTGGAAAAAATCATGATGAAAACCACTAGACCGCAAGCAGTCGTAAAAAGAAGCCGGGCTTTGTTTTTCATCCATCTCACCCTCTATCTTCATCAATTATGATTCGGTAGTCTCTTCCTGTTTTGCAACAGCTGCTTTTTTGCTTTTGGCATCAAGCTGGGAAATGGTCTGCCAAATAGTGAATCCGGCATAGCCGAGCAGGAGAATTCCCGGCAATATCAGAAGCAATGCACTTCCCTCTTTAGACTGGGCAAAGCTTATAAAATAGCCGACATAAGGAACCGTGAATCCGCTGTATTCTCCGACTACATTTTGCGACAAAACCGGTTCTCTATCTGCAGCGTCGTTGTTATCCCCTTTTGTTTCATAAAGAACATTGTCGCCACTGGTCGTTACGTCGACGATTCTATGAGTGATCAGCAGCTCTTCCTCTGTCTGAAATGTAATGACATCACCTTTTTCAAAACGTGTCATATCGCCGCCCGGTTTTACCGCAATGACTGATCCCGTCTTGATGCCTGGCTCCATCGATCCTGAAAGTACCGTTTTCAACTGATAGCCCATTACTTGCGGTTCACCGCCAGACGCTTTCGAGGAAATCACGACAAATACCATAAACAAGAGTGTCGCAAATAATGTGAACGTTACGAGACGGCTCAGCCACCTCATGATCAGCTTCATACTTTTCTTCATTCCTTGTCACCCTCGCTCTTTTCTTTGGTTTGCGATGCTTCCTTTTCTTTCCCTTTTTCCTGTTGATTTTCCGATGTTTCTGTTTGGGTGTCGGCAGCATTCACCTGTTTTTCCTCCGACTGTTCTTCTTGTTTTTGTTCCGATTCTACCTGTTTCTCTTCGGCCGCTTTGTCAGATTCCTGCTTTTTATCCGCTGCTTCTTCTTCCTCTTTTTCGGTTTCCTGGTCACTGTCTTTTTCTTCCGTTGCCTTATCTTCTGATCCAACTTTTTCTTCTGCCGGCTGTTCCTCTACCTCTTCTTCCTTGTCGGCTTCTGCCTTTTTCGCTTTCTTGCATTCTATCGTGATCGTTTCGCTCCAAAGTTCCCCTTTGCCTGGATGTCCTTCGACCTGATAAGCTTTGAATTTATAGTTTCCTGGTTCTTCAGCTAAAAATGTCAGTTCGACCTTTTCACCATTTTTCAATTTCTTTACCGTGCCTTCATCTGATGCCAGTTCCAGTTTTTCTCCTTTTTTCGGATTGCCCTTGGCTGCATAATACACTTCATAAGTAGAGGTGACCTTCATATCTTCTCCGCCGTTTTTCAGTTTGACTTTGATTTTTTCCGGACCACACGCTTTCACTTTTTGATCTTTTTCGCCAAGGAAAGCCAGTGAACTCTTATCCCACTCATCCGTCTCCCACTCGCCAATCGGGATAGTCGTCATCGCTTCGGCGGTGTCGTGAAAGTACGCTCCGGTCGGAGAAGTGAGCAGCGCAGCACTGTACACGGCGGCATACCATATGGCCAGGATTTGCAGGGCTATCACAGCTTTTTTGTATTTTCTTTTATATTTTGCTAAACGCGTGCTTCGCATGGGGAACCTCCCTGATTTTTATTCTTTCTTATCAATATACAAAGTTGATTGCCTATTCATGAGAAAGAATAAGGATGGAAAGGTGAGGGCTGCTCACCTTTCCTGTAAACCGACTTATCTTCTTTCGCCAGCTTCTTGATGGGCTTCGAACGTCCATTCAAGCTCTAGAGAGTCTCCTTGGAACTCGTTTTGATCTTCGCCGTTATCCACAAACTCAAATTGCACGTAAAGTGTATCGGAGTCGCCAGCCTGCAATCCATCATTTTCTTCCAACCATGGAATGAAGATATGATTTTCCACGGCATCTGGAGACATCGATTTCAATTCGCTCAATGTAGTTTCATAGATAATATCATCGGAAATTAAATCGTTTGGCGGAATAGTAGCCTTGTCGTCGTTCCATAGGAAGTTAACTCTGATATGTTCGCCGAAGTCTTCGGTGTTGTTACCTTCTGCATCACCTACAGAATAGTCAGTACTTAACAGAACTTCCGCAATATCCAAAGATCCTGTGTTTTGCAGCTCAAAGGATCTAGTCATCCAGTCACCTGGTTTCAAGTTATCGACATCGATGATAGTAGTCGGCTCTGCATTCAAATCCAATGTACCGGCAGCAAAGGTGCTGTTTGTTTCGGCAGTATCACTGAAATATGCATATGTACCTCCCCCGATCAAAGATAATCCAAGCGCGGCCGACATAACTCCCATACCCAATTTCTTTTTAACGCTCATTCTTTCTCCTCCTCTTTCTTTCCTTTTTTTATATTTTTGAACTCCTACCTACTGGAGGAGTTACAAACAAGGAACGCCGTCGTTCGTTATTCGTTCTATATCGTTCTTTTTAAAGAACTAACAATTGGAGTATATGCCATTATTGCTCGATTGAAAAACCGCAAATTCGTCCGTTTTTCTTGATTAAGAACGAATATCGTTCGTTTTTACGAAATTACGCTTATTTTCTTATTATTTTGTATTTTTTATAGAACGTATTGTTTTATATAATGAACAAGACAGCACTGTATGCATTTGCTCTGTTCTTTATTACAACCAAAGATGGGAAGAAAGCCATGATTGGTAACCGGGTTAGAAACCAAAGAAGGAAAAAAGGGTACTCGATTACAGAGCTTGCCAGGGCGGCGTGTGTATCAAAGTCTTACTTAAGCTACATAGAGCGTGACATACAACAGAATCCGTCACTGCAAATACTATCCAAGATTGCTTCAGCGCTTGATACGAGTATTGATTACCTGCTGGACCAGCAGCCAGAGGATAACAAGAAGAATGAAACACCCAAACTGGATAAAGAATGGGAGGGGCTTTTTCAAAAAGCGATCGATGAAGGCATGAGTAAAGATGACTTTCGGGATCTTCTGGAATACGTGAAATTCAAGAACTGGCTGGATGGAAAAGAAAATGTCCATAATGGAGGAAAACAATGAGAAAAACGAATGAGCAAGATTTTCTGGACCAGGAATGGATGCAACTGATCATCAGCGCCAAAGGACTTGGAATGACACCGGAGGAAGTGCGCAGCTTTCTCCATACCAACGGCAGGATCGAAGAGAGAACAACAAAATAATGAAAAGAGCCTGAATCACGCAAAGGATTCAGGCTCTTTTCATTATAAATGGCTTTTTGATGATTTTTTTTGGAACTAGCACTGATTCCACCCAGGTTATGATACATTTAAAGGGAAACCGACATATTCTAAACAAAGACAACCAACCGAATGGAGGTGAGGTGACACATGTACATTTCGGAACTGAACGAAAGCAAACTGACTGATGCCCACTTGGAATCTTTATTGTTTACCGGCGTTGAAGATGACAACCAAAACGGTGATTGTATCGTAGTGGCCGGCAGTAGCATGGCAGTTCAGTACCGGCTCCCCAAGGCCGTCGAGCTCTATAGGCAAGGGCGCGCCGGGAAAATCCTGTTCTCCGGCGGTGTGACATGGGGGGCGAAAAATCATCCGGAAGCAATCGAATTAAAAAACGAAGCAATGGCGTTGGGGATCCCGGAAGAAGACATTTTGACCGAAACCCTTTCCTGGCATACACTGGAGTACGTACTCGCCTCGCTGCTCGTGCTGGATCGCACCTTCCATCTGTATAAAATCGAAAGACTGATTGTGGTTACAGCTTCCTATCATATGAGAAGGCTTCATTTGACAATGAAAACCTATATGCCGGACTGGATAGCTTTTTCCTTATGTCCTGCAGATGATCTTCTAACCGGGAAAAACAATTGGTTTCAGACTGAACAAGGAAGAAAACGCGCCTTTGCCGAAGCTGTTAAAATCATTCGTTATGTGAAACAAGGAGCTCTAGTAGATGAAAAGATCACCGAATGATAAGAGAGGTGCTACATGATGTCTCAAGTAGCTTTTGATGAACTGATAGACAAATTCGTTCGTTATGCAGAAAAAAACGAAAACATCCGTGCCGCCTTCATTGTCGGATCCAGAGCCAGAGAAAAAATGCCGGCAGATGAGTGGGCAGATCTCGACCTTGTCCTTTTCACTGAAAACCCGGAACCCTTTTTAAATGATAAAAAGTGGCTTTCACACATCGGAAGACCTGTTATTACCTTTCTGGAAAAGACTGCTGTAGGAGAGAGCACGGAACGAAGGGTCTTGTTTGAGGGAGGACTGGATGTCGATTTTGCCTTATTTCCAGTAACAACGTTATCCAGGATGGAAAAAAATACGGAAGTACTTCATGTTCTCGCCAAAGGCGTAAAAGTAGTGGTTGATAAAGATGACATCACCCGGTCGATCATCCAAAAAGCGAAAGCCCTACCGCCCGATAACCAAAGGGTGGCACACAGGGATATTGAAAATCACATCCATGATTTTTGGTATCATGCCTATCTGGCGGCGAAAAAGTTACGGCGTGGAGAACTGCTGGATGGGAAATCCATTTGTGATGGCTATATGAAAGACTGTCTTATTCGAATGATGAAACTGGAAGTAAATACACAAGAAAGCGCCGATATCCAAGTTTGGCACGGATATCGTTTTTTTGAAAACTGGGCAGGGTCAAATGCCTGTGAACAGTTCAAAAGGCTTTACGCCCGCTACGAGCAGGAGGAAACGTGGGAAGCCTTGAACAATACTATGATTTTTTTCCATAAGATATCGACTAACGTATGCAGAAGATTAAATATCGATTATCCTGATGAAGCTGCAGAATATGCAATGAACCTGGTAAACAGGCTGAATGACAGTCGTGCTGACACCTAAGAAATGCAGAAACGGTCTCCCCGCCTCCTGCAAGCAAAAAGGACGCGAAACAGGCGGGAACAGACGATAAAACGGATTTCTCTTTATAACTTAATAAAAACGCTTGGATGCTGATCCAAGCGTTTTTTACTTGCAGAGTTTTACAGAATCCAATGTTCGATCGCTTTGGCAACTCCGTCATGATTATGATCGGCGGTAACCCAATCGGCAGTCTGCTTTACTTCTTCCTGGGCATTGCCCATCGCTACTCCCAGTCCTGCTTCCTGAATCATTTTGATGTCATTGAGGCTGTCGCCTACAGTCATTACCTGATCCAGTGTGATGCCCATCAGTCCGCAAATTTTTTCTAAAGCTCTCGCTTTGTTGATACCAACCGCATTGATTTCGATATTCATCGGATGGGAATTACTTAGCTCGAGCAAATCGTTATCTTCCAATTCTTCGAGGATTCGATCTTTGACCTCTTCGCTGTCGATATCGATGCCTACCTTGAGCCATTCGTAGCCTTCCAGGTCAGCCGGAAACTCTCCGCGGAAGACTTTTTCCGTGGAAGCCATCCACGCGCGCGTTCCGTATCGCTCATTAAGATCGACCAACTTTTTGATGGTCTCGATATCTAAAGACTGACGGGATACCAGTTCGCCTTCTGACGTCCAAATCTCACTTCCATTTACCGTGATCAAATAAGAAGAAAGATTCAAAGAGATTGCATGTGCTTCGCATGATGACCGATGCCGTCCAGTGGAAAGAACAACCTCCACCCCTTTGTTACGGGCTTCTGTAATCGCCTTGCGATTTGCCTCCGAAATTTCCTCATTCGAATTCAGCAACGTCCCGTCCATATCCAGTGCAATTAATTTTATGTCAGGTTTACTTACCACCAAAACAACTCCTTTTAGTATGAAATCATCTGTATTAAATCCTCGACCCTCCCTATTATAATACAAAACGCCAAATCTGCCAGTCCAGCCAACCAGCAGCAGTAGATGAGAGGCGAGATGAGGGGTCAGTCCCTCCTACTTTTGGATTTGGGCGACGAGGGGTCAGTCCCTCCTACTTTTGGATTTGGCTGTTTTTATAAGAACAGAAGAGGGGGAGGGACTGACCCCAATCCACCGAAATCCATCTGCAAATGAAGCGACAATGCTGCCAGATCACTATTTTTCCTGGTTAAAGGTCTGTCCCCAGAATGATTATTTTCTCTGATTATATGCCTTCGGGGTCTGACCCTCCGCCTTTTCTTTTACCCGGTTTTCCGACAGTTATTCCTTTTTGGGGACTGACCCCGTTGACGGCCCTGCTAACGAATCCCGTTAACGCCCCGCCCCTCTAAGCCTTCTCTGTTACATTGACGATGTGATGGTTTCTTGATTTGGCTTTTCCTGGGTAATTTTAATCATTCTGCTTTTATGCAGGTTAAGATGGAAGAAGGATGGGTATATTTTATATGTGCACATAATGGAAGTGAACATATATATAGTATTTGACATTCCACCGGCAGAATGTTATATTTAAAAATAGACTTCGCCAACGAAGTGACTTTTAAAAATGACAAGTCTCATTAAACTGGCATTCTGCTTAGTTTTTAGCAACACTTATTCACACTGGATCGGCTTCGGAGCCGTAAGGATGTAAGAGAGGTAGGGCTTACGTCGTTTAAGTTTTAAAAACATCCAGGTGGAACATAGACCGCGGCAATATATATTTGGTTTTGATACTTGTTAGAAAAACAAGTTGCTTATAGTGTTCATAAAATTAGGCGCTCCCATTTTAATTGGGAGCGCCTTTCTAATTCACGCTTATCATCCTGGAATCTAATTACCTGTCCTTGTATTCTTGCACATAAATCGTGCAGGCCCTTCCTGAACATTTGCTGATTTATATCTTCGTGATGTCAACTTGTTTGAACAACCTGTCGCTTCCCTTAACGTTCAGCATCAAATAAGGTTTTTCACTTTGGTACAAACAGCCCCCGATATAACAAGGCCTTTTCCAGCAGGGAAATAAAATCCTTTTCCAAATCCAGTTCAAGCGCCTTTAAATAAGCGTCCATCAAAATATCATCTGACAAGCTATCAAACATTCACATCACCTTTAACCAATAGTTATTTCATACCGTTTAAAGTTGAGTCTTGTTGCAACAGCAACTGTAGCAGCACCGTTTCTTTTTCAACTATCTACTTATCCATAGGGATAATTGCCTATAAACATCTTACTAAAATACTTTTAGTATTTCAACGCTTACAAAACACTATTTATAGTATCTTCGATTGTTCACAAATACCATGTATATTTCTAATATAGAGGTGATCGTATGCACCAGAAGCCAATTTCAAAAGTAGTAGGCGAACGGCTCAGAGCAATCAGGAAACAGCAAGTACTAAGCCAAGAAGAGCTGGCTCATTTGTCAGGATTGCATCCCACCTATATCGGCCAGCTTGAAAGAGGTGAAAAAAATCCAACCATCAATACCATTCATAAAGTCACCCTATCCTTGGGTATTCCCATTTCGGAATTATTCCGTCTCACTGAGAATGTTAAAGATGAACAGATCAATATCCTCTTACATTTAAACCAATTAGGCGAAGAAGATCGCCAAGCACTCATAAAAATCATCGATGTCATGATGGAGTGGAAAAAACAAAACAAGTAAGGGCCGGGCCAAAAGCATGGCCATCAAAGCAAAAACGAACAAATTTGTTTTGGGTACTATGCTTTGTTCCAGCCTCCTCTTTTTTACGTGCTCCTCCCCCAAAGCCTCACACCACATCTTCCATCTAGCTTTACCAAGCACAAGATAAACAACCCAAGCGCTATATATTCCTTCCCAATCGCCTTACAGACAGCTGTATTGACCGAGAGTCGCTCTCAGCGATTTTGCCAATAAAGCTTTTGTCTATTAGGGTTGAAAGTGAAACAGTTTTCTGAATGTTCATTAAAAAGGAGGTGACCTCCTCTGCTTGGATAACCGGACGCCAAAACATAGGAGAGTATATCCGCGGAGTCCGGATTTATTGGACAGACTTAGAAGCTAGTTTTCTTACTTAGCAGAAAAGCAGATTGAATCATTCCAAAAATGAAAAATTAAAAGGGAGTGGCGATTTATGCAAGATCTATATCCGTCCAGAAAAAGTCAGGAAGTCAGTATTATTCCAAGAAAGGACCCGGTCATTCATGCAGGAAAAGGTCAAGAAAATCATTCTCCACTTACACAAGAACAGATAACCTCGTATGAACAAAATGGATTTTTGATGTTGGAGAGTTTCTTTTCGGAAAACGAAGTAAAAGAAATGAGCAAAGAAATCTACGGCCTTGCTGATGAATACAAACAATCGGACAAGCCGGAAGTCGTCCGTGAACCGACCAGTGAAGAAATCCGTTCCATTTTTGCCGTACATCAGAATAGTGATTATTTCGATAAGGTTTCTGCAGACCAGCGGCTGCTGGATATCGTCAATCACTTGCTCGGCGGCGATGTCTACGTCAACCAGTCACGGATCAATTACAAGCCAGGGTTTACCGGAAAAGAATTCTACTGGCATTCCGATTTCGAAACGTGGCATGTAGAAGACGGAATGCCGCGGATGCGTGCGGTCAGTGTATCCATTGCATTGTCTGACAACTATTCCTTTAATGGCCCGCTGATGCTGATCCCCGGTTCCCATGAGCATTTTATTTCCTGTATCGGGGAAGCACCGGAAGACCATTATAAGAAATCGCTGAAAATGCAGGAGTTCGGCGTACCAGATCATGACAGCATGACTTGGCTGGCCAACGAATACGGCATTTCTGTACCGACCGGTCCTGCAGGCAGCGTGCTGCTGTTCGAGTGCAACACGATGCATGGCAGCAACAGCAATATCACCCCTTTCGGCCGCAACAATTTGTTCATGGTCTACAACAGTGTGGAAAACAGATTGGTCGAACCGTTCTCGGGAGCAGCACCTAGACCTGAATTCATCGCTTCCAGGAAAAAGATGCCCGTGCTGGGCTGAGAATTACTTGGTAACCCCTCGATGGCAGCTATAACCATCAGCGTAAAAAAACGCTGGTGGTTTTTCTTTTGTAAAAATGACCGCTTAATTTTAATAATAAAAGAATTTGAATAGCCTTCTATAAGTCTGCAATGTCAGGAGGAAAACTCTTCCTCGGTCTAAAGTCTTAGTCGAGATACATCCGCGGATCATTATGCGACTTATAAAGCAACGGTAAGATATACATGCATGCGATGGAAAAGCATGTGTTAAACGAGACACCTCAGTTTCCCTTAAGAATTCATGAACTTTTTACTGTCTCTCCTCAAGAAGTCAACATCTAAGGCTTACCATGGGTCTTAAGCACTCCTCTTCTGCTCAATGCTTCGCAGAGTGGATTTCGTTTCCAATGTGCCTGTTTCGCAAATCGTTAAAGGAGGATGTAAATGAAGTTATTGGAATTTTTTTTAAAGCGCAAAATTTTAATCGGACTCTTGGTAGTGCTCATCCTGATGACTGGAAGCTATGCTGTCGTTAAACTGGACAAAGAGCTGATGCCAGCCATCGAAATGGACGGAGCCTATGTAGAGATGCTCGCAGGAGAAACAGCTGCCGCTGATGTGGAACGTTCGATTACGACCCCAATCGAAAAACAGTTACTTGCTATTGATGGGGTTACAGATGTTGAAACCACCACAGGCATCGGGAGAAGCTCATTCCAATTAACCTTTGAAAGCGGCAAAGGCGATGCCGTTTATCCAAAGGTAGAATCAGCGGTTAATGCAGCTGCAGCCGACATGTCTGCAGTCGATCATATCGAAACCGGCCGGTTCGGAACCAGCCAGAGCTACGAATTTTATATGGATGTTTCCGGCGGACAGATGGAAGAGATGACAGCCTTCTCCAAAAATGTACTGGAGCCCAGGCTGGAGGATTTAGCAGAAGTTCGCGACGTATCGCTCTCCGGTATGGAAGAACATGAAGCTGTCATTGCTTTTGATCAACAAAAATTATCAAATCATGCATTGGATACCCAACAGGCGGTTCAAGCCATACAAGCCGCCAATAGCGAAGCGACATTGGGTAGTTTCAGCGATGACAAAGACGCCCCTTCCCTTCGCTGGGATACCACTTATACCGACCTGAAGGATATAAAGAATACTGAAATAGCGACGACTGACGGGGTTGTCCGGGTAAAAGATGTTGCCGAGGTTTCACTGGAGCCTGTTCAAGATGGAGCATTCGTCTGGAAAAACGGCAGCAAGGATTTTATTTTTGTTCAAGTAGGACGTACAGATAATGTCAGCCAAATCGAAATGGCCGAAGCAGTCCGCGCCGAAATAAAAGAAATCGAGGATGCAGGTCTGGTCGATGGTTTCGAGCTTCATGAAATGGTAGCCCAGGCTGACTATGTCCAAGAATCCATTGACGGCGTCAGCAACAACATTTTGATCGGCGGTATCATTGCCATTGCTGTTTTGCTGTTATTCCTGCGAAATATCCGGGCAACCGCAATCATCGCCTTGTCGATTCCGACTTCCATCCTGTTGACATTCACGGCCATGTGGCTGTTTGATTATAGCTTCAACATGTTGACTCTGATCGGACTCGGATTGGGAATCGGTATGATGGTCGATTCATCTATCGTCATCCTCGAATCGATTTATCGAAAAAAAGAAGCCGGATTGGAAAGTCGACAGGCGGTATTGCAAGGGATAAAGGAAGTGGCTACCGCCGTTTTCGCTTCCATGCTCACTACGATTGTCGTATTCCTCCCTATCGGGTTGCTTGGAGGAGAAGTGGCACAATTCATGATCATGTTGTCGCTGGTGGTCGTTTTCACCTTGACCAGTTCGGTCATCGTTTCCTTTACGTTGATACCCGCTCTGTCGGAAAAATTCTTGACGTTCAGGAAAAAGCAAACCATCCAGAAGGAAGGCAACGTATTCCGGCTTTACCAGCGCATGCTTGCATGGATTGTTCGAAAAAAACGTTATAGCTTTTCGGTAATCGGCCTGTTCTTCGTCATGTTTGCCGCATCCTTGTTCCTTGTTACCAAATTGCCGATGACTATCATGCCAGATGTATACAACCGCTATGCTGAGTTGATGGTGGAAACGGAAACAGGGATTTCACCGGAAGAAAAAGAAGACTTGGTTCTAGAAATGAACAACAAACTGCAGGCAATCGATGACGTGGAAACAAATTATGTCATGGACAACGGCAACATGCTCTACGCGATTATCAACATGACCAAAGGGGAAGACACCACCCGTGATCAAAAAGACATCAACGAGGATATCATGGCCACCCTGCGCAGTCTCGAAGACAAGACGCCATTGACCAGTGTTCAAAGCGCCATGTCCGGCGGCAGTGGTTATCCAGTTCAAATCCATGTAGCCGGGGAAGACTTTTCGGAATTGAACGGGATTACCGAGCAATTCATCACCGAATTAAAAGAAATCGACGGAATCGTCGGAGTCACCCATTCCATGGAAAACGCTTCTCCAGAACAAGTGGTGGAGCTGGATAAAGAAAAGATAGAGGATGCCGGTTTGTCCCAAATACAAATCAAGCAGTATATTGAGCAAGCATTCCTGGACGTCCCTGTCGGTGAAATGACTACCGGAGATGAAACGATACCACTCAAAGCAACCTGGGATGATGAAACGGCTAGCCAAAAGCAGTTGCTGGAAAAGAAAATTCCTACAAGCGATGGAGAACAGGAATTATCCACTTTCGTCTCGCTGAGAACGGTGGAAACTCCAAATCAAATTTCCCATACTAACGGAGAACGCTATGTCTCCGTATCCGCTGATATTGAGGGGAAAGACCTGGGCACAATAAATCGCGAAGTACAAAAGCTGATTGATGACTATGATTTACCTGGCGGCTATTCTATATCGACCGCAGGAGATTTGGAACAGCAGCAGGAATTGATGATGGATATGGCAGTGATCCTCCTTCTCGCTATTTTCCTCGTCTACTTGGTAATGGCCGTTCAGTTCAATCATCTCGCCCACCCGCTGATCGTTATGTCGATCATCCCGATGACAGTGGTTGGCGTCATCGTCGGTTTATTTCTAACACAACGTGAATTAAGCATCATGTCTGGCATGGGAATTGTCATGTTGATCGGCATCGTGCTGAACAATGCAATTCTACTGATTGACCGAACCAATCAACTGCGCAACAACGGAGCAAATGTGGAGGATGCCTTAGTGGAAGCCGGAAAAAACAGGATTCGCCCGATATTCCTGACTACACTGACGACTGCAGGCGGCATGCTTCCATTAGCGCTGGCCACCGGAACCTCCGGAAACTACCAGGCACCGATGGCAACAGTGATCATTTCCGGCCTGCTGTTCGCTACTTTTATCACGTTGTTTCTGATTCCGGCAGTCTACCGGCTGTTCACCCGCAATAAAAAGAAACAATATCCGGAGCAGAAACCGGAGAATGAAACAGAGGAAGAAGCAATATAACCAATGGTTAGATGAAAAGTCTGTGAGGAAAAATCTCTCACAGACTTCTTTTGTTGAAAACCTTTTCGAATATATGCTATCTTCTACCGCTAATCCGCAAACCGATAACTTGCAGTACCTTTCAGCTCAAGCTTGACCCGGAATATACCCCCGGCATGCGGCTGCCGTTCCAGTTGTTCTGCTGTTAAGTGTTCCCGGGCGGTGGTGATATACAATTCATCCAGTTCTGCTCCGCCAAACGCACATGACGAAACATGCGCCGCCGGTAATTCAATCGTCTGGAGGCATTCGCCGGTGTCGGGGTCCCATCTGCCCACTCTGGAACCGCCCCATTGCGCAATCCACAGCATGCCTTCCTCGTCGATCGTCAATCCGTCCGGGGCTCCCTCTTCTTCCGGTATATGAATGACCGTTTTTCGATTGGAAATGGCGCCTGTTGCCGGCTCATAATCAAACGCATCAACCCTCTGGGTGGGCGTGTCCGCATAATACATCGTGTTTTTTTCTTCAGACCAGGCTAACCCGTTGGATATCGTGACATCCGACACCATTTTGGTTACCGTATAGTCTGCATCCATCCTATACAAAGAAGCCGCTCCCGGCTCTGCGTTCAATGCCATCGTTCCTGTCCAGAATCTTCCCTGTGGATCACATTTCCCCTCATTAAAACGACTCTGCGGTTTGTCTTCTTCGGGATTGATTATCAAAGACAATGCTTGACTTGAAGGATTCCACCGATGAATTCCATGATGCATCGCCAAAAGCAGATTCCCGGAAGCCGTCATGGCGACAGCGCTCACAAACTGATCAAATTGTATCGTTTCATCCTTTCCCTCTCTCGGAGAAAAAACATGCAGCTGATGGTTATTGATATCCACCCAATATAGCTGTTGCCGCTCTGCATCCCAATGGGGACTCTCTGCCAACTCTGCTTTGGCATCCAATAGTAAGTCTGCTTGTATTTTCATCTGTATTACCTCCTCCTTCTCAATTGAAACCGGGTCGGGTCGGACTCACCAAATTGTATATCTTCTAACAAATAAATATCCCGGGCAATAGAGAGGTCCCTATTACCCGGGTTTGTCTTGTTATCAGCCGGTGTTACGCAATCCGGCAGCAATCCCGCTGATGGTAAGCAACGCTTCAACCAACAGGTCATCGTCCGGCTCTTCTTGTTCACGCAATTCCTTAATCAGATTCACTTGCAGCAGATTCAACGGATCCACGTAAGGATTCCGGCGATGAACCGATTCTTGTATGTTCACCGTATTGTCCAGTAATTCCTGATTTCCAGTGATTTTCAACAATACTTCTTTGGTTCTGTTATATTCTTCGACGATGTTGCCGAAGATACGCTCGGCAATTTCCTCATCCTCCACCAATGCTGCATATTCCTTGGCTGTCGTGATGTCTGCTTTCAACAATGCCATTTGCAGGTTATCGACAGTTGAACGGAAAAACGGCCATTTTTCATACATTTCCTGTAACTGATGTAAATGTCCGGCGCTTTCCGAAGCATAGGAGTCCAACCCAGTGCCGGCGGCGTACCATGCCGGTAACAGCTGCCTGCTTTGCGTCCAGGCGAAAACCCACGGAATCGCCCGTAAATCTTCAAACCTGTCCCGATTTTTCCGGCTCATCGGTCGGGACCCTATATTTAAGGCACCTAATTCATTCAGCGGAGTAGCCTGTTTAAAATAAGTAAGAAAGTCAGGATCACCGAATACGAGTGACTGATACTTTTTCAGCGAAGTATTGGATATGTCCTCCATTATGCTGCGCCACTCTTTTTCCTCCCGCTCGTTGCCGCCGGCCAAACCGACCGTATTATCGACCGTCGACTCCAGCAAGGTGGAAGTAGCTTGTTCTAAACTGCGGTAAGCAATGTCCTCCAGCAAATACCTGGACGACAGCACTTCCCCTTGTTCAGTGATTTTGACTCCGTCACCCAGCGTTTCTGGCGGTTGCGATAGGATACTGCGATTCAACGGACCACCGCCTCTTCCCTGCGAGCCGCCGCGTCCGTGGAAAAATTTCAAACCGAGTCCGAACTTTTTCGCCACGTCATGTATTTCCTGCTGCGCCCTGTATAATCTCCAGTTGGCAGTAAGCGTTCCGCCGTCTTTACTGCCATCAGAATAGCCTAGCATGATTTCCTGCTGGTCTCCGTGCTTTCTTAAATGGCTGCTGTAACAGTCCATCCGGAACAAAGTTTCCATGATTTCCGGTCCGGCTATCAAATCATCGACTGTTTCCAAAAGCGGAGCCACGTTCAAATGAGTTTCCACTGAGCCATCAGCATGCACCCGGTAAATACCCGCCTCTTTTGCCAGGACGAGAACTTCCAATAGATCACTGGCAGATTTCGTCATACTGACCAAATAGACGGTGATGGCATTCCGGCCGAATTCATCGTGGGCGTCTTTGATCATTTGAAAGACCTTGAGCATTTCCTGGGTCTCTTCAGAATAATCCTCATTCAACAATAACAACGGACGAGGATCATTCAAAACTTCTTCAAGCACTTTCTGCTTTTCCGTTTCCGACAATGAAGCATAATCCTCCGCGATATGAACTTTCTTCAGGATTTCTGTTACCGCAGCTTCATGTTCTCCACTATGGTTACGTACATCAAGCGAGGCCAGATGGAAGCCGAATAACTGTACTTGTCTGATCAATTTGCCAAGCGCCTTCCACTCCCGGTCGACCGGCTGGTGTGATTGGACACTATTCTCAATCAATTGCAGATCTTCCAGAAGCTCAGCGGAATCCTTGTAGCCGATTGACGATTTCCCTGTCTCTTCAAGCCGCTTCAACATTACCGCAAATTTGCGCCGGTATATTTCTGCCTCTACCGCCCATGCCTGGCCTTTCTCCATGTAATCTGCTTCGTCTTTTTCTACTGAGGCAATCAACTCTTCGCTAATTATCACCCGTTCAGTCGAATGGCTGAAACGCTTCATCAGCTGAACAATGATTTCTTTGTACTTCTTCAATGCCAAATTGCGTTGTTTGTGTAAGGTTTCCCAGGTAACCTCCGGCGTGACATTCGGATTTCCGTCCCTGTCGCCGCCGATCCAGGAACCAAAATGCAGGAAGTTCGGCACTTTCCAGGTGGTGCTGTCGAAGTTTTCCTTCAACTGTTCTTCCAGCTCCTGATGGATTTCAGGCAGTACATCAAAAAAAGTTTGATCGAAATAATATAAGCCGTTGCGCACCTCATCCATCACAGTTGGTTTCCTGTGTCGCAGCTCATCCGTCTGCCAGAGAATGGTTACCTCGTTCACCAGTCCGTCTTCCAGCTCCTTCCGCTCTTTGCTGGTAAGCTGGGGCTGATCAAGCTTTTGCAACATACTGGCGATCTGTTTTTGAATTTCCAGCACAGAATGCTTCGTCGCTTCCGTGGGATGCGCAGTAATGATCAATTCCAGCGACAACTCATCAAGCACCTTTTGAATGGTTTCCTCATCCACTTGTTTGTTTTTCAACGAAACCACAGCGCTTTCAATTGAACCGGGCTGTGCCATTTCAGCTTCTTGAAGCTGATATTCCCTGCGTCTGCGAATACGATGGTTTTGCTCGGCTGCATTGATCAAATGAAAATATACCGAAAACGCACGGATCACCTGCTGACGCATGGGCGGCTTCAAGTTTGCGATTTCCTGTTTCAACGCTTTATATGTTCCTTCATCATATTCATTACGGAGCTTTTTAGTGGTGACCCGGATCTTTTCCACTTTTTCCAAAAGTTCAGGTCCGCCATGATGCAACAATACTTCTCCAAGAATATTCCCCAATGCTTTCACGTCTCGCCTTAATGACATACTACTGTCCCTTTCCTTTTCTAAAGTTTGCAAAGTGTCACCTTCCCCTAAATCTTCTGAATTTCGAAAACGTTGTCTTATCACTATTTTATAATGAATCGGCGAAAGTATCACGGAAAAACCATCAATCAATCTATAATCGATATAGATCAATTAAATATCAATCTATCAATTAGATTATAAGGTGACATTTTGCTTGATTCTCCACCTACAAATCAAAAGAAATGGTTTCGGCGGGAAAATACGTTTTCTGATAACTGCTTATTCTCAATTCTATCGGTTTCACTTCTTTTGAACCGTTACCGCTCAGGGTGTAAGTGTTTTCCAGGGGAAAATAACGGAGTTTCTCCATTTCGTCCCATGTTTGAACCTGATTCGGATCAAATTTTTTTCCTTCTTCATCAACCAGGATGCCATCCTTTTCCTCCTGTGAAACCGACACGCTTTCCGGTTCCGTACGTATATCATATTGAACCCGTTCAAACTCCCTGTCCTTATCCCAACCTTCTTTGATGGTCAGGCTGGTTTCCCCATCGATGTTTATATCGGTTATCGAAATTTCCGTCCCTTTAAAAGAAAAAGATTGGGGCTCTTCTTTGTCCGGATCGATCGGAAAGGATGCGTCCGTGGCAATGTACTCTTCGAGTCTGGCTACACCAAGCTGCAAAGACTCCTCCGGGGCTCGGTACATGGAGTCGAACATAGCCTGTGAATGCACCCACTGGCTATCCCGGTGCTGTTCCTCAGCGTACACCAACCCCAGGTCTTCCCGCTGATATGTTTTCTCTTCACCGATTAACCGGTCGAAATAAAAGAACCTGTCGCTGCCGTCCAGACCAGGCTCATATTTGTAATCGACCAACGTTCCAGTCGGCGCGATCCTTACCTGATCGATGACAATACGGTTTCCTTCAATGTCTGCTTCCACGTCTACAGGCTTCTCGATTATTTCCTCTTTGTCTGCTTCAATGGTGAACTCCCATTCGCCATCCAGAGCGGGCTCCGCTGAATGAGGACCACCGTACGGGTACGGATCGTTTGAATCCGCCAAGTCTTCCGCGGAAACCTCTCTCAGCATGTTGATTTGCAAATCAAAAACAGCGCTGTCTTCTTTGATCGGCGCCAAGGTAATTCGTCCACGATATTTGCCCTCCGGCTGCTGGTCGCCATCCTTCAAACCATTGACAAGCTGGCCATGAGAACGCCCTATATCAAAAACGCCCTTTTCACTGTTGACCCGTGGTGGCTGGGAATAATCCAGCCGGAGCAATCTATTTTCTGCATGGTCCTCCACTTCATAGTACACGAAAGTCTGCAGGTCATCGGCAATTACATGGGTGATGGTTACTTCCACGTCTTCATCCCGCTGGCTGACATGTACTTCATTTCCTATCCCGTATTGTTCGATTTCCGCCACACTGTCTTCTGTCGGCATTCGCATGCTCTTCCACCAACCTGCCACTTTGTCCACTCCGCCAAAAGCAAAAGCCGCAGCTGCCAAACATAAACATCCGATCATTACCATTCCCCAAAACCGCGGGGTCGTTTTGGCAAGCCATTCTTTTATCCCTTTTCCGCTGTTCAACCGGTATTCCTGGAAATATTGGCGACAGTCAGGACATTGACTGACGTGCGCTTCCAGTTTTTCTCTTTTCTTTTTGGCCAGTTTTCCTTGTTTATACTTTTTGACTACCTGTCTGGATTGTTCACAGTCGATATCTTCCACCTACTTTTCTCTCTCGATTCCCTTTTTTCTATATTCGACAATATCCTGTTTTTTTCCTGTCTCCTTCTACTTTTTCCCGTGAAGGGAAATAACTTTTTACTGCGACCGGATTAGAAAAACTAACGAATGACCTGTTTTGTATCGTATAATGGGAGGAACATGGATGGCATCATTACTGCCGGGAAAAGGACGGGAACAAAATGAGAGAATGGAAGCTGGCCGAGCAAGCTCTATCACAAATCGAAGTTCATTCTACAGAGGACAATCAGCTGGTAACCGTCACTGGCAGCATCGATGGGTTGACGATTGCGGGAATTGGCACGGATGCGGCAGTACTCCGTTTCAATCCGCTGCCCGGTTATGCCTTCAAACTCTATGCGAATGAAAAAATCACAAAACGGGCGATTGAATATCAAGTTTATCAGCAGCTTGGACGAAACCGGCATTTCCCTGTCTGTTATGGTGCCGGGGACCGTTATCTTGTATTGAGCTATGAACCTGGCATCACATTATACGATTGCCTGATCCGCGGTATTCCGATTCCCCGCCAATTGATAGCGGACGTGGAAGCTGCCCGTCAGTATGTACGATCTTCAGGCCTCAATCCAAGGGATATCCATCTAAAAAACATCCTGCTGCAGAACGGCAGGGCGAAATTGCTGGATGTGTCTGAATATAGTAAGTCTGGCAACGACTATCGTTGGGATCATTTAAAAAAGGGCTATGAATTGTATTACCACCTTATCGAAGGAAAACCGGTTCCTATCTGGTTGATCGATCGAATCAGAAAATGGTATCAACCCGGAAATGGCCATGCACCTGCTTTTGAGGAGGTCGTCAAACGTGCAGCCAGGCTTTTGAAGCGGAGATGACCGGGTAATGTGCGGGGCTTGGAGCGGGAAATCGGACCAGCTCCTCACTGCATCTAGGATAATTATACCTGCGGGTCCTTTGGTATCCCGTCACAAATAAAAAGAAGCAGATGACTGCGTGCCTGCACTCACGACAGTCGTCTGCTTCGTTATTAATTGACGCTGTTTTCCACGTCTTTCTCTTTCAAAGCCTTGCGGAGAAAGTCGGTAAGCTGTTCGCTCATTTCTTCATCCTGTAACGCCATTTCGATGGTGCTTTTGATGAAACCGAATTTTTCCCCGACATCATATCGTTTTCCTTCAAAATTATAGGCGAATACACGCTGAATAGTGTTCAGATGTTGAATCGCGTCAGTAAGCTGGATTTCACCGCCAGCACCTTTTTCTTGCTTATCAAGGTACATGAAAATTTCCGGTGTCAGGATGTAACGGCCCATGATTGCCAAGTTGGATGGCGCAGACCCTTGAGGCGGCTTCTCCACAAAATCGGAAACTTCATACAGGCGACCGTTCTCACTGGAAGGATCGATGATGCCGTAACGCTGTGTCTCATCATCCGGTACGGATTGCACGCCGATTACCGAAGATAACGTTTCATCGTATATGTTCATCAGCTGCTTCAAACAAGGGACATCCGATTGCACGATGTCATCACCCAGCAAGACAGCAAACGGTTCATTTCCGATGAACTTCCGTGCGCTCCACACTGCGTGCCCAAGCCCTTGTGGTTCTTTCTGGCGGATATAGTGAATGTCGACTTTTGCAGGCTGTTTGATTTTTTCCAGTAAGTCATATTTTTCTTTTCTTCTCAAGTTTTCTTCCAGCTCAAAGGAATAGTCGAAATGATCCTCGATTGCGCGCTTCCCTTTACCGGTAACAATGATAATGTCTTCGATGCCTGCTTCCACCGCTTCTTCCACAATGTATTGAATCGTCGGTTTGTCCACGATTGGAAGCATTTCTTTCGGCATTGCCTTCGTTGCAGGTAAAAATCTTGTTCCCAGCCCTGCAGCTGGAATGATCGCTTTTTTGATTTTGCTCATTTTATCTCACCCTTTTACTGATTTTTTGTCCGTACCATGATTCGTAAAGGAAAAAGCCCTTCCCGGCTTATGCCTGGGAAAGCTTCTTCTTTTGTTCATCTTATCCATTTCTATTATAACAGAAGGTAAATTTTTTCATAAATTCATATTGCTTCAGTCAATTCCCAAATCATGCAGAATATCGCTCGCCCAGCGGTCGACGTCGTGTTCAAACACGTGATCGCGCATGGTGCTCATCCGGCGTTTCTGCTCCTCTTCCGATGCATCCCATGCCTCTTTGACCACTTCTTTCATGCCATCGATGTCATGCGGATTGCATAACCACGCGTCTTTCAGTTCCTGGGCAGCACCGGCGAATTCACTTAAAATCAGGTTCCCATTACCGAATATGCGGGAAGCGACGTATTCCTTACATACGAGATTCATCCCGTCACGGATCGGCGTTACCATCATCAGATCGGCGATACGGAACAATGCCGCCAATTCTGTCCGGTTCAAGGAACGAGGGATATAGTCGACGGCCGGTAGTCCGAATCGGCCAAACTCGCCGTTGATGCCACCGACCTCTCTCTCCACTTCTTCGCGGAGTTTGGCATAACTTTCAACTCGTTCACGAGATGGCGGTGCCACTTGGACGAGCACCACTTCCTCTGGGTCCAGCATGCCATCAGCAAGCATTTCGCGGTAGACCTTCAATCGTCGATCGATGCCTTTGGTATAGTCCAAGCGGTCTACGCCAAGGATGATGCGTCGGTTGCCCAGCTCGCTTAGGTACCGATGAATCAATTTTTCCACCTCGGCACTGCGAGCCAGTCTGTCATATTCCTTACTGCTTATCGAGATAGGATAGTCGTCGACTTTGACTTTCCGGCCGTCTTTGGCCACCACCGTATTTTCCGTCGGCGATAGTCCGAGGAAGTCACGAGTCAAGTCCAGGAAGTTACGTGCCGCTCCTTGTACTTGGAAGCCAATCAAATCTGCTCCGAGCAGTCCCTCGACCACTCTTCGTCTCCATGGAAGTTGGGAGAACAATTCCTTTGGCGGGAAGGGGATATGCAGAAAAAAGCCGATTCGAACGTCCGGCCGCAATTCCCTAAGCATTTGCGGGACAAGCTGCAGCTGATAATCCTGGATAAACACTGTTCCGCCCTCTGCCGCTTCTTTGGCAGCAGCATCGGCAAAACGCTGGTTTACTTCTACGTATTTATCCCACCAGCTTCGATCAAACTTCGGCGTCACCATGGCATCGTGGTAAAGCGGCCAAAGCGTCGCATTGGAAAAACCTTCGTAATACTCTTCCACGTCCTCTTGTGTCAGTTGGATCGGCACGATTTTCATGCCATCTTCTCTGAATGGCGCTGGGGGTTCACTGGTGCCGCCCGCCCAGCCAATCCAGGCACCTTCTCTCTTCTTCAACATTGGTTCCAATGCTGTAACGAGTCCGCCTGGCGACCTTTTCCATTGTACATTTCCATTTTCATCTGTATAACTATCTACCGGGAGCCGGTTGGCGAGCACAAGAAATGTCGAACCCTCCTGCTCCATTTTATCGGCTTTGTGTTGTTGTTTGTTTTGATTTGTTTCAGCGTTATTTTCCTGATATGTGCCGGTATTTCTATTAATTTTTATCGATTTATTATCATATGTCGGATTTCCTGTTTGTACTTCTTGTTTGGTAATCGCGGATGAACCTTCTGGCGACCCTTTCTCTACGTTTTTCACTGGTTTCATTTGCCATCCTCCTTAATATTGTCAGAAAAATAACTGGTAACCAATAGATACCCATTCTTTTTCCGGGTAAAACAAGTTTTATTTTGGCTGGACTGGCAAGATCTTCTTTGCAGGGTGAAATTGAGGCGAAAGTCCGAGAATGAAGATAATGCGCGGAGAATTTTTACTGGTCTAAAGGCATATAAAAGAAGAACTTGAAGTCTGAATTGTATATAGTAAGTCACATTATAGATGAATTGTTAAAAAATTGTTACAGTTTTGGAAGGTAATCTGACAACAGTTTCTGCAGTCGGCCATTTCTTCATGTCAGATTGCCAGCAAAAATTCACAATTGGAAAACCACAAGGATACTGTAGTTATCTTAAGCAACATTATGGTAGAATATTGTTGAAAGCTGTCCGGACGCCGGACTGCTATTTAAGTAAATTAGGAGAGTTTATCATGACTGAAATGAATGATAAAAGATTGGAATATAGAAAAAAAAGGCGTAAACGCAAAAAGAGAAGACGTTTTCTCGTCATCTTTTTATTGCTTATACTCGCCATCGGGGGTTATTCCTTCTACCAATGGTATCAAGCCAAGTCGACTGCCGAAGAGAAGCAGCCAAAGGAAGAGATCGAATTTCACGGAGCAGAAGAAACTGCCGACAATTTCAATGTGCTGATGATGGGGGACGATTCCCGTGGAGATGAGCCAGCGCGGACGGATACAATTATGATCGCCCATTATGATTCCAGTTCGAAGCGTCCGAAAATCGTCTCGATTATGCGGGACACTTATGTTGAAATACCAGGTCACGGCTATAACAAAATCAATGCAGCTTATGCGATTGGTGGTCCTGACTTACTGCGTGAAACCATCAGCCATAATTTCGGAGTGGATTTGCACTACTATGCCATTGTCGGTTTTGAAGGGTTTGTCGATGTGGTCAATACAATTGCCCCAGACGGAATCGAAGCAACGGTTACACCGGAAATGACCCAGGACAAAAAAGCACTCGGGGTTCAGCTGGAAGAAGGAACGCAGAAACTGAATGGAGAAGAATTACTGGCTTATGCGCGCTTTCGTCACGACAGCCAGAGTGATTTCGGCCGGGTACAGCGCCAGCAAGAAGTCATCCAGAAGCTTACCGACAAGGTGAAAAGCGTCTCGACGGTCACCAAACTGCCTGAATTGGTCGGATATGCTCAAGGGTATATCGACACCAATGTCCGCACCGGTTTGATTACCAGCATGGCAAAAGATGTGGTGTTGGGGAACACGAAGGACTTTGAAACATTGAGAATTCCTGAGGACGGTTCCTATGAAAACGTGAGATATGAAGGAGTAGGACTGGCATTATCGATTGATATGGAACACAACGCAGCCTTGATGCAGGACTTTTTACAAGATGAATAATGACCAAAAGCAGGACGCCAGGCCAGGCATCCTGCTTTTTCTTTTGTTTGGAGAGTTTATTCGGGCTGGGTGCCCTTATCTCTCAAGTGCTTTTGTTTACCGAGCGGCGGGCAAGGTGCTTCCGTCTTTTGTCAATCCTCGTCTTTTACGTCAATATCTTCCGGCAAGGGTTCAGCAAGGTATTCCTGGATCATCTGCTTATACTTCTCTACTTCTTCCAGATGGGAAACAAACTGTTCCTTGTTGATCAGATACTGCTCGCCATCATGGATGGCCCGGATGCGATTGTGCAAAATCAGTGTTTCAATCACCGATTCTTTCATGGACAAGTATTCAGCCGTTTCTTTCACCGTCAAATACACTGCATCACCCTCTTTTCTTCTGGATTTCCGCCCCCTCCGGCTGGATCCCTTTTCCTATTCAAATAGATGTTCCCTTCTATTGTGGCAAAAACCAGCATGGATTACCAGCCGTTATCCCATGGGAACAACTCTAGTTTTATACTGACTCGATCCCCCAGTTCTTAAACAAGCCAACCCCACGATATATTGTAAATAAGCAAGCAACCAGAACCGGGGTCAGTCCCCACAACCAGATTCTACCGGACCGTACCCAGGGGGGACTGCAGGGGGGACTGACCCTCACAGCGGTATTTTCCACCATTTCGAGAAGCGGAATCACTCTTCAAGGCCGCCCCAAAGCGAAATTGCAACTTTGAGGGTCAGTCCCCAAACAGGAACGAACTGAAAACATCGGATTGGGGACTGACCCCTTACCTGGACCCCTTACCTAACTCTCTGCTTCTTATTCTGTCTCTATCCATCAAGCTGAAGAAAGGAGGGGGATTATTGAGAGGGATGGATTGGCAGCTGGTGCTATTTGTGGGTACTTCTTTGGTGCAGGAATATTGGCTGTATTTCGGCCTGCCCCGGGTTTATTTTTGGGATGTCGAGAGGGAGCTTTATCGTAATACAGAGGTTCCTGAGGATGATGATCATCGTGCGGCATAGCTCCTGTCAATGAACAAAAAAAGCAGCCCGGTGCATGAGATTTCCCTTGCACCGGGCTGCTCCTTCTTTAAGCATTTGTGGTTAGCTTGCTTTAAAATAACGCTCGCCTACGATTTCACTGAATTCCTCCACATTTGTCCTTAACAGCATTTTTTCAATTATTCTGCCGTTTTCAATGGTAAGAACAGCAGGAAAGTCAGTTATCCCATAATTTTTAATCACCGTTTCTGATGTTACCAGGTGGATTTGCTCAGAAAGGTGAGCTGAATTCTGCACCATTTCTTCTTTAGAAAAAATAAAGACATCAATACCAAGTGTCGTTTGTTCTTTTATATAGGAAAGTATTTCTTTACATTTAGAACAAGACGGCTGCAAAAACAGGAGGACTGCATTCTTGTCCGCTCTTAACGTCACAATGGCATTTCTGTGATCGTACTCACGAAATGCAGGGGCAACGTCCCCTTCTGTCACGTTGCTCCCCCGTAACTTGATGTTCATATTCGCTTCTAGCTGATTCAACTTTGTTATATAAGAACCTACCAATCTCGCCAGCAGAAAAATGATTGCCATCTGAATAATCATAAACGTCCAAAGCAACAATTCATTAAAGTTGGCCATGTGCATCATCTCCAGTTAAGGATTTGTACTCACCATTCATATCTCCTATTTTCGAAAGAGTCGCAAGCATCAACAGGATAACGAAGCTGATCAGCAATGAAAGGAATAGTCCATATAAATCATGGAAAGGGAAGAATGTATGGTTGAACGTGGTAACGACCATTCCAATCAACGCAACATTCCTCAGAATCAAAAGGTATGACATTCTATGGTTTCCCAGTATGCCTCCACATCCGCAATCCATCTCTGTATTTCGTTCGATCAGGTTATTAAGCACTGCAATCGAATAGATCACTAACAGGATAACTGCCAAAACCAACCCTGCCCTTCTTTGTATAGAAAACAGCAGCGACATACTAACGAAAGCTTCTCCGATCACCGCCGCCATGGCGGCGCTTTTAGCAATCATCCCATTCCGCTTAATAATTGTTTGAACCTTGGTGCCGAAAGATTTGAAAGCGACGATTTTTGATGCAGCGGTAGAAATAAACACCAATATCAATGTCCATGTAAAAGCAGAAGTCAGAAGTTCCATTCAACCACTCCCTCTCAGGCCCGTTTCCGTTTGATACCATTGCGCCTGGGTGTTATACATATCGTAATAGCTTCCCTTCACTTGCATGAGTTCTTCATGTGTGCCAAGCTCCTTGATTCGTCCTTTTTCCATCACCAGAATCCTGTCAGCAAACCTGGCAGCGGACATTCGATGTGAAATGTACAATACTGTTTTATCTCTCGTAATCTGTTGAAATTGATTATAAATTTCCAGTTCGGATATCGGGTCTAGCGATGCGGTCGGTTCATCCAGTACAATGACTTGGCTGTCCCTGTAAAGCGCACGCGCTATGGCCATTTTCTGCCACTGTCCGCCTGAAAGCTCTTCTCCCTGTGTCAAAAATCTGCCCAACTGGGTATCATAACCTTCCTCGAACTCTTCGATAAACTTACCTGCACCGCTCAATCTGGCTGCCTGCTTCATTTTTTGCTCATTTATTTGGTCCAACTCTTTCCCGACAGCAATGTTTTCACTAGCTCGAAAAGAATACCGGATAAAGTCCTGGAAGATGACCGTTGTGTTTTTATGTAATTCTTTTTCACTCATTTTCGTCATGTCGATTCCATCAAAGAGAATCAAACCTTTGGTCGGCTGATAAAGTCCAAAAAGCAGATTGACCAATGTTGTTTTCCCTGAGCCGTTTTCTCCCACGATTGCAATTTTTTCCCCTTGTTTTATCGTGAAGGAAATATTTTCAAGCGTATCATTGTTTGCATTTGGATACCTGTAGGATACATTTTCGAACCGGATTCCTTTTTCCAAAGCAGCCGGGAAAGGCAATGTTCCGGAATGGTGGCCGATACTGCTTTCCTCGAAATCAAGAAATTCGAAATAATCACGGATATAAAAACTGTCTTCATAAAGGCGGGCCAAATTATTGGAAATTTGCCCGATTGCTTCCTGGGTCCCCTGTACTGCCTGTCCAATCGCCACAAACTCGCCGATCTTGACCGTCGTCGTCCTGATAAGCCATATAATCACGAGGGCTGCCCCTGCATACATCAGTGCAGTCAATGAATCCAGCCCTATTTCTGCATATTGTTGTTTCTTGATCAAAGCTAATTTTTCACTTGCATTTTTATGGTATTTTTTCGACCATCTGCCGAGCAAGTAGTCGGCAATCCCAAACAGCCTTGTCTCTTTTGCAGCCTGCTTGTTGTTCATCAAATATTCAATATAGTTGATTTCTCTGGCGGCAGGGGTTTGCATGAACATCAGCCAAAAGTTCTTCCTGCCGTAAATTGCCTGGACGATAAATATCGGAATTGCTCCAAACACGCTGATGACAACCAATATCCAGTGAATCGTAAACAAAAAAACAAGAAAGGATACAATCTTGATAGCCGCCTCACCGATATTCAGCAGGTTCCTCAACGGAGTTAAAAACTTTGCCCCAGGACTGCCGGTAACCCGCTCCAAATGATTGTAAAACTCCGGAATATCGTAAAAAGAATATGGAGCAGCCATCGCTTTCCGGGAACTCAACGCTTTTAAATCATGTTCTAAAACAATTTGCACCTTGTCATCCATGAAACTCTTCAAACCGTCCATTATCGAACTAAGCAACATAATGGAAAATTGAATGGACAACAATATGAAAGCACCGCTAAAGTCTGCGCTTTCCTGTTGGATGATCACCGCCACAGTGTTGATCAACTCTTTCATCACCCAAACAAGTGCTACAGGCGCCAAACCACTGACAATGGCAAATATAATGGAACATATCACCCATAGCTTCGCTCTCTCCCAAACAAAGCCAATGGCTCTCAGCATGCTTTTAAAATTCATGGTATTCGCCTCACTGCTTCTGATTGTTATAGTCTACGCCAACCCTGGATACCACTCCTTGTTCATCATAGCTAATAAAAGCAGGTGTAAAGGTGAGTTTCATTTTATTAAAATGTTCCTTATTCAACCGGTTCAACCTGATCACGTCCTTGTATTTATCCACAAACCTTTCTGTTTCCCCCGACGAAGTCTCGTTCACATACAAAGACAGGTTAGCAGGATAATAATCTGCATGCTCGATAATCTCCTCGAGCACTAAGTGACACGGTGGACAAGAGGGAGATAAAACAACAACACATCCCTTTTCTCCAGGCTCTGCCGGAACGGTGTCGATATAGTCCGTCAGTTTTTCTCCTTCTAAGATGCTTCTTTTGAAAGAATCATGTTTTGCACTTTCCGCGTGAAGCTGTCGAAAGCTTCGCAAAATCTGTATCAGGATGATGAGGGCAAACACAAACCAAAGCAGCATTATTCCGTATTCCACTGGTCATCCCCCCTTTAATTGAAAGAGGAGAAGGCGGCAGCCTCCTCCTGGATATTAACATCCGCAATGCTTAAATACGGGTTTTCCTCCAATTTCCACATAAGTACCTTGATAAGGGGAAGAACAGCGGTAATCACTCAGGCAGTAAACCGGAACTCTTTCAGGGCCTCCAGGAGATTTTACACCAATTAATTTCGAGAATAATTTTGACATAATAACCACTCCTTCTACTATTTTTGAGAATATTCTCATAATTATCGTAGCATGACTCGTCCCGGAAAGGTATTGAGAAATAAATGTGAAGAAGTCCCCTGTTATAGAGTGCTTTCTCTTTCCTTTTTCTCAACTTTTTATGATCGGAGAAACGCAATAACTGGAAAAAGAAGAAAAATTTATTGTATTGAGAAAGTTTTGAAAATATAATTGGAATAATAGTACTTTTTGACATTATATTTCTCAATACAATGTTTAGGAGGAACTTGTTATGATTGGAGATAAGATTAACTATTATCGAAGACAGCGCAAAATGACGCAAGAGGATTTGGCACAAGGGATATGTTCTATTTCCTATCTAAGCAAAGTTGAGAACAATAAGATGGAACCCAGCGAGGAGATTCTCTCCCTTCTGTTAAGAAGGCTGGATATTGATATCCCTCTCGAAAACAAGCAAACATTAAGAGTGCTGACGGAGGCAATCTTTCATTGGTATGAGGTTCTTCGGGAACAAGACATGAAAGCAGCCGATAATCAATATGCCGGGTTAAAGTCAAAAGTTAAAAACTCTACCAATATAGAAATCAAACTAACATTTGCAGTAGTTGAATTCCGATATTTTTTGTTGAAGCAAGATTTTAAACAAGCACAAAATCTAGCGGAGTTCTTACACCAATATCAGGATGACCTTCCCCCAAAGCTGGCCTATTACTACCATTCTTTCAACAGCATTTACTTCTATCTTCAACATGACTACCCACAGGCATTAAAGTGTTGTAATAAAGCAATTGATTTAGGCAGTCTTATTGCAGAAAAAATAGAACCAGAGGTTTATTACCAGGCCGCCTTGATTTACAGCCGGCTTGCCAAAACGCCTCTCGCCATGTCACTGGCCGAAAAAGCACTCTATTCATTCACGGAGACAGGTAATATTAAAAAATGCATAAGCTGTCAAATTATTATCGGAGTTTGTTTAAACCGGCTGGAGCAGCCAGAAGAAGCAAGAATCAAGTTCACAAAAGCCCTTCATTTGGCTAGAGAGCTCAATTTCATAACCGCCCAGGCTTATCTTTATCATAACATCGGAATGTTACATAGCAGCTTACATAATAAACCAGCGGCAATCGACTGCTTTTCCACTAGTTACGAAATTAAAATTAATCATCACATAAAAAGTTATCTTAATACTGTTTACCATCTAGCCCAAGAATTTTCCTCTATGCAGGAAAACGATCGAGCCCTTGAATGGATAGCAAAAGGATTGTCCAACTGCGAGAAGTTGCCTGCCGATCGCAAGGATTTCTTAATGCTTTGCATTTTAAAGTACCAAATTCTTGGTGACGTGGAGCAATTGGTACATTTTATCCACAATGAGGCCATTCCTTTCTTTAAAAAAAGTAATCTATGGTTGCAGGAATGCGAATGTAATGAAATTCTCGGCGATTTCTATTCAAAAGCACATCATTACAAAAAATCCAGTTATTATTTTTCTGAGTCGAACAGGCTCAGGAAAATGAATACAATATAACTTCAAGGAGGATGTAATAATGAAGAAAAAATTAGTCATTTTATTTTGTACTGCGATGATGATACTGCCGATCATGCTTATGGAAGAGGATTTGCCAGATCCGATCGTCCCCCCTTCCCAACTGGATGTTCAATAAAAAGTAACCCACATCAAGTCTGACGCTCAGGAGGTATTATGAAAAAAATTCTGCTGTTCTTACTGTTACCACTCACGCTGATTGCTGCCTGCTCGAATGCAGATTCAGAAGAAAACTATTCCGTGGAAGACGCCCGGGAAAACGATGATGTGATCGCCCAGCATCAAGCCAACAGCTTTCAAGAAATTGCCCAAGGTGCGGTCGAAGTCGAAAATGCCGACAAGCTGGTGCAACTGATGAACAATGTGGAAGAAAACAAGGAAGACGAACTGACGATTTCTGTATTTGATCTCGACGGCAGCCACTACGAAAATAAAATTTCCTATGATGGAGAAACAATTACCTTTGAAAATAACTATGGCAATTATGAGCAATCCCCTGCTGGTACATACGAATGCTCCTACATATCCCAACGGGGCCCTATCGTCTATCTAAGTTCATGTACTGCGGAGGATGGAACAGAACTATCTACGATGATCGGGTTTGTCGGAACAGAGGAAGCATTTCGCGAAGCGCAAAACTAAAAAGTACACTAAAAAAGGAACAGTGACGGTCCTGCCGCCGACTGTTCCTTTCTCGTTACGCTACTATTATTCGCACTCCATGAAACGACCGATCATTTGTTGTCGACCATATTTTTCAACTCACCACTAAGCTTATTGATCTCTGCCACGGCGTCATTGATCGCGGCAATCAACTCATGTTCATTTTCCAGAGTCGAAACGATTTCCTGGGTGGACGCCGCATTTTCTTCCGAGATATTTGCCACATTTTCGATTTGGGTCTGAATCTGAGCAAAATTGTCCGTAGCCGACTTGATCTCATCCATACCCAAGGAAAGCTGTTCATTCGTCCCTTGGAATGAATCCTTCATTTCCTCGAAAAACTGGGAAACTTCGCTTAACAGCTTTTGTCCTTCGACAACCGCCGACTCGCCCTGGCTCGATTTCTCCTGGGCTTCCTGTGATTTATGGAAAAGCGTATTGGTTACTTCGGTAATATCCACGGTAATGCTCGCACTCTGCTCCGCCAGCTTACGCACTTCATCTGCAACAACCGCGAATCCTTTCCCCTGCTCTCCGGCCCTAGCCGACTCAATAGCGGCGTTCAATGCCAGCAGATTCGTTTGATCGGCAATTTGCTTGATGCCCTCCAACAGGGAGTTGACAGTTTCCAGGCTCGACTGAAGATCTGAAACCGTTACAGTCGTCGTCCCAATTGCTGCATTCACTGTCGTAAAGTGTTCTGTCACCTGGTTGATTTTATCCCAGCCGTCTTGCACTTTGTCATTCATGACACCTGACTGGTCTGCTATCTGTTGGGAAATGGCGATCGTCTGATTGGTTTTCTGCAGGGAACTTCCCATCGATTCACTAACCATCGAAACGCTGTTCGCTTCTTCCTGGATTCCGGCGGCCATTTGCTGGACCGAGTCCAAAATATGATGACTGGAATCATATATGGTAGAAATATTGGTATTAAAATGACTGATATTGCTCTCCAATGTTGTGGTTCCTTCTTCTATCGATCGAAACGTTTCTTCCAGTTTCCCTATCAACTGCTTTGCTTCCAGTTCCTTTTCATAGGACGCATCGATCAGCTCACGACCCCAGTTGGTCAACAAATAAAGTGCAGCCAAGACCCCATTGACCAAAACAAAAACAGTGATGAATCCTTTGAAATTATCATCTACGTTCAGCAACTCAGCAGAATTGAACAAATATGTCACCACTAGTCCGATATCGACTACAATTCCGAACACAAGGATCAATTCTTTTTTAAAATAAAGTGCAATCATGGCAATCGATAATAATAATAAATAGTGCTTATTCAACGCATAGCCGTCTGTGAAGAAAAGTGCGATGACAACCAAGTAAGGGAGCAACGCAAAAATAAATCCTTTCCAGTATGTACGAATCGGCAAAAAGTAGTTACCCACCGAAAGCAAAATGACGAGTGCCCCCGCGATGATAATGCCCATCGCATCACTAAGCCCGCGCTCGATGACAATCGGGATGACTAACAGAAAAACGACAAGTAACAGCAACACCAAGTTGACTTTATGTACCCGCTGCGTATTATAGCTATCATGCTGTTCCATACAATCTCCCTCTCCCCTATCAATCTGTTATTAAAGAATATTTTTCCGTAGTTTCCATCGTAATACATTTTACCTACAAAAGGAATACTATTTGATAAAATATTCCCATTTTGGTATAATTTCAATGTATTTTACAGTAATTTTTAGGACAATTCACCTAATCTATCATACACCTTGGGAGGTTTTTCTGATGAGAATTGCCATAATGGGAGCTGGATCTTTAGGAACAATAATCGGTGCTTATTTGTCAAAAGGCAAACAGGAAGTGGAACTAATCGATGTAAATCAGGAGCATGTGGATGCGTTGAATAAATCGGGAGCGACAATAGTTGGTACGGTGGATGAAACGATCCCTGTCACAGCCATCACCCCCGCTGAGATGAACGGTATTTATGATTTGGTGTTGCTGCTGACGAAGCAGGTCTATAATGGGCAAGTCTTGGAAAACCTCAAGCAATACATAAATGAGGAAAGCATCGTTCTTTCTTTGCAGAACGGTGTACCGGAAGAAGGACTGGCGAATGAGCTAGGCGAAAAACGCGTCATTGGAGGATCCGTGGAATTCGGGGCCACCTGGATCAAACCAGGAGTATCAGAGTTGACTACCACAGCAGAATCTTTCAAAGCCAATGCTTTTCAAATCGGAGAATTGGACGGCAGCATCACGGAACGAACGGAAAAATTGAAAAAAGTACTGGAGCTTGTCGGCGGAACAGAAATCTCTACAAACCTGATCGGCACGAAATGGTCCAAGCTGTTGGTCAACGTAGCGATGAGTGGAACTTCTACCGTGTTCGGCTGTACATATGGAGACGTGCTGGCCGATGACACCGCTGTAACCAGTGCGGTGATGCTTGCGGATGAAACCTTGGAAGCCGGACAAGCATCCGGCGTAGCGTTCACCTCTATCGCTGGTATCGATGTTGCCAAAACATTCAAAATCAACAAAGACAAGAGCAATCTCTCAGAAGTCATCGCCATGGCAAGAAAAGTATTCAAACCCCAGGCTCTGTTACGTGCGAGCATGCTGCAGGACTTGGAAAAGCAGTGCAAATCAGAAATTGACTATATCAATGGCGAAGTAGTCGCAAAAGGGAAAGAAACCGGGATTGCTACACCATTTAATGATCTGCTGGTCAAGTTGGTCCGAGAAGCTGAGAATGAAAAAACAGTGCCTGTATTTGAAGAAAATCTTGTACCTTTCAAGCAGTTAATCGAAAAAGAAATATAAACAAGTAAAACAGCGGTCATCGCCTTTGATGACCGCTGTTTTATGAGTGAACCATCGTGTTATGGTCATTCTGCGCAAGTTCTCCCCTTCACCCGTTTCAACGTCGCCACTATCAGGAAACTGACAATCACCAGTAAAAGCCAGGAACTCACTTTCCCCAAATGAACGAGGCTCCACGCTTCGGCTTGGTTCGGATATTCCCAGGCACTAAAGAATGTGGCGATATTTTCCGCGATCCAGATAAAAAAACCAATCAACACGAAAGAAAGTGCCAGCGGCATGCGGTACCATGTTCCATTAACTTCGTATGCGACCCATGACCGCCAAAAAACAATCACCACGAGCACGGCCAAAATCCAACGAACATCCAGCCAATAGTGGTGGGTGAAAAAATTCAAGTAAATCGCTGAAGCAAGCGGGACAACGATTCCATACGGCGGCCATTTAATGAGCTCTACCTTCAGCCTTCTCCAGGCTTGGCAAAGATAGCTCGCGACGCTTGCATACATGAACCCGCTATACAAAGGTACCCCGAAAATCTTGGAATACCCCTCCTCAGGATAAGCCCAGGAACCCATATGTACCTTGAAGAGCTCAAGAGCAAGCCCGATAAGGTGAAACAATGTAATCACTTTTAATTCATCCCGAGTTTCAAGTCCCGAACGCACCATCAAAATTTGCATCAAAAGACAAATGATGAGCAGCCAGTCATACCTTGGCAGGAAGGGGAGCTGCACAATTTTTGTCAGGGCCAATGAAACAAAAATAACGACCGGGAATAAACAGGACATTGCCTGTTCCCATCCAAAACAAACAAGCTGTTTTGCCGGTCTTATCCACTTCTCTGTTTTTGCATGATAGCCCCCGTGCGCAGCATCGCTTCTTCCCATTTGATTCATGGCTTTTCCTCCTTCTTTCTGTAACATTCCACTTATGTCCCGGTTTCTTCATCGGCCCGGTATTCCAATATATCTCCAGGCTGGCAATCCAACGCTTTACAAATAGCATCCAAAGTCGATAGCCTGATCGCTTTCGCCTTTCCGTTTTTTAATATCGAAAGATTCGCCATCGTAATCCCGACCCTCTCTGAAAGTTCGGTGACACTCATTTTCCTTTTCGCCAGCATGACATCCACATTGATGATAATCGCCATATTCCTCACCTCAGACCGTTAAATCATTTTCCGATTTTATATGAATCGCTTCTTGCAAAAGCTTCTGGAGAACAGCTGCAAATACCGCAATGACAAGTGCCGCAAAAATAAGGAGCATGCCGATCAGGATGATTCCCGGAGCGTCATCTGCCTCTGCTATTAGATAAAAAAGAGGCATGCCCGCCATGAGCAGTACAGTAATGGCTGCTGCACAATACTTTATCTTCTTGAGTCCTTGTACAGAGAAATCAGAGAAAGCTTTGTTCTTGTCGATATAATCTAACAGTTTAAAAGCCTGATACAGAGCAAAGTAGAAAGGTATTGCCGAGGCATACAAATCGGTCCAGACAAGATACTTCAAGTATGCCATGTCCGGATATAATTCCGCTGCGAAACTGCCGATTTCCGGCACGACAAAAATGCACAATGCCAAAATTGGCATGCCGATAAGGATTACAGCGATTCGCAAAAAAAGTGTTGTTCCACGTTTCATAAGAGCACCTCACCTGATTAGTATTCCTTTGAATAATATCATGTTATTTATCGTTTTTCAATAAATAAATAATGAATTAAACCATTTTTTTATCTTTAATTCAGTTTCAAATATATAAAAAGAGCATTCTGTCGTGAAAAGAATGCTCTCAAAACTGCTTAATGTGAACTGTTGCCTAATTTTTTCCTGCCATGGTTGTATTACCCATTGGTACAGTCGATTTTAAAAACCCTGATCGACAAATACCTCCTCAGCTTTTCTCGCCGTCTCCAAATAAAAAAGACCAACTCCTTCTAAGGAGCCGATCTCTTCCAACAACTATCACCACATAATGCTTTTTCCAGAAGTCACCTTTGCCCCCTGAAGAATATCTTCAGACCCAGGCCCCACTCCGATTTGCAGATCAAATACTTCAAACAGGGTACCATAACTGTCTTTCTCTGGTCCCTCCAGTTCATCGTAATAGAACGAAGCATTGGAAGAAAGATTTCGCACGAAGTTATCTCCCAGTTCTTTGCGCTTATCCTCGTTTAAACTGGCGTCTACCTGCAAGGTCATGGTGATTTGATCGCCGTCTACTTCAATATAAGCGTCTTTGACTCCTTCATACCCTTCCATCGTGGAATAAGTCATGTCTTTTATTTCATCCGTTATTTCGATATCGCCCGGTTTCACATCCGACGAACCCGCTTCTTTTGTCTCAGCAGTTTCTTCGTCTGCGCTCGATGTATCTTGGTCCGCCTTATCTGTGTCACTTTCTGAACAAGCAGTGAACAGAACAGCCAATGAAATCATAAGAATGCTCAGCAAAAACTTTTTCAATTGTGTTCTCTCCTTTGATGTATGAATAAATAGCCAAGATGATTATACCACCTGCAAAACAGGAAAAGAAAGCAACACAAGTAGGCTTTATTTACCAAATGGATGAATACTGATATGATAGCCTACTCCCATACCTCGCAAACACGCATAGCATAAAAGGAAGGAATTCAATAAGTCCGGAGGTAGCAAAAGTGGAGAAAAACTATACCGATTTGCTGGCTGCACTCCATATTGGCGGAGCCCATCCCGGCAGCCTTAAACAGACGAAGCAGATGTTGGACACGGTTGATTTGAACAAGCAATCATACGTGCTGGATGCAGGCTGTGGTACCGGGCAAACCATCGCTTACGTTGCCCAAAAGTACGGATGTACCGTTTACGGCATTGATCAACATGAAGAAATGATTCAAAAAACCAGAAAGCGTATCGCCGAAAGCCCATCGCCTGTTAAGGTCTTCAAAGGAAATATAGAAGAACTTCCATTCGAAGAGAATAGTTTTGATATGGTCCTGTCCGAATCCGTGACAGCTTTCACCCAGGTACGGAAGGCTTTAAAGGAATACAGGCGAGTACTGAAGCCTAATGGCACTTTAATGATGAACGAAATGACGAAAATTGGTCACCTGGAGCCCGATGAACAAGCAGAATTTAAAGCGTTCTATGGATTTTCTGGACTGCTCAATCAAACAGAATGGGAATACCACCTTGCAACAGCGGGTTTTAAACAAGTGGAATCGAGAATGATTCCAGCAAATAAAGAAGCACCCGGAGAAGTGTACCGCATTGAAAAGCTGGATAGAGCATATAACGATATGTTGATGCAGCATCAATTCTTAACGGAGAAATTTGCTTCTAAGTTAGGGGCTTGTTTGTATATTTGTCATAGTTAAACAGGCGTAATGTCATAATTCCTTCTTCCACTTCAACCACAACCAGGCAATAAAATTGGCCGGAATGAGAAAAGGATGGCTCTGGGCCGTTGCATGCAGCATTTCTTCCTGGACCGGCATTTTATCGAAATACTCCTGCTGGGACATTCTTTTTCGTGCCATTTCTTCTTTCATAGCCTTTAAGTAGCGGACTTGCATGGGCACCATGACCCCCGTTACGACAACCAGAATACAGATCAGCACCAGAAATATAGTCCACACAGAAAACCCTCCATGCTTTGGTATTACTAGTGTTTACGAATGAAATTCTTGAAAGTTTCAGCGTAAATGAAACCCGTGCAAGAAAAAAAGCCCGGAACTAGAGGACTTTCATCCTCCAATTCCGGGTTTTTACATTTATTAAAATGCGGCTGTCCAGCCACCGTCGGCTGTTACTACCGTTCCGTTGACAAAGCTTGCTTCATCTGAAGCCAGGAACAGGGCAACCTTCGCGATTTCTTCCGGCTTGCCGGTCCGAGGCATGACATCACGCACAGATTTGGTACGCTCAAAGCCAAACTGATTGATATTTTTCATGGAAGAACCGATATTTGTTTCTACTCCACCGGGAGCAATGGCATTACAACGGATGCCTTTATCGGCATACATGAAGCCTGTGTTCTTCGTCAGCCCGATCACCGCATGCTTCGATGCACCGTAAGTAGCCCCGGCATGCGCACCGTTAAGCCCTCCGGTAGAAGCGGTATTGATGATGACGCCCGCTTGTTTTTCCAGGAAAATTGGAATCGCTTTGCGCATCGCTCGCATGACACCTTTCGTATTGACATCGAAAATGAAATCCCATTGATCATCTTCAATGTCCCCGACAGGTTGAAATCCGTCCATGATACCAGCGTTGTTCACCAGGATATCCAACGTGCCGTATTCGCTGATTGCTGTATCGATCATTTTATCTACATCTTCCTGTTTAATGACATTGACGGAAACAGCTTTGGCATTTCCGCCATTGCGGATGATTTCCTCCACTACAGCTTCTGCTCCATCCAGGTTGATGTCAGCGACCACCACTTTTGCACCTTCCGCAGCATACAACTGGGCAATTGCTTTTCCCATCCCTGAAGCTGCGCCTGTTACGATGGCAACTTTATCTTTCAGTTTCATGCTTTACCCCTCCCCTTCATTGTTTTTATCATATTTACTAAACAGATGTTCATTAATGAACATCTAACTATAGTATAATGAGAAGGAAGCAAGAAGCACAATGACCAATGCATCCTGCAAATGTACAGTTAGTAACAAATCCAGCCCTTTTGTTGAATAAACTGCAGATAATGCACAAAGGAGGATCACATTGTCACCTAACCAAAAGATCGATAAACGGATCAAACGTACGAAAAAAGCACTACAAAACGCACTGATTACCTTGATGCAAAATCACGATTTCAAGGCCATCACTATCACGGATATCGTGGAGCTTGCTGATTATAACCGGGGAACGTTCTATAAACACTACAAATATAAAGAAGAATTGCTGGAAGAAATCATCGAGGAAGTCATCACGGACCTGGTCGACTCCTACCGCCAACCCTATCAGGACACAGATTCCTTCACATTTAACAGTCTATCTTCTTCGGCCGTGAAAATTTTCGAGCATGTTTACGCCCATGCAAACTTTTATCAATTGATTATCCAGTCCAATGCTCTGCCTGGATTTCATAAACGAATCACCAACGAATTGAAAAAACTGCCGCTGCATGATTTAGCTGATATAGAACCAAGCCCCGACATTGATCCGGAACTTCACGCCAGCTATCAAGCCTATGCAATTTTCGGTATGATCATGGAATGGGTGGAAGGCGGATTCAAGTTGTCGCCGTCTTATATGGCCGATCAGTTATTGGAGATGTTGAAGTTCAGTCCGGTGAATAGTAGGTTCATGATACGGAGCGATTTGGAGAAATAACGAGAGCACTGTTGATTGAAAGGGATATTGAAATTTTGATAGAAAAGCTTCTAAACTAATGAAATATATAAAGGAGGTTTTTATATGACAAGATTACTTATTTTGCTCATTTTAACGTTATCTACCCAACTAATTGCCATCATTATGTGGGGGGAATATGTGTGGTTATATAAATTTGCAAACGGTGGAGTAAGCGGTACTCCTATTGGGCAAGTTCAGTTCATTTTATGGATTATTTGGTTTGTAGAATTGGTTTCGTTGTTTTTTGTTGCTCTTTATCATAAAAAGAATAAAGGCACTTCAACTGAATAAAAATGACAGGCTTGTCAATGCGTAAATGCTGAAAGTTGTGAAAGTGATAGACGTCTTTCTAATAGCTGGTTTATGAGTAAGGACGAGTTTCATACAAGACTAACTGTGGATATTACCAAATTCAAAAGGCTAAAAATATTTCTGTTGCTCAGTTAAGTTCGGAAACTACTTCCCTCCTTAACAGCAAAAAAATTCACTCTTTATCTTAGTACTCTTCGGAATTATTGTTTCTCATATATCGTAATTCCATCACGATTAATTTGATCTTTTATTTCTTTGTTCAGTTCATTACATAGAACAATATCGCAACTATACAAACCCGCTTTTTCATTGATTGCATCTACCACTTCACCTTTAGTATCACCAATATAATCTATACACAAGTCAATATCAGACTCTTTTGTGGCTTTATTGGTTGCCCTTGAACCAAAAAGAACTACTTTATTTATTTGATCATTCTTTTTGAAGTATTCCATTATTCTTTTGTACACTTTCTCATGAATACCGTACATTTAAAACACCCGTTCCCTAAATTCATGCAAAAAATCTTCCATTGCTTGTACATATTTTTGTACAATATTATCTTTTATTTTCTCATAGTCTTCTTCATTATAAACATGGGAAGCAGCATTTCTTGACAATAAAATTTCATCCCATACCTCCACATCAACTAATAGCCCTTCCTTAAAAGCCTGTTTGTAACAACTTCGAGGATTATTTAGATTTAAGCCAGTTGATTTAAAGTATTTTGACAGCAACTTCCATAGTAAATCTTCCAGCATCTCATACTTTTTTATAATAGAGTCCCGATAGACCTCCAGTGTAATATCATCTGGATTTTCCAACCTTTCGTAATTATCTATTATGTTCTTTAAGTGAATCAACATCCGGTTAGCATGGTTATAAGAAAGACGTAACGATTCATCATACTTGTCCGTATCTTTTTCCACAACATCCACCGCCTTTTCTTTTAATCTCACTATATTAATACCCTATTCATTTTATTATACCTAGAATTCTTCTAGTTTTATACCTGATTGTGTTTTGTAATTAACTATTATTCTAGTTTAACTAGGAATCCCGTTTTTATGAAAAAAGTACAATCAGTTGGCCAATTGTTTTCCAATCCGTTATTTCAAACAAAAAGAGTCCATCACTGAACTCCTTCGTCATTAAATGTTTTTCTTTTCTATTATAGCCACACACTCCACATGCACCGTATGCGGAAACAAATCGACCGGCTGTACTTCCTTCAAAGAATACCCAAATTGCTCCAGTTCCTTCACATCCACAGCAAAAGACTCGGGGTTGCAGGATACATAAATGATTCGCTGCGGTTGGGCACGGCCGATTTTGCGCATCACTTTTCCGCCTGCACCGGCACGTGGTGGATCCAATAGCAGGATATCAGGCGTGCCTAGTCTCCCAAGCACCTGGTCAATTCCCATTCTGGCATTCTCAGCCAAGAATTCCGTGTTGGAAATGCCGTTATCTGACGCATTTCGTTTTGCCGATTCGATCGAGCTTTCCACGATTTCTATGCCGGCAAGTTTTCCGACTTTGCTTGCGAACGGGAGGGAAAAAGTTCCGACTCCACAGAAAAGCTCGAGCATTTTTTCTGTTTCCTTGGGCTGCCCCATTTCCAAAGCAAGGTCGATCAGCTTCTGGGCCTGTACAGGGTTTGTTTGGAAAAAGGTATCGAACCAAAGGCGGTAGCGATAGCCTCCGATTTCATCATAAATGAAGTCTCGTCCCGACAGCAGGATGGTTTCCTCCGCCTGGGTACGGTCCGCCCAATCGGTATTCACGAGCCATAACAAGCTTTTCACCTGCGGATAATTTTCTTCGATTCTTTTCTTCAACTGGTCGGCGGCGTCTGCCAGATTACCGTCAGGGCCTTCCGTCGCAAACAATCCAAGCATGATTTCTCCCGTCACAAACGACTGTCTCACCATTAAATGACGTAACAGCCCCTGGTGTGTTTCCTTTTCATAACCGCTCAATGCATATTCTTTCGCCCAATCGGCAACTTCCATGACAGCTGCTGTCATCTCTTCGCCCGCAATCAGGCATGTTTCAAGCGGAATGATGTTGCGGAAATTCCCTTGCTCATGCAAGCCCATCGAGCCGTCCGGGGCAAAAGTGAATTCCATTTTATTGCGATAATGCCAAGGCTCGTCCATGCCAATGGTGTCCCGGACCAATTCCGGATTGAATCCTTGAGATATCAAGGCATCTTTCACGTGGGCAGTCTTTTGCTTCAGCTGCCCTTCATATTGCCAATGCTGCCATGCACATCCCCCGCATTTGTCAAAGTGCGGACATGGCGCCGTGGTTCTTTCCGGATGGACTTCCAGAAGCTCTTCCAATCTCCCCTTGGTCCGTCTCGCCTTTGGGTTCTCTACAGAGACCCGCACCTTTTCGCCTGGAAGCGTTTTGGGCACCATCAGCTTTAATTTCCGCGGGTTTTCGTTTCCGGTGTCACGCCAGACAACCGCGCGGCCGGATCCTTTTCTATCTAAATGATCGATTTCAGTATCCATGATTTCCGCTTTTGAATTCGGCATCATCATTCCTCCCTCCAGTAACGGAATCTATTACGCTATCGTATCCTTAAAGGGATTGCTAGTTTAAGTTGATTCCTATCCTTTTTTAACATGTTTTTCTGCAAGATGCCAGATAAATTTCTTGCCAGTTCCATAAACCAGCCACCCTACTGCCAAGAGCCCATACAATCAGTCAATTTTTTGCAAATGTGTTACTTTAAAACCTTTCGAATACTTTAGCCCAAAGCCAAGGGAGCGGTCTAAGTAAATATGTGCAATCCAAATCACAGCAGTCATCAGGAGGAAAGAAAATCCACCTAGATAAGCAATGAAAAGTAAAATGCAAGGTATTATCAAACTATGTCCGATATTATAAACAAGAGAACCTATTCTAAGGTTGAATAAGTAACCGACCATGGTAAGATCAGGGACTAATAACAAGAGAAAAAATAACAGGATGGAATAGTCCAGCTTTATATAGATAAACAGACAGATAATAAAACCGATAACATACTCCACATATATGACATTCCGTAAAGACATTGTGCTCAACCCCTTCTTCCGTATTTTATCTTTCTGTATACTTGATATATCCATAGCTTCCCTATTCAACAAGTAAAAGCTAGATTCCTCTACCGTAGGCTCCCAGAGTTGAATAACGCAGAAATTCGCGCTAAGGTCTATAAGGGTATAACGAATGCCAACAAGTTTCTCGCTTTTCAGGGTGAAAAACCTTTAAAATAGATGAAAAGGAGAAAGTCTATTGCTTTAAAATTCAACCAGGGAGGGATGAACCTTGAAGAAAAAACCTTCGGGAGGAAAAGATGCCCGTTTTCGCATCGCCAACAGAGAAGCACTTATCGGTATCGGTTTAGCAGTTTTCAATTTCATCTGGTGGTTTGCCTTCGCCTATGGATTAGGCGGAAAAGACCCTTCAGAATATACATATGTTTTCGGATTGCCGGCATGGTTTTTCTACAGCTGTGTGGCAGGAGTCGTCGTGATGGCGGCACTTGTGTTTATTGTCGTGAAATATTTTTTCACGGATGTATCCTTTGATGATGAGGTGTATGAGGACCAATGAATTGGGAAGCAGCAATTACGTTATTCGGCTCCGTCGCCCTGATCTTTTTTATCGGGTTGATGGCAAGCCGAAAAGAAACAAGCGGAAAATCATTTGTCCAGGATTACTATCTTGGCGGCCGGAGTTTGGGTGGTTTCGTCCTGGCGATGACCATGACGGCTACCTACGGCAGTGCGAGCAGCTTCATCGGCGGCCCGGGTGTAGCTTACAATGAAGGGTTGGGCTGGGTATTATTATCCGTCACACAGGTGGCAACTGGATACTTTACCTTAATGATCCTCGGGAAAAAATTCGCCATTGTGACCCGGCAATATAAAGCCACGACATTGGTCGATTTTTTAAAGGAACGATACCGGTCCAAGCTTGTCGTCCTCCTGTCAGCCGTCAGTATCGTCGTCTTTTTGTTTTCGGCAATGGCGGCGCAATGGATCGGCGGGGGGCGATTGATTGAATCCTTGACCGGTTTGTCTTATACATCGGCTTTGTTCATTTTTGTCGTGACAGTATTGATTTACGTGACATTCGGCGGTTTCCGTGCCGTCACGTTGACCGATGCCATCCAGGGAAGCATCATGTTTATCGGAACGTTGGTGCTGTTAATAGCCGTCATCATCGCTGGCGGCGGCATTTCGGAAATCATGGCAGACTTGCAGGCGGAAAATCCCAACCTGATAACCCCTTTTGGTTCGGATGGAACATTGACTGCACCTTACGTATCCTCTTATTGGATTTTGGTCGGAGTCGGTGTAGTCGCCCTGCCGCAGATCGCCGTACGGGCCATGTCCTATAAAAATACGAGGTCGTTCCATCTGGCATTGATGATCGGGACCATCGTCGTCGGAGTCATCATGCTGAACATGCACTTGATCGGGGTATTCGCCAGACCGATTTTGCCTGGCATCGAGGTGGGCGACAGAGTCATGCCGCTCATTGCTCTGGAGGTTCTCCCTCCATGGCTGGCAGGGGTTGTCTTGGCTGCACCGTTGGCGGCGATTATGTCAACGGTCGACTCGCTTTTGTTGATTGTCAGTTCCACAATCGTCAAAGATGTCTACATCAATTATATAAAACCGGAAGCGTCCCGAAAAAAAGTCCAGCGAATGAGCATGGGGATTACCGCTTTGCTTGGCATCCTGGTGTTCCTGATGGCGGTGAACCCGCCGGACTTGATCATTTGGCTGAACCTGTTTGCCATCGGCGGATTGGAAGCGGCCTTCATCTGGCCGATCGTAATGGGCCTTTATTGGGAAAAAGGCAACAAATATGGCGCCATCGCCTCGATGCTGGTCGGTATTATTTCTTATATAGTCTTCCAGTCTTTTTATCCCGAGCCATTCGGGATGCACGCAGTGGTGACATCGATTTTGCTGGCATTGCTTGCCTATGTCGGATTTAGCTTGAGTATGAGACAAGAACCCTTGAAGCATTGAAGAGAATTTTATTTATGTGAAACAAGCCCCGGGAAAACAGTTGTGTTCCCGGGGCTTAAGCTTTCATTCTACTTCCGATAAAATGATGCCTGTGACCGTTTCATCGACCGTGAATTCCATATTTATTTTATTTTGCTTGTCAATATAGCCAATCACATTTGTGCCTGTGTCCATCCGTTTATAGTAATCATCCCCGAACGTCTGAAACACAGCTTGTTCAGACTTACCAATCAGGTCTCCAAGGTCCGAATGAACAATGTTTTTCGCCAGGAAATACCGCTTTGCTTTCCCATCGACAAGCCTGATATCCAAATCATATAATTTCTCGTCTTCTCCGTATATGTAGTACGTGGAAGGAGGCTCCTCGACTGTTTCCGTAAAATCCGGCTCCCCCAATACCTCTTTCACCTGGGTTTCTTTTGCATTCAACGTCAAAGTGTCGATCGTCACATCTGATAAATCCGTGCTTTTCGTTTGCTCGTAAAAATCCATTTTCTCTTTTGATCCGCATCCGCCAATCAGGATAGTACACGATACTAACGCAAGTATGAATATGTTTCGCATGTAATTGCCTCACTATTTTCTATTTTTGCTGCCAACGAATTCTTCTTACCGGAATTAGCAGGATTCCTTTTCTTTTTTTCTCGCTTTTACCGCTTTTCTCACATAAATAGAGGAAAGCAACAGATACAAAATGGTGACAATGGCTAATAGCACGGTGTTATTCCTGAAGCCCTCCTGGCTTGAGACAACTATTGTGTAAGTCACCCACATAAGGATAATCCGAATTGTATAGTTTACAAAATCCGACTTAAACACGAACCTCACCATCCAGTTACAATTTAACCAATACTAACATAAACCGTGATTGCATAAAATGACATTTCACAATCCTATTTTCCTCTAACCATTTCCGTTAAGACCCTCCCATCCCAAAGCAAAAACCTCATGTCCAGCTGTATCCAAATCCGGCCTGCGCTTTAGTCCGCTTTTTTGCGCGACTTTCCGGGAGGCTGTATTAATCGGACGGATTCTTGCCAGGACAGGAAGTTCCGGCAAGTAATTGCGGGCCATTTCAATCGAACTAGCGGCCGCTTCTGCCGCATAGCCCTTCCCCCATGCTTTAGGCGAAAACCGATAATACAAATTCAGCACATCCCGCTTCCGCCAGCAAATCTGTCTGATTCCGGTGATGCCGATTACTTCATCTGTTTCCGGCAAAACGACCAGCCAATACCCATAGCCATCGGTCGACCAATTATTCCGCCACTCCTTTATGGTTTCGACCGCTTCTTCAAGCGATTTCATCGGCCCGGCCGGTCTATAGCGATTGGTTTCTGGATCACTTTCTATCTTAAAAACGTCCCCGGCATCTTCCGGCCTTGGCTTACGAAGCAGTAAACGATTTGTTTTCACTTGTTCAGGGAATGGGTATTTCACTCTATTTCTCCTCCTCCGTTTTGCGTTGATAGACATACATGGGGGAAACAATGTCGAATCCCAGTTTTTTATACAATGGCATCCCTTGTTGAGAAGCTCCCAGGATACAACGACTGCACGATTTTTCAGCCGACCTGGCAAGCAAGTGGGAACAAAGCTTTTTCGCCAGACCTTTTCTGCGATACTTGGAATCTATAAAAATATTGTCCAGGCAACAGAGACTTCTATCTCCCAGAAACGAAACCCTCCCGTGTCCCGCCAATTGCCCTTTTTCATATAGGACATCGTACTCGACAGAAGTATTTTCCAGTCGCTCTTCGTCGGCAAAGTCTTTGTCAAAATAAGCATTGACCTTATTGGCCAGTATTCTCGTTTCAATTCTCTTGATAGAGTTGTCTCCATTTTCGACGAGATGCCAGTCATCGGATTGGATAGTGGAATGGTACATCAAGTATTCTTTCGCGACCTGTTCATAATGGACGAGTTCTCCTGGATCTTCATCGTCAATCACGGTTACCCAATGGTCTTCCTGATCCATCAGAAAATCCCCCTTATCGACAGATTCCCGCACAACGAAAAACTCTTTCCTTCGTCCTGCCACTTCCTCCCCGAAATCCACTTTGATAAAAAGTGGTTGTCTTTCCAGTTGGGTGTTCGGTTTTCTTCTCACTTCCATCCATGCATTGGCAAACGCCTCGATATATGCTTGAAGATTTTCCATTGTTTTCGCCTCCCGCTCCTCTTGACAACCATTTTAATCCAACATGTTATAATAGACAAAACGAATTTTTCGATATGAATCATCGAATTTCCCAATAATAGAGGGGCGATTTGCACAATGGATTACGAACAATTGAAAACCTTTTTGACCGTGGCCGATGTGAAAAGCTTTACCAAAGCAGCAGAGCTGTTACATATCACACAGTCTACCGTTACTTCCAGAATTCAAGCAGTAGAAAACTTTTACGGCAAACAATTGCTGACCAGAAGCAAGAGAGGGATAAAACTAGCAGAAATCGGGACAGAACTGTTGCCATATTTACAAAGGCAAATGGAATTATGGAATAAGTCTTTGCGGATGGTTTCTGAACATCATGCCGCCCTTCGCACAATCACTATCGCTGCTACCTACTCCCTTTGGAGAGGAACCATGGTCCAAATAATAAGAGATCTCCAATCATCTTCTTTTTCCTTAAGATTGGAAACAGATCACTCTCCCATCATCGTTGAAAAAGTTCTCGATGGCACGATTGATGCTGGCTTTGTCTATAACAAACCAGTTAGCCCGAACATCGTCTCCATTCATGTGTTGAATGATACCTATCGTTTATACGGGCACAAGCACTTCGCTGGTACAGACCTGGAAAACATACTAGAACTCCCCCGCTTGCCGTGGATTTATATGAACTGGGGTCACCATTTTGAAAAATGGTTGAAAGAAGAAATAGGCAGTGACTTGTTCAAGCCGTTAATAGAAGTCGGACATAGTGAGCTGGAAATGAAACTGATCGAGGAAATGGAGGGGGTAGGGTTTTTGCCGGATGAAATGGTGGACCGTACAAGAACAGACTTAGTCCCCCTTACCGTCGGGTCCCAAAAACCGATTCCTGCTCAAAATGTGTATTTTATCTACAAGAAAAGTAGAGGACAAGAAGAGGCAATTCAAACGGTAGTGGAAAAGCTTCGGAATAACGGCAAACTAAATATTTGACAAAAAATTCTAGTTATGCTATAATTTACTTTTACATGACTTGAATGTATAATAAGATTCTCCTGGCCAGGGGAATCTTATTTTGTTTAAGGGAGACGGTCAATAAATGAACAAAGAAAAGTCCAGTTTAACTTCTCTTGTTTCTACATTCGCCCGTGTTTATCACAGTGAATACGACCAGCCAAAAGTATTTGATGACTTTGTCGCAAAGAATCTGATCACCCAAAAAGAATTCGCCGACATCCGTGAAAACATGATCGACGGGGTTCCTTTTTTCAATGAAAAAATAGCCCGACAGTTTCAAGACCAACCAGATGAAATATTAAAATGGATTACGCAAGTTCAACTTTCTCCTACTCCGCTCGCACGTGCAGCATATTGTGAAAGTGTATTGCTTCATGAAATCCGATTAGGTGCTAAGCAGTATGTCATTCTTGGCGCCGGCATGGATACCTTTAGTTTACGACATCCCGAATTAAGGGAGCAGTTAAAAATATTCGAAGTGGACCACCCAGCAACACAAGCATTCAAAAGGGAACGGGTGACACAGTCGGACTATGAAGTGCCGGCCAACCTTTCTTTTATCCCGATGGATTTCACCAGAGGATTTACGGAGCAGCCGCTTGTGGAAGCAGGTTTTTCTCCCGGCAACAAAACATTCTTCAGTCTTTTAGGCGTGTCCTATTATCTGACGAAAGAAGAAAATGCCGATTTATTGAAGAAACTGTTTGCCAAAGTGCCTTCGGGCAGTTCGATCGTTTTTGATTACCCAGACGATACACTTTTTGATGAAAAAGGAATATCGAACAGGGTCCAACATATGGTGCAAATGGCAGCAGCAAGCGGTGAACCAATGAAATCCAGTTTCTCTTTTAACGAAATGGAGAAAATGTTAGAGGATGCAGGATTACTTATTTATGAACATTTATCACCGGAGACAATCCAGAAGCGATTTTTCATGAACCGTTCCGACTATTTAACTGCGTTTGAGACGATACACTACATTCATGCGGTCAAAAAATAAGCAATTCTGTCAAACGAACATCCCCCCGATCGGGATGTTCGTTTTCTTGTGGCAGACAATGAAGTTATTACAATATCAAGATGTCGAAGCCTTTCCTAGTGGTTTTTCCTTTTCTTTGTGGTAGATGACAGCCGGAAGAAAAAATGCGATACCTGCGGCGATCATTTGAGTTGGCCCGCCAATAACGAAAATCGTATGAACATCCAATACATCCAGCAGCCAGCCGCTCAGTGCCTGAGCCAGTGGTGTCACGCCTTGGGCAACAACCAAAATGATACTATATACCCTGCCCATTAAATGTGGAGGGATGATGCTTTGAGAGATGCTTTGTTCGAAGATTCCAAGCACAGCTCCACAAGCCCCAATCAAACCAATCAGAAAAGCGACCTGCCAGTGGTTTTGGGTGAAACCGATAAATAAAATGGTCATCCCTTGAAAAAAGAGAACAGCCATCATGATGCGGGGGCTCGCCTTCTTTATAATAATCACCACAGATAATAGAACAGACATCAGGATGCCGCCGATTCCGAGACTGGCTGACATGTACCCCAATCCTTCCGCTCCTACCTGGTAATCCTCAGCCAAAAAGGGCAGTCCCACCGTTATCGTGCTCATGGCCGCGTTACCAAAAAGAGCGGTGGTAATAATCACTAATAATAAAGGACTTTGTCGGATAAACTTGATACCATCAAACATACCCGAAAGCAATTTTTTGCTTTCCTTAGCGGTATCAGGCACAGATTGTTTAGGGAGAAGTTTTATAAAGAACAAGGTGATAGCTGAAATAAAAAACAACATCCCTGTCACACCGAAACACCAACCAAAGCCCAGCAAACTGATTAACGCCCCACCCAACACCGGACCAACTATTGCAGAAATTTGCCATGTACCCGTAAGGACACTATTGGACTGAGGATACTGACTTTCTACCACGATGCGTTGTCTGATTGCAGTTACGGATGGCCAATAAAACGCGTCCACCACTCCAAATATTACCCCGAACCCCAAGAGCACCGGCATATGTAAACTGCCCGTCATGTAAAGGATTGCGACAATCAATAAGATCACAGCCCGCATGATGTCCGAAAAAAGCATGACCATTCTGGGAGAAAAGCGATCTACTACCGAGCCTCCCAAAACCATCATTACCACTCTGGGTATGCCCACAAAAAGCAGAAAGGTTCCCATCATCACACCAGAACCCGTTAGTTGCACAATAAACCATGATACCACTAAAATGAAGACCGAATCACCCATAGCAGAAAACAGGTAACCAAGCCAATACACGACAAAGCTTTTTTGTTGAAATAACTCCCATCGATTCAATTTCGCTCCCCCCTGAGCCAAAAAGATGTCTACCTTATTTCTCCCTGCTATTTGCGACTAAAAAAGCATTGCCGACAAACGGCAAAATTCCTCCGCGTCTTTCCTGCACATTTCCAGTCCTTTTTCCCAAAAAGTCTCGGATGTGATGTCTTCTTCTAAATGTTTCGCTGCTAATTGTTCTGCAGACATTCTGCCTGAATCACGCAGTAATGCTAGGAAAGCTTGCTCGAACGCCTTGCCACTTTCCTTAGCTTTGGCATAGATAACAAGGGAAAACAAATAACCGAATGTATATGGAAAGTTATAAAATGGTGAATTCGTAATATAATAATGTGGTGTCCAAATCCACGAATGGATAGATCCGCCATCAAGAGCGCCCTGATAGCCTTTATCCATTGCTTCTTCCATCAGCTCGTTTAAACGGCAAGCTGGAACGTTTCCCTTTTTTCTCTCTTCATAAAATTTTTTCTCGAATAAACAACGGGAGTGGATATTCATAAAGTTCATTACACTTCGCTTCAGCTTTTCGTCCAGCAAAAAAGCTTCTCTTCTCTTGAATCAGCAGCTTCAATAGCTGCATCCAATATGACCATCTCAGCAAATGTCGAAGCCGTTTCCGCAACACTCATTGGATATTGCTTATTCAGCCCATCAACCTGCTTCATGGCGTGATTATGAAAAGCATGACCTAATTCGTGGGTGAGGGCCAAGACATCCTTGAAGGTTCCGCCATAAGTCATAAATACCCTGGATTCTCCTGTGAGCGGGAAGCCGGCGCAAAATGCCACAACAGACTTGTTTGGACGGTTTTCTGCTTCTACCCATCCTTTTTCAAAAGCTCCCCGTACAAAATTTTCTAATTCCGGCCCGAATCTACCTAAATGCTTCATAATAAAATCAACGGCCTCTTGATAGGAGACCTTATTCTTGCTTTTTGATATAGGAGCCCAGAAATCAGAAGCTTCCAGTTTCCTTTTACCAAGAATGCGGGCTTTTTCGTTTAGATAAGCTGTAAAGGGCTGCTTATTGTTATTCACTGCATGCCACATTGTCTGGAGGGTTTCTTGTTTCATCCGATTATCTCTTAAAGGCTCTTCCAGAACATCTTTGATTCCTCGTCGTTTATATATTTGTAAACGGAATCCGGCTATATGGTTCAGAATTCTGGCGTATAAATCCTCTTTTTCCGTCCATTTTCGTTCTAAAACTTCATGAGCTTCTTTTCGCACTTTTTCCTCTGGATGGGACCGTAGATTTATTGCCTGTCCGATCGATAGTTTGTTCTGTTCTCCATCCATGGACACTTGGACACTTAAATCATTGATCAGTGCTTTATATATCGCTCCCCAAGAATGATAACCATCGGCAGCCAAATTTGTTAGTAAGGTTTCTTCCTTCTCGGGAAGCAGTTTGTCTCCTTTTTGTCGCCATTCACTTAAAATAAACTCATAGTTGCCGAGTTCTTTCTGTTGAATGATATTTCGCCAAACTTTTCCCTCTATTCCTGCCAGCTTGTTTTGCATGTTCAGAATAGTAGATTCGAAACGAACGTTTAAGTACTCTATATCCCCTTGAAGAAAATTGGCGGTCTGTTCCTTCGGGTTTTGCGCCAAGATGCATGTGACAAAGGATTTGGCTTGTGATAGATACTCCCGAACACGCCCAAACTGTTCCATTAGCTCTGGAATCTGGTCATACAGGTACTCTATTTGAGAAGGAATAAAAATTTCCAAGTCTTTTTCAAGTGCTTCCAGTTTATTTCTTAACGTTTCAATATGATCTTGAAACGGACGTGAATGAATTCCGCCCTTGAACAAAGAATCTAAGTTCCATGCTTCCAAGTGTTTCACTTCTTCCATTTCTCCACCTCCTACTTATTTATGCGACAGTAACTTCACCTACTCGAGAGTTTCTCTCCTGACACAATATGCCAATGTAGGTGTTTGGAATCCTGGTAGTCGCCCAAGTTAGTGATCACTCTGCAGGCACCTTGTTCCTCTGTCACCATTGCGGCAACTTTCCTGATGACCTCGAGGAGTTCCAGCAACAATTCATTATCCTCTTCCTCCAAGGTAATCAACGAGGAAATGTGTTCCTTCGGTATGGCAACAATATGTACCGGCCAAAATGGTTTGGTGTGATAGTAAGCCAACACGTTATCTGTTTCCAGCACTTTTTCAATTTCTGTTTTTCCACTTAAAACCTCGTCACAGTAAAAATCCTCCGTCACGGCGTCCCACTCCCTATTCAAATATGATGAGCATTCTCGTTTTTCTCTGGTGGACATCTTGTCACATAGGTTCCGGCAATAAAATCATGAATCGCACGGCGGTCTTCCCGAATCCCCACCATTAAGACACTGACAATCAATCCAATTCCAAATGTGAGTGCATAAAAAATACCGGCTACCAATTCCCGTAATAACATGGTACCGACTCCGACCTTTCCTCCTTCAATCCTGACAATGCGATTTCCCGTCACCCTTCTTCCCAAGGTATAGCCATACCAGAGAACAGGTAAGAGCAAACCATATAAAATTCCGATAAAATCAATGACACGAAAATCATCTCCATTAATAAAATCCCCGTAAAAAATATAGGAGGTAAGTACGGTTCCCAAGGTGATAATTATGCCATCGATTATTCTGGAAACAATTCTCTTGTCCAGTCCTGCTGGTTCTGTCATTTCCACTCGTCATTCCCCTTTTCCTTATCCAACATACTATCCTTCTCGATTACTATTTATTTTAACAGTTTTCCAAACATTTCTAAAATTCCTTAAATGTCAACATGATTATTCTTTTGATACCACTTTGACAAAGGAACAGGCCAAAGACTTTTATATGGAGAAAATTGCATTTTTTAAAACCAGGATTACACAGTAAAGGGTTACCATATTACGGATGTAAAATATGCAGATGGTCATACATTTTGGCACCATTTGATGTTGGAAGTGATGGAACGAAGCAGAAATTTCATGAAACCGCACAGCTAAGGGAAAAGAGTTATTGATTGGAGAAAAGGATGATCCATACGTTTGATATAGAGACGAGAGAATGAAGGTGAAACTCGAAAAGCCTGCGTTCAAATAAACAGAATCAGTCTTTTAAAAAGACCCTTATCATCTCGCGACAAGGGTCTCTCTTTCCAAATTCCAACGCATATGAATACAATGGCCTATCTGATTTTATCCAGGAGCTGTCCGGTGGAAACAATCGTCGCAAATTCATCATGCAAGGTGGCAAGCGATACATGATGAATAGTCTCCGCATCATGGTAAATGTTATCATGATCCGTAATTCCGAAGGCTGCCGTGGCATCTGAGACAAGGTAGTTATCGAAGCCTAAATTGCCGCTCATTCTCGTGGTAGTGGAGACACAGTGCGGAGTGGTCAATCCTGTTATGACTACGGTTGAAATGTCATTCCTTCTCAAAGTCTCTTCCAGATCCGTACCAATAAAGCTGCTATTCACTTTCTTTGTGATAACCTTTTCCCCATCCTCCGGCTGCACGGATACTTTTATGGCAAACCCTTTGTTGCCTGGGTGAAATAGCGAGTCGGGATTGTCCGAGGTATGTTGGATATGGATGACCTTCCATTCCTTTTCTCTCCATACATTCAGGATTTTGCGAATATTTTCTTCGGCTTGCGGATTGTTTCTCACTCCCCACTTTTCATCTTCAAAAGCTTCCTGTACATCGACAATGATCAGTGCTTTGTTTTTATTCATCTGTTTTCTCCTTTACTCCCCTTTTTGTCCAGGTAAACCTTTGCTATGCCGATGAACAAAAAGCATACTATAGATATCATTAAAAACGTTGTTGTCAAAAAAACTGATAAATCCACGGCACCAACCCCCTTTCAATGATCTTCGCCGGTTCACTAGTCTGGTCAGTCCAAAGCCTTCCTTACCGCTTCCCTTGCATGAATAATTGTTGTGTCAAATAACGGAACATCTGCGTCTTCGGGTTTAACTAATAAACCGATTTCGGTACATCCTAAAATGATTCCTTCTGCTCCATTTTTCACTAAATGGCGAATAACCTGTTTATAATAATCCTTTGAGGAAGAGGCAATTTCACCCAAACATAATTCATCATAAATAATACTGTTCACCTTAGTGCGTTCGTCTTCATCCGGAACTACAACGTTGATACCGTTTGATTCCAATCTCGCCTTATAAAAATCCTGTTCCATCGTATACTTTGTTCCGAGCAATCCTACTGTTTTCATACGGGCAGTGTGAATTTGGGCTGCAGTGGCATCAGCGATATGCAAAACAGGTATTTTCACTTTGTCTTCTATGTAATCAACCACTTTGTGCATCGTGTTGGTGCAAATCACGATAAAGTCCGCACCCGCTTTCTCAAGAGAAAATGCGACTTCACCTAAATGCTTTCCAGCACTTTCCCAATCGCCTTTCGCTTGATAACGTTCAATCTCTTCAAAGTCCACACTATACAACAGACATTTAGCCGAATGTAACCCGCCTAACTTGTTTTTCACTTCTTCATTGATGATCCGGTAATACTCTACGGATGATTCCCAGCTCATGCCACCTATAAGTCCGATCGTTTTCAAATTTTATCCCTCCATGTCTAGATTGCGATTTTACAAATCCCTTTTTTTAAGCAGGGAAATAATTTCTTCATTTTGTTTAACTTGAATATCACTATTTACTTTTATCAGGCGTACCCATCTAATTAAAAAGGCTAATATGATAATCGGTAAAAATGTAAATAATCCAGAGAGAAACAGTTCCATTATTACTCACCCCAATATCCTTGATATTTTGGCTAAATATTCTTTTAGCAAGTAAGCTTTTTATGTATAGCAACAACTCTAGTAATGAAACTACTACTTCACTGTGTGGATTTTTCAAATGAATGTCAAGTCCGTTTAACAGTCACATTTCCTTCTCGGTCTTGTTCATTATCCCAATGGATTTGCATTTCAAAAGTACCTTCTTCAAACAGATAAGGAAAACTCAACTTCGTTGCGACCTGCATGGGAAGTTTCAGGGCCTTGTCTATTTGTATCCAAGTCGGTTCTCCCTCTGGTGGATTTTCTAACAGTTCGCCGCTGAAGTCTTCCGTTATGTAATTAAAAATGATATAACGATCGCTATTTTCTTCATTCACAAATTCATACAGACCTTTGTAGACCAGATTTCTCACCGTTAGTCCAGTCTCCTCCTTCACCTCACGAATGGCGCCTTCCACAAAACTTTCCGGAAACTCCACTTTTCCACCAGGAGGAATATATCCTTTTAATTCATCATGCTGCCTATTTAGCAGCAATACTCTGTTTTTATCTTTTATCATACAGGTAGTCCAAAATTTATAATTAATGTTTCCGTTCACTTATTAACCCCCTTTATGAAGAAGCGAATCATGGCACACTCTAAGTTCCACTAAAAATTTATTTTCAAGTCCCCGATTTCTTTTGGAAAGTCGTTACGAGATAATTTTCTACCCGTCATGTATTGTCTATAAGAAGTAATGGTTCCATCATGAGAAATGATATAAATTCTTTCTTTTCCTGTTTGCTTACACCTATTCAGGAATCTTTTTGCAATACTTGCAAATACTTGTTCAGAGGACTTATTGATACCTTTTGACCACCACTCGCCGAATTGCTCTTCTATGAAAAAATCATTGAATTCTTCTTTAACTTTTTCTTTTGGCAGAAGATTGTCACAGGGCAAGGCAGCCCATTCTGGATTTTGGGGGAACATTCTTGGAGAAACGAGCGGACTGACCACTTTCTCACAGCAAGTCCCTTCACTCCAAATTTGAGCTGTCTGAAGCGTTCTTCTTAAGGGACTACTGATAATTAGATCTGTTTCTGATAGAGGAAACTGCTTTTGAAGTGATATTGCTTGAAGCCTCCCTGCTTCAGTCAATCCTGGGTCTGTAATATGTAAACTTTCAGGAGGAAACAAGGTATGTTCTTCTTGGCCATGCCTTATAAAAACTAATTCCATGATCTTCACTCCCATTCGTCGGTAAGGATTTTATTATAAAAACTCATCATGATAGATTCTAGATGCCAAGTAAGCATTCACGCCTAAAAGAATGGGATATTCTTTATTTGTAGCTGACTTTTTCCGTTCACTATGAAAGCCACATCAAATGAAGAACAGCGAAAAAATTCTAAGAACAATGCTGGTTTAAATTAAAACCACTAACTTGCCAAAGAAGTTAGTGGTTCCCAACGAGAATATCAATCCTATTCCCGCTCTTCTTCCCTGTCGGCCTCTGGGTTCTTTCGCTCAAGAAGCAGTTGCTTGATCTCCCGCATTTCCGCTTTCAGTTCCTGGTTATCCTTCGATAGCTTCGCCAACTGGTCTTGATGCAGATCTTCGCCCTCCTGACTTAGGAAGTCTACAATCACCGCTACTACCAGGTTGAGGATTACCAAGGCGCCGATCACAATGAAGGAGATAAAGTAAATCCAGGCCCATGGTATTTCGTTGATTACCGGCCTTGCTACCTGGCTTGCCCACGATTCAAATGTGACCACTTGCGTCAGGGTGAACAAGGAAGCATGGAAGCTGCCAAAGTATTCAGCCGGCAAGACATCCCTGAAATAGGTGGTTCCGATAATCGCGTAGATGGAAAAAATCAATACCGTCAAACCCAGTATTCCTGTTAAAGCGGGGATTGACCGTATCAAAGAGTCGACGATTTTTCGTAACGCAGGAACGGCCGGAATCATTCTTAACAGACGCAGGACCCGTACCAACCGTACAACCGTGACAAATGGTGCTGTATAAAAAATCAAGCTTGCGGCCACGATCAAAAAGTCAAAGACATTCCAATTATCCGAGAAATACCTTTTCGCACCGAGTCCAACCAATTTGATCACCATTTCCACCACGAATATCCAAATAATGATCCGATCCATCAGTTGGAGCATTCGATTGCCCACAAAGTAGGTTTCGCCAATGATGACCAATCCATTTAACACAATGATGGCAATGATGATTGCTTGAAAGTATTTATTTTCTGCTATCTCCCCAAGTTTATTTCGGGGAACATGCGGTTGATTTGATACTTGTTTACTTGCTGACATGCTGCCTCCCTCTCAACCGTTTTTGTCTTATATATCGGTTATATCTTATTCGCATTATATCAGAATTGTGTGTTTCTTATTACTTGGAAGGCTTAAGTTAGAGAACTGTATGAAATCCAAAAAAGTTACGCTGGATCATTCAGAACCTCGAATGGACACTTTTTACCAAAACCATGATTTCAGCTTTATATTTTCATAGATATCCTTGTAAAGATTGTTGATTTCCGTAAGATCGGATTGATTCTTCTCAAATCGCCGGATCAGTGCCTGGTTCGCCTTCCCGTCAAAATTATGTTCTAGTTTACCAATGATATCCCTGTGTTTTTCAGAAAGAGGCTGGACCTTATAACATCGGGCAAGGTATTGCTTGTAGAACTCCACTTTTGCTTCCAAATCGCTTTTGATGCGGTTCTTCAACTCATTCTCTTGCCTTTTCGTTTCTAAATAATTTTCCCACCAGTCCGCTATATTCGTTTCTTTCATTGCATCCACCACTTTTCTTCTTGTATTGCATTATTGGATTTTTAACCATTGGGCTAGCAGCTGATCCACCTGGGTAAAATCCTTGCTCATTTTTTCCATGTTATAAGCAATATCCCCTGTGTCCAAATGGGACCTTTGAAGTTTTGCCAGCAGGTCTTCCAATTCATCGATTTCAAGTAACATCGGTATTCCTTCTGGTCCAATCTCTGTCAAATCACGAAAGGCTTCTTCCACGTGGGAAGGGTTCAACTTATCATATTCACCATAGCCTACCATATTTATGTACTTACTCTTCAACTCTGTCATCGTTGCCAGGTAGTCGTCGAGAAAATGTGTCACAGCCTTTCTTGTCACTGCTATTTGGTGCTCACTGTCCTTCAGCTCTGTCACGTAACTATCCATTAAACTCGCCTGGATACGGATAGGAAAATCCGATACGCCACTATTTTTCAGAGCTAAAGGCGACATTTTTAATTGATCTTGAATCTTTTCATCATATAAGAGACTTGGCAGAAAATAGCCGTTTTCATCATACATGCTGTTGTCCATATAATTCTTGATGCCATGGCTAGATAACCCCCAGCCGCCAGGCGCAGGATCCCCCATATAATAAACGGAACCAACGGAATTTTTATAATAGGTCCCTACAGAATCATCAGGGTAGGTGTAAGAAATGATGTTATCTTTAAATTCTCCATTTAGAGCTCGCTTTTGATTTTCATCGGACAGTAAATCAAAAATATCGGCAGCAGCGAAGGTAATAGCATGCGAATCGTACTTTACCGCATAGTATTGAGCAAGACCGCCGCCTAACGAGTGGCCGACAAAGGTAATGTTGTTGGCCCCAAATTGCTTTACATATTTATTGACGACGTTATCCGCTTCGGTAAATTGGTTTTTGTTGGTGTATGTGATGGATTTATCATGGGGATTTAACTTAGCTGTACCAGCAAGAAGCGCAGCATCTTGTGAGGGGCTTGCTATATAAGGTGTTTTTCGATATTCCTTTTTGCTATAATTGGAATTACCAAGGACGATACCTTCCACATCTTCTTTCACATCTTTTGCGAATTCAGAAAAGTCCGTGTCTTTCGTTTCATAAATCAGTTTGCCATCTTTTAACTTCGCCCCTCCGCCAGCTCCTGCCAACCTTGCATCCTGTGAGGGGGAACCAACATATTTTTGTTCGACTTGTTTCGTGGTAGTGGTCGGAAGTTCTGTTCCACGGAAACTGATAACTACCTCTTCTGTCTCGGGATTTTGCAGGACATAACCGTGAAGGCCGGTGTCTTTGTCAGTGATGGTTTCGATCGTTTTCCAAACCTCTCTTCGTCTAGGAAAACCAACTATAACTTCCGAGATTTTATCATAAGATTGTTCTGCAATTTTAGAAGCAGTTTTATCAGTTATCAGAGAATCTTTCATTATCCTCACCCTTTTTAAAGTTATCAATTAAATTTCAAGTAATTAAGGATGTGCGAAACATGAAAATATTTACTTTTTTTATAATTATTATAGAGTCTATTATACTATTAGGAGGTTGTAATGTGAATACTAATAAAAGCAACTTCGATGAGCAAACGATTAATCAAGCTAAAGAAACAGCTGAGAGTTTCTTAAGAAATAATTATGAAAACATCCAGACAATAGAATTTAGCGAGGAATATAGTAATCCGATGGGTGGGTTGATGATTAGGGGAACAGTAAATGAGCAGGAGGACGCAAACTTTTCAATTGATATTGATATTGATTCGGGGGATAAATTGCAAGTAGGCAGTATAGGGAAAGGAAAGGACTTTCCAGAAGAAAAAGAAGAGTGTAAAGAGAAATTTTGTGATTATTAATTAAGGTTGGTTTTCATGATGCATAAGTATCTTATTACTTTTTTGTTGAGCACTTTACTGCTTATAGGATGTAATGCGAATTCACCGAATGGAGATTACGATCAAGAAACAATATCTAAAGCTAAAGAATCAGCTAAAAGTTTTATTGAAAATAACTACGAAGGAATTCATTCTATTGAACTGGAAGAGCCATACCAAGCATCTATGGGAAGCATGACAGTAGATGGAACGGTAAATGGAGAAGTCGGATTCTCGATTAGTCTAAACAAGGATTTCACGGTATCCAGAATTGGGGAAAACGAAGGATTTCCGGAAGAAAAAGAAGAATGTGAAGAAAAAACATGTGATTACTAATTTAAGGATGGTATTTTCCGTGTGGAAGTTTCTTTTTGTATTAACCACTATCATGTGTGTTGGATGTAATTCGTCTAATCCGTATAACGAAAACACAATCTCTCAAGCTAAAAAAAACTGCTGAAAGCTATATTGAAAACAACTATAAAGGTGTGGAATCCATAAAATTTGAAGAACCCTATCAAAGCCCCATGGGAGCTTTGTCGATTGATGGGAAAGTAAATGGTAAAAGTGGTTTCTCCATAACATTAAATGAGAATCTTACAGTAGCCGGAATCAGTATAGAAGAAGGATTCCCAGCTGAAAAAGAAGCGTGCGCAGAGAAAGTTTGTGATTATTAATGAAGGATGGTAATTGCTGTGTGGAAGTTTCTTTTTGTGTTAACAACGCTCATGTGTGTTGGATGTAATTCGTCTAATCCATATGACGAAAACACAATCTCTCAAGCTAAAGAAACTGCTGAAAGCTACCTTAAAAATAATTTTGAAAGCATTCATACGATAACGTTTAGCGAGGATTATAGTAACCCAATGGGAGGCTTAATGATTAGAGGGATAGTGAATGAAAATGAAAAAGCAAACTTTTCCATCGATATTGACATTGATTCATCTCAGAATAAATTTTATGTAGGGAGCATTGGAAAAGGAAAGGAATTCCCTGAACGGAAAGATGAATGCAAGGAAAAAAGTTGTGATTACTAACTCAAGGCAGGTATCCATCATGCAACAGTATCTTTTCATTGCTTTGCTGACAATTACAATGCTGGCAGGATGCGTTGGAAAAACGAATAGCAACTTTGATGAGGAAACCGTCAATAAAGCTAGAGATACTGTGGAAAGTTATTTATATAATAACTATGAAAACATTCGTACGGTAGAGTTTAGTGATGATCTAAGCGACCCGATGGGGGGATTAATGATTCGCGGCACTGTCAATGGAAATGCTGGTTTCTCTGCAAGTGTCGATCCACAAGAATTTACGGTGAATAGCCTTGGCGAAAAAAAAGGCTTTCCTAAAGTAAAAGATGAATGCAAAGAAAAGGTTTGTGGTTATTAATGAGAACTAGCGTTTTATCCCTCCCACGTTAATTTCCTCACTTATGTTAGCACTCTCTTCCCCTGCATGTATTTTATAATATTTGAAGTGCAAGCAATATAAAAAGACCCCGAATTTCGGAAAAAACTTTTTAACGAAATCAGGGTCGTGTCTGCTTTTCTTTAATTAGGCTTTGAATAACGTACTTATAGAGTGAAAGCTGGTAGATATATTCCAGAATCAGTAACGAATTAAAGTAGGTAATCCCACGTCATGCTTCGCTTTTTTCCACCATTCCATTAGAATTCTTACCTTCGAAGTCATCAAGCACTGCCCGCACATCATCTGTTGACTTAGTACTCATCAATTGATTTCTTAATTCACTCGCCCCCCGGAATCCTTTTACATAAATCTTGAAAAAGCGAAGAAGCGGTTTGAAAGGACGCGGCTCGAATTCTTGCGAATATTTGTCATGGAGATCAAGGTGCAGTCTTAACAGATCTAGCAATTCCTTACTACTATGATCTTGGGGTTCCTTTTCAAAGGCAAATGGATTGTTGAAAATACCGCGCCCGATCATGACCCCATCCACATCATATTCTTGTGCGAGCTTCAACCCGGTTTGACGGTCGGGAATATCCCCATTGATCGTCAACAGGGTATCTGGTGCCACTTCGTCGCGAAGTTTCTTGATCTCTGGGATCAGCTCCCAATGGGCATCTACTTTGCTCATTTCCTTCCTCGTACGCAGATGGATGGAAAGATTGACAATGTCCTGTTTGAGCAAGTGTCCTAACCATTCTTTCCACTCGTCTACCTCTGTGTAGCCGAGCCTTGTTTTCACACTTACCGGCAAACCTCCTGCCTTCGCAGCTTGTATGATCTCAGCTGCCACGTCGGGACGGCGGATAAGGCCGCTGCCCTTCCCTTTTGGTGCAACATTTGCTACCGGGCAGCCCATGTTGATATCTATCCCCTTAAACCCTTGCTTCGCCACACCGATACTCGTTTCACGAAACAATTCGGGCTTGTCCCCCCATATGTGGGCAACCATTGGCTGTTCATCTTCTGTAAACGTCAAACGCCCGCGCACACTTTGGTTTCCCTCTGGGTGACAATAACTCTCTGTATTTGTAAACTCTGTAAAGAACACATCAGGTCTGGCTGCTTCACTCACCACATGACGAAAAACAACATCTGTCACATCTTCCATTGGTGCCAGTACAAAAAATGGCCGTGGTAAATCGCGCCAAAAATTATCTGTCATTTTTAATTCCATTCCTCTCATCACGGGATACCAAAATACATCCTTATCCCCAAAATAAAAAAGCAAAATGGCTTTGCTCCCTTTACACTTATACCATGGTTAAGCACACTTTATCAAACAGTAAAAGCTAATTAGTTAAAACTTCCCAATCTTGCAGATGATTAGATAAACCTTCCTATTTTTCAGAAGATTGTTGTTTTTTGTAATAAGTTGGGTTAGGATGGTGATGTAGGGATTTATTACCAAAAAAGAGGAGGACGAAGGATGAAAAAGTTGTTAGGAGTACTTCTTATTGCTTTCTTGGCCATTCCACTATTACCGGCCGATAAAGCATCTGCAGCACCTGCGCCTGAATTGACAAATGTCCAAATATTCGGGGTTACTTCGGACGCAGCCAATTATGTATGGGAAGATGTTAACTTCAACCAGCAAAGCGCTGTGAATCCGATGGGGGGAGAAACGGGGTATCTGGCCGTCTATGTAGAAGGCACGATACAACAAGGTACATTCCGCGTTTACAATAATGGGAATAATATCACCTCCCAAACCTTTAAAGCCTTAGATGATGAATACGTAACCGACAGCGGCAATAATGTGATAGGCACAATCAAGTATGTTGGCTTTCCGTTATCCGCCGTTTCAAGTGGAAGATTCACCATTTCCGCAAACAACTACTACCCGCCAAACAATACACTGTATGAAAATCTATATATTGAAGTAGAATAGGAGTTTTAAGACATGAGAATTACCCCCGATAACACACAATTCGCCGCTTACAGCCGTCTGACGGTTTCCGCTCATTTGCGGAACCAATTACGTGATGGTACAAGTATGCGTGAACAACAGGAAGATTTATCTTTTTCTAAGTTTCAGGAACTGCTGGACGATGAAAAAGTTGTGAATCAAAAGAATGTTAGAGAGATGTCCGACTTTCATCGGAGTGCTTTGGAAACACAAATGAATTATACAGATAACCCACGACGCACCCAGGAAGTGAAAGGTATCATGGAAAAAGCGTTCGCTTTAGGATTGGTGGATGAAGATAATACGCTGATCAATAAGTTTGACCAAAAAGCCTGATACCAGGAAGGAACTACGAAACAGCCTTTTCTCTTAGGAGAAGGCTGTTTTTTTATGTTACTTCCTATTCATAATATGACCCCGAGTCCGCATTAACAAACTCAGGGCCGACAACCAAAATTATTTTTTTAAGCGAATCTCCGCCACTGCTTCGATATGCCCGGTTTGCGGGAACATGTCGACTGGCTGTACCTGTTTGGTTTCGTAACCGCCGTCTTCCAGGATGCGCAGATCCCTTGCAAGGGTGGATGGATTGCAGGATACGTAGACGATCCGCTCCGGTTTCATGGTGACCATTGCTTCAAGCAAAGCTTCGTCGCAGCCTTTTCGTGGCGGGTCGACGACGATGACATCCGGACGCAGTCCCTGCGCAGTCCACCATGGCATGACCTTTTCCGCTTCTCCTACATAGAATTCTGCATTCTCGATGTGGTTCAGCTTTGCGTTTTTCTTGGCATCCGCAATCGCTTCCTGAACGATTTCCACCCCGTAAACCTTCTTGGCCTGCTGAGCGAGGAACAAGGATATCGTGCCGATTCCGCAATAAGCGTCCACGACGGTTTCGCCGCCGGTCAACGCTGCATATTCCAAGGCGGTATCATATAGACGTTTTGTTTGCGGAGGATTCACCTGATAAAAAGATCGTGCCGAGATGGCGAATTTAATGTCGCCGATAGTATCATAAATGTACTCATTCCCCCACAATACCTTGGTATCTTTTCCAAAGATGACATTGGTCTTCTTTTTATTGACGTTATGCACTATCGACTTGACGTGCGGATAAGTCTCGTGAATTTCCTTGACGAGTTCCTCCTGATGGGGAAGTTCTTCCGTCCTGGTAATCAGGACGATCATGGTTTCGCCGGTTTCCTGTCCGGTCCGTACCATGATATGGCGAAGTACTCCTTTATCGCTTTCCTCCTCATAGGCGGAGATTCCCAGTCGATCGGCCATACGGCGGACGACTTCCACCATCCGATCATTGACTTCATCCTGGATGACGCAGCGGTCCATGCCTTCAATGATTTTGTGACTGCGTTTTTGATAAAAACCGGTAATCAATTCTCCATCGCGTTCTCCGACAGGAATCTGCACTTTATTTCGATAACGCCATGGATCTTCCATGCCCAAAACTGGATGAACCGGCACATCCTCCAAGTGGGCGATTTTTCGCAGGGCATTCTTCACTTGATTTTGTTTCATTTCCAGCTGCAGCGCGTAACTCATATGTTGCAGCTGACAGCCTCCGCACTGGACATATACGTCACATGGCGGCTCTACTCGTTCCGGGCTGACTTCTTTTATATCCAACAACTTACCGAATCCGAAGTTTTTATTGACTTTGACAACCTTCACTTTTGCTGTTTCCCCGGGAAGTGCATACGGAACAAAAAGTGGGTAGCCTTCCACTTTTCCGACACCTGCCCCTTCATGCGTCAGATCCTGGAACGAAAGCTCGATCGTCTGATTCTTTTTTACAGGCGGCTTTTGTTTAGCCATAACTATCATCGTCCTTCTTGTCAATTGCTGACAAAAGTTTACCACATATAGGGACGGAAAGGAAATATCTATTCACAAACTGACATTTCCGGTAATTTCCCGGGAAATATTTGCCTTTTCGACAACTCTTTTCAGTCCTGTTGTCATTTGTTTGGAGCATTCTTTAATGGTAGAAAGACAACAAAAAAACGCACAGACGAAATGTCGTGCGTCTTTTATCATGAATTTTCCAGTCTAGCTTGCTTCTTGGCCTCTTCTTTTTCAATGAAAGTTTCTGGCACAAAATATTCTATATGTCGATAGAGATTGACGAACTCTCCTGGGAGATCGCCGCCATATTCCCCATCGACATTGAGCTGCATCTTTTCTTCCGTGTGCACCTTGATCCGGTTGGCCCGGGCATGGAAAAGAAGCGAGTCTTCCAAATGGGCGCCACGCAATGCCAGGGTGGCAATACGGATAAACTCGGCAATGTTGGCTTTTTTCAGTATCAGCAAATCGAACATGCCATCATCCATCGTTGCACCGGGGGCCAATTTTTCGAATCCGCCAACCGAATTGGTATTGGCCACCAAAAAAAGCATGATTTCATCTTCGAAGATTTTCCCATCATACTCGATGGTTACTTTGGTCGGCCGCAAAGACGGCAGCATTTCCATTCCTTTTAAATAGTAGGCCAGCTGGCCAAGGACAGTCTTGAGTTTACTCGGCACTTCGTAGGAAAGCTCAGTCAGCTTTCCACCCCCGGCAATATTCATGAAGTACTGATCATTGACCTGGCCAATGTCGAGAGCTTTCACCCGGTCTGCCAGGATAACGTCCACCGCTTTAGAAATATTGCGTGGAATGTGCAACGCACGCGCCAAATCATTTGTGGTTCCGACTGGAATGATACCGAGTTTCGGCCGAAAATCATTGCCGGCGATGCCGTTGACCACTTCGTTGATCGTACCGTCTCCGCCAGCGGCTATGACGATATCGAATCTGCGATCGACAGCTGTCTGGGCAGCTTTTGTGGCATCTCCCGCACAGGTGGTGGCATGGGCAGATGCTTCGTAACCTGCTTGTTCAAGCGATTGTAAAACGCCGGGAAGTTCTTTTTTAAAGGCTTCTCGACCTGATGTTGGATTGTAAATAATACGGGCCCTTTTCATAAGGTCTCCCCCTGTTCCATCTATCATTACAGGCAGCTGTAACTATGTCAGTGCCTTACTGAAAAAAAACAAAGACAAGCACTTTTGCTAGTCCATCTTCCATCATAGCCCTTTTCCGTCGGTTTGAAAAGTTTTTTTCCATCATTCGGTGAAGGAATAAAGACACATCCTGTCTGAAGGCTTGGAACGCCTGCTTTCCAATCGATAAAAGAAAAAAGGGTGGCTCCCATTAGAAGCCATCCCCCTTTTTTCGTGCTAGCGCTTATCCATTTCTTCTTTCAAAATCTTGTTGACCATTGGAGGGTTTGCCTGGCCTTTGGTGGCTTTCATCACCTGGCCGACCAGGAATCCGAGCGCCCGGTCTTTTCCGTTCTTATAATCGATGATCGACTGCTCATTTTCATCGAGTATGCCGGTGACGATTTCTTTCAGCTGGCCTTCATCAGATATTTGTACCAGCCCTTTGTCTTTGACGATTTGCTCAGGATCGCCGCCTTTTTCAACCAACTCGGCAAAGACTTTTTTGGCGATTTTTGAAGAAATCGTTCCATCCTCGATCAGCTTGATCATTTTCGCAAGTCCTTCCGGTGTCAGCGCTAAATCATGCAGTTCCTCCTGTTTCTTGTTCATATAGGCTGACACTTCTCCCATCAGCCAGTTGGAAGCCTGTTTCATGTCCGCCCCTTGTTGAATGGTTTCTTCAAAGAAATCGGACATTTCCTTGGTGCCGGTCAAAACCATGGCATCATATGGAGGGAGCTCGAGTTCATGAATATACCGCTGTTTCCGTGCATCCGGCAATTCGGGTATCTCTGCACGGACGCGCTCTTTCCAAGCCTCATCGATATAAAGTGGTACCAAGTCAGGCTCTGGGAAGTAACGATAATCATCCGAACCTTCCTTTACCCGCATTAAAATGGTTTCTTTTGACTGTTCATCGTAACGCCTTGTTTCCTGCAAAATTTCTCCGCCGGAAAGCAACACTTTTTGCTGGCGTTTTTCTTCAAATTCCAACCCTTTTTGGACAAAGGAGAAGGAGTTCAAATTTTTCAATTCGGTCTTTGTCCCGAATTCTTCCTGACCGATAGGTCGGATGGATAAGTTGGCGTCACAGCGCAACGAGCCTTCTTCCATTTTACAGTCGGAAACACCGGTATATTGAATGATGTTTTTCAGCTTTTCCAAATAAGCATACGCCTCTTCCGGCGAACGCAAATCCGGTTCAGAGACGATTTCGATCAATGGAGTACCCTGGCGATTGTAGTCGACCAGTGAGTAACCGTCGTCACTGTGTGTGAGCTTACCGGCATCTTCCTCCAGGTGTAGCCGGGTAATGCCGATTTTTTTCTTCTGACCGTCCACTTCGATCTCGATCCAGCCATGTTCGCCGATCGGCTGATCGAACTGGGAGATTTGATAAGCTTTCGGATTATCCGGATAGAAATAGTTTTTCCGGTCGAATTTAGTGTCGGTGGCAATTTCACAGTTCAGGGCCATCGCCGCTTTCATCGCGAAGTTCACTGCCTCCTCATTGAGGACCGGCAATACCCCTGGATACCCTAAATCAATCGGATTGACATTGCTGTTCGGATCAGCACCGAAATGATTGAAGCTCGGGCTGAATATTTTGGAATCTGTTTTCAACTCGACATGGACTTCCAAGCCGATGATCGTTTCAAAATTCATTAGTTGGCACCTCCCAATTCAGGCTGTTTTTTATGGTGGTCGGTTGCCTGCTCGAATGCATATGCGGTCCGCAGCATGGTAGCTTCGTCAAAGTGCTTGCCGATGATTTGCAGTCCGATCGGCAGGCCATCACTGGAGAATCCGCACGGTACGGACATGCCCGGAACTCCGGCAAGGTTGACAGGAATGGTCAAAATATCGTTCGTGTACATGGTTAGTGGATCATCGATGATTTCTCCCACTTTGAAAGCAGGGGTAGGCGTCGTCGGTCCGACTATCACATCATAATCCTCGAACACTTTTTCAAAATCATTTTTTATCAGCGTACGGACTTTCTGTGCCTTTTTGTAGTAAGCATCATAGTAGCCAGAGCTCAATGCAAAAGTTCCAAGCATGATCCGGCGCTTCACTTCATCGCCGAAGCCTTCACTGCGGGAACGCTTGAACATGTCCATCATGTTATCTGCCTGTTGGGAACGGACACCGTAACGAACACCGTCAAAGCGGGCCAGGTTGGCAGACGCTTCAGAAGATGATAAAAGGTAGTATGCGGCTACTGCATAGCGTGAGTGCGGAAGGGAGACTTCTTCCCATGTGGCACCTAAATCTTCATATACCTTCAAAGCCTCGAGAACTGCTTGCTTTACTTCCGGATTGACCCCTTCGCTTAAGTATTCAGAAGGGACAGCTATTTTCAATCCTTTGACTCCCTGGTCGAGAGTTTCCGTATAATCCGGAATCTCGATATCAGCGGAAGTGGCATCCATCGGGTCATGCCCGACAATAGCCTGCAACAGATGGGCGTTGTCTTCCACCGTCCGAGTAATCGGACCGATTTGATCCAGGGATGAGGCGAAAGCCACTAAACCAAACCGGGATACGAGTCCATAAGTCGGTTTCGATCCGACCACACCACAAAAGGCTGCCGGTTGACGAATCGAACCGCCTGTATCGGAACCAAGGGAGAAAAATACTTCTTTCGCTGCAACGGCTGCTGCGGACCCGCCGCTCGAACCCCCCGGCACATAATCAGTATTCCACGGATTTCGTGTGGCGGAATAGCTCGAGTTTTCATTGGATGATCCCATGGCAAATTCGTCCATATTCAATTTTCCGATGGTGACGGTATTCTCTTTCTGCAGTTTCTCGACTACTGTAGCGTCGTATAACGGATCGGTAAAATTATCGAGGAATTGGCTGGCACACGTAGTGCGCAGACCTTTGGTCACAATGTTGTCTTTAATGCCGATCGGCAGCCCGTATAACAAGGAACGGGCATCTCCATCCTGCTTATCGAGCTCTTCCGCCCTGGCTTTTGCCTTTTCTTCATCAAGCGTCAAAAATGCTTTGACCTGATCATCGACAGCGTTGATTCGATTATATGATTCCGCAACCAAATCACTGACGGTGATTTCCTTGTTATGTAGCTTGTCCTGTAACTGTTTTAGCGTATAATCAAAAAGCGACATGCTTTGTAAACCTCCCTATTCAAGTATTGATGGGACACGGAATTGCCCATCCTGTTTGTCCGGTGCATTCTTCAATGCATCTTCTTTCTCGATCCACTTTCTAGGCTCATCCTTGCGCATTACATTTTTCAAATCCAATACATGGGTTGTCGGTTCTACATCATCCGTATTCAATTCATTCAGACTTTCAGCATAATGGATAATATCATCCAATTGTTTCGTCATTTTTTCGACTTCTTCCTCGCTGATCGCCAGCCGGGCCAGATGGGCCACATGCCTTACCTGTTCCTTCGAGATGTTGGACATCTCAGTCACCTCCGCTTGTTTTATTCGTCTAGGACAAGAGCTCAAGCGCCTGTATAAGGAGTACAGGCTAAATCCGCCACGTCCTGTGGCAACGCCTGCATGATCCAAATCCTGCGGGCCTCCGACAAGCTTAACAGCCATGACGTGGGAAATTTTGCCACACAGAGGGTGGGCTTAAGACGCTGGCGCTGGAGCTGGACTTGGCTGTTTCAGCCAATCATTTTCCATAGACAATTAAATTTATCATTTCCTTTACAATAAAAAAGGTTCTCCGTTGTTTCTCGGTTGGATAAGCTACCTGTCACGAATAGAAGCAATATTTATGATAATAGCAAAAATACCGGAACATTGGCAACTTGTACAACAGCCGCCACTTGCTATTTTACCATGTTTGAGCAGCTTGCTGAAATGGAATGGTCCCAATCCTTTCCAAAGAAAAAGCATAAGCAAAGCTCCTTTGCACCGAAAGGTCAACTTCCTGACAAATGGAAAAGGAGCCCTTCCCAATGGAAGGACTCCTTCGCTTTTATTAATAGTGAGATTTTGCTTCATCGAATTCTGCTTCTGCCTCTGGATGCGGTTTACCGGCCATACTGACCAGTACCGATACAATAAGGTTGAGCAAGAAGCCAGGGACGATTTCATATAAGTCGAAAATGCCGCCCTCTAAGAAGTCTCCCCAGATGACCACGGTAATCGCACCGACGATAATGCCGGCAAGGGCACCATTTCTGGTAATTCCTTTCCAGAACAAGGAAAGCAGGATAATCGGACCGAATGCTGCACCGAATCCAGCCCAAGCATAACTAACCAGTTCCAGTACAGAACTATCCGGATTGGAAGCAACAAATGTGGCAATCAAGGCAATCGCAATAACTGCAGCCCGACCAACCCATACCAGTTCACGCTCGCTGGCATTCTTGCGCAGAATCGCTTTGTAAAAGTCCTCTGCCACTGCTGAAGAAGAAACAAGCAATTGTGAATCAATCGTACTCATGATTGCAGAAAGAATTGCCGCCAACAGAATACCGGCGATAATCGGATCGAACAAGATTTGCGAGAATGCAATGAATATTTTTTCCGAGTCAGCCAGCATCTGCACGCCATTTTCACTGGTCACTTCAATGCCGAATTGCGACAGCATCCCAACATCCTGTGTGTTGATAAACGCTAATCCGGCAAGACCAGTGAACACTGCTCCATATAAACCTAGAATCATCCACGTGGTACCGATAAACTTGGCCATCGGTACATCCTTCGGTGAACGAAGCGCCATAAAACGGGTAATGATGTGCGGCTGGCCGAAGTAACCAAGTCCCCATGCAAACGAAGAAAGGATGGAGATGATTCCTACACCAGCTACCATATTCAAGTGGCTCGGTTCGATTTGGCCGACAGCATCGATTGTAGCATCCCAGCCACCAATGACGAAGATGGCACGAATCGGCACGACTATCAGGGCCAGGAACATTAAAATCCCTTGTATAAAGTCGGTCCAGCTTACTGCCAGGAACCCGCCAAGGAATGTATAAGACACAATGACGACTGCACCGATCCACAGTGCTTGATTGTAGGATAGTCCAAACGATGCTTCAAACAGCTTCGCGCCTCCTACCATACCGGATGATGTGTAAAAAGTGAAGAAAACTAAAATAACAATTGCTGAAATCACACGCAAAATGTGGGATGAATCGCGGAAACGATTTTCCAGGAAATCCGGAATCGTGATGGAATTGTTGGATACTTCGGTGTAAACGCGTAAACGCTTGGCGACAAACTGCCAGTTCAAATAGGCGCCGATTGCCAGTCCAACTGCCATCCAGCCTTCAGCAAGCCCTGTAGCATAAATGGCTCCCGGCAAACCTAATAACAACCAACTACTCATGTCCGAAGCACCGGCACTCAATGCGGCTACTCCAGGCCCAAGCCTTCTGCCTCCAAGTACGTAATCTGATAAATCATTCGTTAAACGATATGAAATGACTCCGATTAACAGCATACCGATCAGGTATACAATAAAAGTTACTAACGTAGCTGTTCCCATGTCTTCCTATTCTCTCCTCTCAGTAAATAACGTGATAATTGATAAAATGATCAAAATTGGCATCGGTACAAATAACCAAAACCAGGTGGCGCCAGTCAGTGCAAAGTCTTCCATGGTTTCTCCTCCTTTTTTTATACATTATGTATGCATTTTCGTTTTTATCATTGAGACAAGGGTAAAAGCGAAAATACAGACACAACCTCTTAACTATAACATACATCATTTTTCAGAACATTGTAAAATTTATCGAAACTCCATTTAGATTAATAAATATGCAATTTTTTGCCGATTTTTGTTTATATTTTGCGATTAGGATAATATCTATTCACCAAAATTAATAAAATTAAATGAACATTCTTTACTGCATCCGGTTCGAACTGTCCTTTTCTTCTGGTATCGTATTTCAAAACACTTCCCCTAATCCTGCTTCACACCTCCAATGACCAATCACTATAAAAAAAGACCCGGAACAGCGTTTATAAAACGCTATCCCGGGCAAGTAAGGTTTAGTAGGTAGTAGTATAATTAAAGCAATATAAAATTGCTTTATTAATAAAATAGTGATTACTTAAAAGATACTTGGTTCTGCCTCATGAGCCAGTTTAATAGAAAAGATACTTGGCTCTGCTTCATGAGTGAGTTCATGAGAAAAAATACTCGGCTCTGCTTCATGAGCGATATCACCTACATTCTCATTTACAAAACTCGCTCCACCAAACACTGTTAATAACAACGCCAAACTTAAAATAAGCTTTTTCAAGTTAATTCCTCCTCATATTCTAATTAGTTGTTCATATGAATAGTTGGCCAGTTTATAATACTCGGTCGCACTTTTATACTTTTTTATATCCTCGAAATGTTTACCAACCATATTTGCATATATGACCAAGTTTGCATAATTCTTCTGTTTTTTTAAATATGGAATAAATTCACCTATCACAAAGCTCTCAAACAACTCATGCTCTTGATCTAATGCATATTTATATGTTCTTAACTCATAGTCAAAAAATTTAAACCTATCCTTATCTATTTCGCTTAACAATTTATTCCCTTCACTTACCATCTTTCTAGCTTCAATATGATTGCGACTTCTATAAAACTCTTTTACCAGAGATGTTATGGATAGTATTCTTTCTTTTAATCCTAAAGCTTCCTCATCTTCAAGAACTTCTTTAAAACAATCAATGGCTTTTTGTGTATCACCTTTAGAAGCATACAAGTGACCTAAGTTAATATTAGTTAGTTGTATCAAATCGTCTTTTTTATTTAATTTAGCCAAATGTTGTGCAAGGTTATAATTTTTAATTGCCTTATCATAAATACGAATCCTTCGATAAGAGATGCCAAGCAATATATGGCATTGTGCACAGCGAATAAAATTATAATTCTTACTATAAGCTTCTAATGCTTTGTTCGCATAATCGATCACTTCTAGTGTATTACGTAACTTACTGTAAGTGACTGCCATAGTGTACTTGAGATCAGCGGCCTCGTCATCCGAAATATCAATTTGATTGGCCTTTTCTTCGGCTAGTTTGTATAAGCGGATCGCCTGACCAAATTCTTCGATGACAGAATTATAATTGCCCTTGAACTTCATCCAGAAATACAGCTGGTAGTTGTCAAAGGTGTTGGATATTTCTTTCAAGTTATTAACCTGCTTCAGAGCTAAATTGACTTCATCCATAATCAAGTAATAACGGATTTTATGGATTTCGAATAAAACTTGGGTGTGGGAATAGTTGTTGTCGATGATTTCCTGCAATTCCTGATACTTATTCGAGATATCCTCTTTGCTGTTGACCTCGAACAACATATCGAACCATTCCTGACACTTTTCTTTCAACATAGTGTCTTCTTCACCCTTGATTTCAACTCCAAGTTTGGTGCAAAGCATGTTGATGACATCTGCACTTGGTTCTGTGCGGCGATTTTCAATCTTGGATAAGTAGGATTCTGAAACAATTCCTTCTGCAAGCTCTTCCTGTGTCATGTTTTGTTTGATTCTATGTAGTTTGATAAAAGGGCCAATTTCCATAGATTGTCCACCTCGTACCTTTAGGGTAAATAACCTATGTTTATAGATGACCGTTAGACCTATTGGACTAATCTATAAATATGGGTTTTTCCTGTAATTCCATAATAACACATTTCATGAAAATTCATATTGGGAAAGTTGAGAGGGTTTTATAGCGATTAAGTGGTTCATAACTTTCCTACTTTCCTAAATAAAGAAACCCAGCCCTTTTGATTGCAAAAGGACTGGGTTTTTCAAAAATTTTAGAGCATTTCCGAAGTTGTTTTCGGCTGCATCAGATGGGACAAATAGTCTGGTCCACCGGCTTTTGAATCAGTTCCGGACATATTGAAGCCTCCAAATGGATGGTAACCGACGATTGCAGCTGTACAACCTCGGTTGAAGTAAAGGTTGCCAACATGGAAATCTTCACGAGCCTGTTCGATATGCTCCCGGTTGTTGGTAATCACTGCACCGGTCAAACCATACTCGGTATTGTTGGCTATTTCGATTGCTTCATCGAAATCTTTTGCTTTCGTAAAGCCTACCACCGGACCGAAAATTTCTTCTTGCATAATCCGGGAATCCGGCGCCAAATCAGCGAAAACAGTAGGGTGGACGAACCATCCTTGGGATTTATCCCCTGTTCCCCCGGCCATCAGCCTTCCTTCCTGTTTGCCGACCTCAATATAATCAAGAATCTTATTATATGCAGCCTCATCGATAACTGGACCCATGTACGTGTCATGACGTGTTGGATCTTGGACGTTCACTTCCTTCGTCTTCTCGACTACACGCGCCAGAAGATCATCATAGATGTCCTCATGAGCCACTACACGGGAACAAGCCGAACATTTTTGGCCTGAGAAACCGAAAGCGGAATAAGTAATCGCATCGGCAGCAAGCTCAAGGTCAGAATTGTCATCGACAATAATGGTATCTTTTCCACCCATTTCGATAATGGATCGTTTCAACCATTTTTGCCCCGGCTGTACAACCGCCGCGCGTTCATAAATCCGGGTTCCGACTTCGCGGGAGCCGGTGAAGTTTATGAATCGAGTACGCGGATGGTCTACTAAATAGTCTCCCACTTCTGAACCGCTTCCAGGAACGAAGTTTACAACACCAGCAGGCATGCCAGCTTCTTCAAGCACTTCCATCAGCTTGTAAGCAATGATCGGTGTCGTACTTGCTGGCTTCAACAACACAGTGTTGCCGGCTACCATAGGTGCTACGGTTGTTCCAGCCATAATCGCGAATAAGAAGTTCCATGGAGAAATGGTGATTCCCACTCCGAGCGGGATATAGTGCAGCCGGTTATTTTCGATTTCACGGCTGTTCACTTCTACGCCATTTTTCATATCAAGCATCTGGCGGCCATAATATTCCATGAAGTCGATTGCTTCAGCCGTATCGGCATCCGCCTCTTTCCATGGTTTTCCGCCTTCTTTTACGAGGTGGGCAGTAAATTCGTGCTTGCGTCTGCGCACGATTGCCGCAGCGCGGAACAGAATGTCAGCACGCATTTCGGGATTGGTTTTCCTCCACCATTCAAATGTTTCATCTGCAACTTTCATTGCTTTTTCTGCAAGGTCCTGATTGGCTTTTGACACATACCCAATCACTTCCGATTTATTCGCAGGATTGTAAGAAACGATTTTTTCCTCGGTAGTAATACGCTCTCCACCAATAATCAGCGGATACTCCTTGCCGAAGTTTTCTTCAGCTTTTTTCAGCTCCGCTTCCAATGCTTTGCGATTTTCTTCAATCGAAAAGTCTGTAAAAGGTTCGTGCTTGTAAGGTGTTACCATGAACATGACCTCCTTATTCTATCAAACATTCTGGCCTGAACATGCTTACTAGATTGTCAGGCGCAACCATTTCCCATTTTAACCGAAAATGTCGCGCAATTCAAACGCTTTCGTACCGTTATTGATAGATATGGACTTCTGGTTCATCCTCGCCCGCATCCCGGGTGATCAGGCTTTCCTGCCGCTGATTGGACATGATGTTGATTTCCAGGTCATAATAATTTTCAAAGGTTTCCATGGCCAACCCATAGACATATTGGGTAAATCCAACCACTTCTGCTTTCCCTTGAAATTCTATCGGAATCTCGATCCTCAATTTTTTCAATTCATCGTCAATATAGAAGCCTTCGCCGATTACTCCCGTATAATTCGGGAAGTATTCACCCACATCCTGTTCAAACGTCTTCATCCGATCGCTTTCTTCGGAATAATTTTCTTTCGCTTCGTCGGAAGGAAACAGAACGTTTTCTTCATCGATCGTTTCCCACTCCCCGAGAGAAGAGGAATTGGCGGACACTTCCGTCTTGGCCACGAATTCACCGGGCACCAGCGCACTGCGCTCTTCTTCCCGATAAAGGGCAATCATGATCGGAATGTTCGGCATGTCCTCCATCCCTCTGACACGCTCCAGGATTTGCTGGGCTATTTTTTTCCCTTCGCTCAGCATCTCTTTCTTGCTGATCTCCTCATAGTAATAAGGGCCGCCGGTTTCCGTCTGGAAGCGGTAGTTCGATTTCAGGGCAATCCCGATCGACATGCCACCCAGTTCCACTGTATTCTCTCCGGTTTTCTGCAAGTAATCCTGTTCCAGAACGTGTGACAAATACCTTGGGTTATTCCGGTACACTTCTTTTTTCGATCCCTTTTCCACTTTCGGATTCAGCTCATCGATCCAGGAGAGTACTGTGTCTTCATCGATTTTTTGCCCTTCCTGAAAGTAAAACTTATCCGGATCAAAGGATTGTTTGGAATGCCTGCGCAAGCCTTCTTCCAATTCCCCGATATCGAGACGGTTGGCGACTTGCTTGACGATCACTCCCCGGGCTTTGCTGACCTTGTAAGGAAGAATTACCTTGTATTCTTCTTCCGTCACATTGTAGCTGGGGATGATGGCCGTTTCCTGGTTGGTATCATCCTGGTTTTCTTCGATGATTTCCTCATCGTTGTCAAAGGATGGCGCACACCCGGCCAATGCCAGGAGTACGCATAACCAAATGACTGCTTTTCTTTTCATTCTGTTCACCCTCACTCTTCCAAGGCTCTCTTCAATTGTTCTTCATCCCAGATTTCTATATCAAGCTCTTTTGCTTTGTCATACTTCGATCCGGCATCTTCCCCGGCAACCAGTAAATCTGTTTTCTTGCTGACGCTCCCTGTCACCTTGCCACCAAGCATCTCGATTTTCTCCTTTGCTTCCGGCCGGGAGAAGGTTTCCATTTTGCCGGTCAGCACGACGGTTTTGCCGGCAAAAACAGAATCCGCGGTTGTCTCTGATTTTTTGATGCCTTTATATTCCATGTTCAAGCCAAGTTCTTTCAGTTCTTCAATCAATTCCTTCACTTGCGGTTTTTGGAAATAACGGACGACAGAATCAGCCATCTTATCGCCGATTTCATATACCGCAGTCAAATCTTCATACTCGGCGGCCTGCAGTCTGTCCATGTGTTCAAATTCTTCAGCCAATGTTCTGGCAGCCTTGGCTCCGACAAAACGGATACCGAGACCGAACAACAGATGTTCTAAAGAATTTTCCTTCGATACCTCTATTGCCTTCAACAAGTTGTCGACCGACTTTTCACCCATTCGTTCCAGCTTTAACAGCTCATCGCGTTCTAGTTTATATATATCGGAAATATGGTGCACGAGGTTTTCATCGAATAACTGCTCGATCACCTTTTCCCCCAAGCCGTCGATATTCATGGCATTGCGGGAAACGAAGTGAATCAGCCCTTCTTTCAACTGCGCCGGACAGTTAGGATTGATGCAGCGCAATGCCACCTCTTCTTCGAGACGGACCAGTCCGCTTCCGCAGGCTGGACATTGATCGGGCATATGGAATTCCTGTTCTTCGCCAGTCCGCTGCTCGTCCACTACTCGGACTACTTCCGGGATGATGTCGCCGGCTTTTTTAATGACGACGGTATCGCCGATCCGGATATCTTTTTCCTTGATCAAGTCTTCGTTGTGCAGCGAAGCCCGTTGTACCGTGGTACCGGCAACCTTGACAGGATCCAAAAGGGCGGTCGGCGTCACGACACCTGTCCGGCCGACACTTAGTTCGATATCGTACAGCCTGGTGACCGCTTCCTCGGCCGGAAATTTGTAGGCAATCGCCCAGCGCGGACTTTTCGCAGTAAAACCAAGCTGTTCCTGGTGGTCGAGACGGTCCACCTTGATCACGATTCCGTCGATGTCATAATCGAGGCTTCCCCGCTTCTCGACCCACTCGTCGACAAATTCGATCACTTCATCGATGTTTTCACACTTGCGCCATTCAGGATTTGTTTTCAAACCGAGCTTCTGCATGTATTCCAGCCGTTCACTATGGGAAGAAAGCGCACCGGCTTCCCACTGACCGACCCCATATAGAAAAATACTGAGATTACGTTTGGCCGCAATTCTCGGATCCAGCTGTCTCAATGAGCCTGCTGCCGCATTGCGCGGATTGGCGAACGGTTCTTCGCCATTCTGTTCTTTCGCTTCGTTCAAAGCGAGAAAAGATTTTTGCGGCATGTATGCTTCACCACGGACTTCGATCGGTTCCTTCTGGCTGATTTTCAGTGGGATACTGCCAATCGTCCGGAGATTGGTGGTTATGTCCTCTCCAACGGTTCCGTTGCCACGGGTCGCCCCTTGAACAAACTTGCCGTCTTCATATTTCAACGAGACAGCCAGCCCGTCGATTTTCAATTCACAAACGTAGGTGACAGCTTCGCCTACCCCTTCCCGGGCCCTGCGGTCGAAAGCACGGAGGTCCTCTTCGTTGAAAGCATTGGCAAGACTGAGCATCGGTACAGCATGCTGGACTTTTTTGAACTCATCGATCGGTTCTCCTCCGACACGCTGTGAAGGAGAATCCGGTGTAACCAATTCAGGAAACTGTCCTTCCAGCTCAAGCAGCTCATGGAGCCGTTTATCGTACTCGGCATCTGGCACACTCGGTTTGTCCAATACATAATATTCATAACCATACTGGTTTAGTTTGTCTCGTAATTCTTCGACTTTTTCTTTGGCTTGTTCCAGATTCATCTCATACACCTCAATTTATTCTTTAGTGATTGGTGCGAACTTTGCCAGAAGCCGCTTGATGCCTGTCGGTGCAGGAAAGGCGATATCCAGTTCCATTGCTTCGCCCTCGCCATGGACTTTGACCACTGTTCCCTGTCCCCACTTTTTGTGGTTGGCTTTATCGCCCGGCTGCCAGCCGATGCTTTCTCCGCCAGTCGTCGCCGGCCGATTGATCTTTTTCGCTGCGCGTTTCGGTGCGGCGAATGGATCTGGTTTAGACTGGGTCGGCCCAAACCCGAATGGCGCTTGTTTGGCCTCTTCCAGTCCTTCCATCAATTCTTCGGGGATTTCATTGATGAAACGGCTGACTGGGTTCATATTGGTACGGCCGAATAGCGTCCGCATTTTGGCATGGGTAAGGAACAACTGCTTCTCGGCCCGGGTAATGCCGACATAAGCAAGACGGCGTTCTTCTTCCATCTCTTCGTCATCCATGATCGAGCGGCTGTGCGGAAAGACGTTCTCCTCCATGCCGATCAGGAAAACGACAGGAAATTCGAGCCCTTTTGCCGCATGCAGCGTCATGAGGACAATTTTGTTATCGCCCATCGGGTCTTCGTCGACCTTGTCGATATCGGCGATCAAAGCCAAATCCGTCAAAAAGGCGATCAAGGTTTTGTCTTCGCTGCTTTCTTCAAAATGCTTGGTTACCGTTTTGAATTCCTCCAGGTTTTCCAGGCGGCTCTGTGCTTCGATACTGCGTTCATTCTTAAGCATTTCTTCATAGCCTGTCCCTTTCAACACCTGTTCAACCATATCGGTGGCGGACAAGAATTCCTGTTGTTTCGTCCAGTTGCGAATCAAGGCACCGAAGTCGGCAAGCGCTTTGGCCGCTTTGGCACTCACACCGGTAAAGTCGACTTCCTGGACGGCTGTGTACAGGGAGATTCCGTGTTCTGCCGCATAAGCCTGCAGCTTTTCCAGAGAGGTTTTCCCGACCCCGCGTTTCGGTTCATTCACGACCCGCGCAAAGCTCAGGTCATCATCCGGATTGGCGATCAGGCGTAGATAAGCAAGCATATCCTTTATTTCTTTTCTGTCGTAGAACTTGGTGCCTCCGACGATTTGATAAGGGAGGTTCGCTTTGACAAACGTTTCCTCGACGGATCGGGATTGCGCATTGGTCCGGTAAAGGACCGCAATGTCTTTGTACGTATATTCACCTGAAGAAACAAATTCTTCTACTTTATCGGCTACGAACAAACCTTCATCCTGCTCTGTTGCTGCCTGATAATAACGGATTCTGCTGCCTTCGTTGTTTTCTGTCCATAAGTTTTTCGGCTTTCTGCCGGAATTGTTTTTGATGACCGTATTGGCAGCATCGAGAATCGATTTGGTGGAACGGTAATTTTGTTCGAGCATGACTGTGGTGGCATTCGGGTAGTCTTTTTCAAAAGACAGGATGTTTTGAATATCCGCACCGCGCCAGCGGTAAATCGATTGGTCGGAGTCCCCGACGACACACAGATTCTGATAGCGGTCTGCCAATTGTTTTACCAAGTAATACTGCGCATGGTTGGTATCCTGGTACTCATCGACATGGATGTATTGGAAACGACGCTGATAGTACTCCAGTACTTCTGGCACACGGTCGAACAAGTTGATCGTCTGCATGATCAGGTCATCAAAATCCAGCGACTGGTTCTTTCTCAACGTCTTCTGATAACGCTCGTAGACTTCCGCGATCTGTTTTTCATAAAAGCTTCCGACTGTTTTGCTGTATTCTTCCGGGGTGACCAGCTCGTTTTTAGCCGAACTGATTGCTCCAAGCATCGCACGCGGTTCGAATTTTTTCGGATCGATATTCAAGTCTTTCAAGATTTGCTTGATGACAGACAACTGGTCGCTGCTGTCGAGAATCGAAAAATTGCTGTTGATGCCGATCCGGTCGATGTCTCTGCGCAGAATCCGAACACACATCGAGTGGAAGGTCGACACCCAAATATTAGCCCCGTCCGGTCCGACGAGCTGATATACCCTTTCTTTCATTTCCCTTGCCGCTTTATTGGTGAACGTGATTGCCAAAATGCTTCGCGGGGAGACTTCTTTTTCTCCAAGCAAATAGGCAATCCGGTGGGTAAGCGCACGAGTTTTCCCACTTCCAGCTCCGGCCATGATCAAAAGCGGTCCTTCCGTATGGGTTACCGCTCTTCTTTGTTCTTCGTTCAATCCTTTCAGCAAGTCATCCATCGTTTGACTCACATGTGACACCACCTTTATTTATTTCCCTTGACTGCTTTGACTGTTTTCAATGCATTTTTCAAGTCCTCGTAGACACTGTTGCCGACGACGACTACGTCTGCTCCTTGTTGTTTCATTTCCTCCGCCTGTCCGGGCGACGAGACGCCGCCGCCATAAAACAACAATGTTTGTTCCAGCTCCCTGCTGACTTTTTCAACGAGCCTGGGGTCTCCATATGTTCCGCTGTATTCCAGATAAAAAATCGGCAAATGGAACATGTTCTCCGCCATTTGCGCATACGCCACGACATCTTCTTCGGACGGAACAAAGCTGTCGGTCGCCTGAAAAGCCTTGGCTTCCTCATTTAGGATACAGTATCCTTCGACAAACATTTCATTCCAGTCGATGACCTCGCCGTATTCCTTGACAGCCTGGTGCTGCAGATCAAGCATCCATTTCTTGTCGCGACTGTTGAGCACCATCGGTATATAATAGAAATCAAAGCCCGGGGTGATTGCTTCCAAGTTGGAAACCTCCAAAACGACAGGAACCGTAAAACGGCGGATTCTCCCCAACAGATTCAGGACGTTATCCAGGGTGACATTGTCGGTGCCGCCGACAATCACTGCGTCGGTGCCCGATTCGCATATCTGCTCCAATGCTTCTTCCGATATTTCCTTATCGGGATCCAGCTTGAAAACATGCTCCCATTGCTTCATATCATACATTCAACAACTACCTCCATCCGGAGCCGGCCACGGCCCGGCTGCTAAAAAATGAGCCTCTGATGGCACAGAGGTTCTAATATATCTCCATCTAATCATTATACCAAAAAACAAGCAATGAAAAGAGTGAAAAATGCATGAAGTTTTTAGGTGCCGGGGCCTGACCCCCAACATGCCGCACTGGTAGCGCGACGCAGTGTTATCATGTTGGGGGTCAGGCCCCAAAAAAAACCGCTTGGATTGTTTCCAAGCGGTTTTCTGCTTTTCCCCTTCCTGAGCAGGGGCTATTTTTGCGCTATGAGGATGTATACCTTGTCGGTCGGTTTCAGCTTCTTTATGACGCTGAAACCCGCCATCACCATTTCTTGTTCCATATCTTTGACGGAAATCCGCGGATGGTGATTGTTGCCGGATTCCTCCTTTTCCAGTTCTACACATACAAAATATCCTCCAGGCCTGAGTACTTTTCTAATTTGCTGCAAGGATTTGGATAACGGATCGATTTCATGAAGAACCAGCGATGCAAGGGCAATGTCCACCGAAACATGAGGCAATGGTATATCATCGATATTCGCATTTATCGTCCGGACATCCGTCAAACCGTATTCTTTCGCCTTGGATTCGATCATCTCCAACATATCAGGGTCTAAATCCAATGCATAAACCGGTCCACCAGTCGCCTTAGCCGCCGGAATCGTCAAATAACCAGTTCCGGCACCTACATCCAAAATAACGTCTCCCTGTTTGATGGGAATCATGCTCAATAGTTGTTCTGGCGGTATATCCCCTCTTTTGTCCGGGTTCTCGAGGAATTCCATTTTTCTCGCCAATCGTTCCTTTTTCGTCCGTTCATCATGCTTATGTTTTTCCATTAAATTTTCTCCTCCTTTTTCTCAATACGTGAGATCGTTTTTAAAAATCTTCGTTCACTAAATCAGCTACTACGCCAATCGCTGTTCTACTCCCTTCGCTTGCGGCAATAACCAGTTGGGCAGGAGCGACGAGTGCATTATCCCCACATGCATATACCCCTTCGACCTCCGTACGTCCAAAATCATCTGTTTCTATTCCACCCATTGTGTTCAACGAACACCCTAAACTTTCTATTAATGAGGATGCCTGCTTGAGCTCGCTAGCAACAAAGCCTCCTTCCCTTTCCAGCTCCTCCCCTTCCTTGAACCTGATTTTTTCTAACTGACCCTTGTCACCTTGAAAACTTTCTATTTCGTTGTCGATGATCCGGATATTTTTCTTCGATAACAATGCTTTCTGTTCTGCTGTGAAAGGAGTTTTTCCATTCGTACAAACCACCAGGTCCTTACTCCAGTTAGCTATCAATTTCACCCCATGCATGGCACGCTCATCTTCTGCCACGACAACTAGTGGACGGTCTCTTAGTTCCCACCCATCACAAAACGGACAACTGAACAAACTAGTCCCGTAAAATTCATGAATTCCCTCGATATCAGGCAAGACTTCAGTAAGTCCTGTGGCCAGAATAACCTTTCTGGACCGATAATGGTCGCCATCGCCTGTTTGTACCAAGAAGGACCCGTCTTCTTTTTGAATAGCTGTCACGAGCTGATTCCGGATTTCAAGACTCGGGTACTCCTTCAAATCTTCCCTGGCAAGCCGTTTGAATTCGGATGGTTTGATCCTATCTCGGGTAATGAAACCATGTGATTCGTACGTGACTGCATTTCTTGGTTTGTCTTCGTCGAACAGAACAATATTCTTTTTTGCCCTGGCAAGGACAAGCGATGCATTCAAACCCGCCGGTCCCCCTCCAACAATTACACAATCCAACAACATATTGCTTCCTCCTTTTATAAAGTATATTAAAGACTCTTAATATCTATAATTAAAACAAAAAAATTAATGGGAATGGTTTACCCTGTTTTTCTCTTCTCTTTTGGCTTCCATTTGTTTGGCGATTTCACTTATATATTTTTTGTCTAATTCTTCTCTCAATTTTTCTTCCGCATCGATCATCACATTTTCAATCATACATTCTCCATTACGGGATTCCTGGTGTTCCATGGAGCAACTGAACAGCGTTGTCATCCCTTCAATTGCCTGTATTACATCCAAAAAAGAAATTTCGCTTGAATTCCTTGCGATACTGTAGCCGCCTTTTACACCCGGAGTCGACTCAATCAAACCCGCTTTTACCAGTTTGGTCAGGATTTTGGACAAGTATGTCGGAGACAAGTCTTGTGCCTTCGCCAACTGATCTACGCCAACCGTTTTCCCTCTGGGCGCCGACATCAAATATACCATGGTGTGTAAGGCATAATTGGTCGCTCTCGAATATTTCATGCACGCTCCTCCTTTCTCTGTATATTAAGGACCTTTAATGTCTTTAATTAGTTTATACCTTATGGAATCAAAATGCAAATGGATTGCCGCAGGATGGAAACATTCCGGATTTTCAGAGGACATGTTCTTCTGTTAAACATATGTCACATAGGTGATTCCGACGAAATCGTGAATCCCTCGGTTGTTTTTTTCGCCTCTTCGGTTTTTCCTTGCAGGACCACAAGCAACTCACCAGGATCATTTATACAGACAGTCGCTGTGCCATCCTTTTTCCATTACATTCCTTCACTCACTTCATAAAAGGTTCTATACATCATAAAATTGTTCATGAAACCGACGTGAAGATTATGGAATTGCATTTTCAACGTTTTTCTGGAGGTGAAGCTGCTATTTTGGAAATCTACAATCGATTCCTCTAACGAAAGCAAGCTTTCTATGCTGAGAACTAGATATCCTCTTTGTTCTTTTGAATAATCGCCTTGCTCGACCAGGCTAAGCAAAGTCTCCCTTGCGTTTCTCACTTCAAACAGCATCGTTTCTAAATCTTCTTCCTTCATCTTGTGCGTATTCTTGCTAACCAGCCATTCCTCTTCAAATAAAGGAAGTATATACTGCGTTCTCTCCACCGTCATGTCGATCGGTGTTTCTGACTCCAGTTCTTCCAAGTCTTTTCCAAAAACATCGTTGAACTCTTCAACATCTTCGAGATAACCATCCACCATAACCGGGTCTGGTTTGTACGCATACGATTTATGGAGACTGAAAATGGAATAAGGATAAAACCAAGTCATTGTCAGGATATAAAGTATAATCAAACCAATCGCACCGGCGATGATTCTTTTTGTTCTATTTGTCACGTAAAATCCCCCATAAAAAACGCGATGGCTGTCCGTATAAACTATAAGTCCATTCAAACTATGGCGTACAACTGCTGAAAATCTTTAATGGCGTGATCGGAATGGTCGCTTGCGGCTCCCAGCTCATCAAAGAAACAAGCATCTATGCCGGCTTTTTTTGCCGCTATTAAATCCAAATCCCTATCGCCTATCATGATCGCTTCAGCGGATACGATACCATGTTTTTCTATCAGATATTGAATTGCGGCTGGACTCGGCTTCCGTTCAAATCCATTTTGCGAGGTGATGAAATCCGAAAAATAACCATCCAACCCGAACTTCTCTAGTAACATGATGGAAGATTCTCCTCTATGGGTGTACAAATAATTTTTCCGGTCGGTTGAATGGATGTATTTACAAACCTCTGCAATTCCTGCAAATGGTTTGGAGGAGTCAGCTTCCACTTCTTTTCGGCGTGCTTGATAGCTTGCCTTGAATTCCTCGTCTATTTGGTATTTCTTTTCAAAATAATTCAGAGCAGCTGACATCGAGACTTTCAATTGTTTCACTATGTTTTCTACTGGCTCTTCTATTCCTCTCTCTTGAAGCAATTCTTGAAAAATTTTTGCCATCACCGGGTATGTATCAAACAGTGTCCCATCGAAATCCCATATAATATGCTTGTACATGTTCTGACTCCTCCTGTTGAAAAATATAGCCTATCACCGTTACTCGCCCTGCCTTTGCGGTCTCAAGAATCGGGTTCTTTCCATAACACTCGTCAAGTCGATTTCCGGATGTGTCCGCTGGATCAATTCGTAAACTTCTTGAAGAATTCCTTCAATCTCCCGAATGCCTTTCTCGGGAGAATCTATCAAGACTGATGGAAGGCTTTCCGTTATATTTTTTGGGGCCGTTTTCATTTTTTCCAAGGTTTGCTTTTGCCATTTAAAGGCAGGATGATGGACATATAAACGGTTTAAACCAAAAAGCATTCCCATGATATTCGACTGGACAGAAGTGATCACCTTATAAAGCATCAGCCAATCTTCTCTGGCCAGCAGTGCTTCTCGGTTACTCCATCTGTTTCCTAAATCAAGATTTTCTCTAATCATGGCCTCGCCCAGTTCTTCAGGGTATACTTCCACTTTTTTCTTTAGCGAATCAATAATTTCCTTTCCGCCAAGCGGCACCCCGTCAAAAATAGTGGCTGCCAAGCATTGTTTATCCAAGTCAGTATCATGACAAGTGATTACCTCATCCAGAATTCTATGGATGGTGTCAGTCAAAAAGCTACTTATCTCTAACTTTATTCCTTCTGTTATATACGTCTCCGACCACTCTTCTTCTTCATAAGGATGAAAATCGATAATGTTTCCATCGACTTCTTCAATGGGATTTTTTCTATCTTGTTCATTCGGGCTTTCTTTCCAAAATATAAAAAGTTCGATGTCGGAATAGTCATCCTGCCAACGGCGTGCCACCGAACCACCAAGCAAGACTGCTTCGACCTTATCGTTTCGCATATATACTTTAGAAAGATTTGTCGCCAACTGCAATAAATCCATCTAACTCCCCCTTGCCTTTGATATTGAGTTTCACTGTTTTTCGCTAAAACCTGCAGCATGGAGACGATAGCTATCTCAATCTTCATCTGTTAAGAGAAAACTGTTCCCCTTCTTTATCTCGCTGGTTTTTCCTTCCTTAAATACCGTTCGTATTCATCAATACGATTCTCCAGCCATCAGGGTCTTCGATTGTTATCCCTTTTTCTTGCCAATATTGATTTTCCGGTTCCACTTCACCGTAACCCATGCAGTTCAATCTCTCAGCCACCTTCTCCAGTTCCTCCTTGTCAGGGATATAAAAAACCAACAGGTTATCTTTTGTTGGAGCAGGACAGGGACTTCCGTCTGCATGATGGGTGAATTCCAAATGGTAAGGGAGATCAGGCAGACCAAAAATAACACCTTCATACCCTCGGTGGCCCGAGAATGTTGTAAGTATCTTGAGGCCGAGTCCCCTTTCATAAAAGGAAACCACCTCATCAAATTTATCAGTAGGTCTCGCGATTCTAACCTGGGTTGCGGAAAAATCGGCAAACTCCATCGTCATCCCCCTTTCCGTAACAATGTACTGCTATAGCTGTGGAAAAACATAGCAACAACCTAACCTGATTTTAACATTCCTTTCCATTGTTTTTTAGAAAAATCTGAAATAAATCTGGTGTCTGATCATTCCTGCATTACATTTTCCTATAGAAAAAGCCTGAACCACCGTGTGATTCAAGCTCCTTCTCGATTTCCGAGTTTTTACTGTTCATCTGCCGGAAAATGAATCCCCGACTGTTTACGGATCTCCTCCAACACCCTGGCAGTTTCCAGCGAGCGTTCGAACGTACAGATGTCCGACTCGGTTTTCCCTTGTTTCACTAGTTCTACAAAAGCAGCAGCTTCATAAAACATGCCGTTCTCCACTTGCGGTCTGCTGACATCCTCGCTAGTGCCGTCTTTATACTTGATTTCCACCCGGGTCGGTGTGTTGATATTGTCCACCAGAATACTTCCCTTCTCTCCCTGGATTTCAGACGGGAGAAAGGAATCAGCTATTTTGGAGTACATCACCGCCCCGTTCAATTGCGGATAGTCAAATAAGGCACTTCCTTGGCCATCTACGCCGGAATCCAGCATTAAACCGCTGGCCGTCACTCGCTCAGGAGTGCCAAATAACGTAACCATTGGATAGATGCAATACACACCGATATCCATTAGTGAGCCATTGGAAAAAGCCGGGTTGAATGCATTGAGTACGGTCCCTTCCTTATAAGCATCATACCGCGAAGAGTATTGACAATAGCTGGCGAAGTAACGTCGGACGGTCCCGATTTTCTCCAGATTATCCTGCACTGCTTGAAAATTAGGGAGAAACATAGTCTTCAACGCTTCCATCAATAAAACACCGTTCCGCTTTGCGGTTTCGATCATCCGTTCTACCTCACGGCTGTTAGAAGCAATCGACTTTTCTACCATCACGTGTTTCCCGCGTTCCATGCACTCTATAGCCTGTTCTGCGTGCAGTGAGTTTGGGCTGGCAATATAGACAGCATCGAAAGCATCGCTTGCCGCGAACGCTTGTAAATCTGTATATGTATATTCGGCTTTGTGTTTCTGCGCGAATGCACGTGCTTTCTCTTCTGTCCTTGAATAAACCGCCGTCACTTGGAAATCTTCCACTTGTGCAGCGCCATCAAGGAATTTTTCCGTGATCCAATTAGTACCGATTATCCCGAACTTGACCATGTCATTACCCCCTAGCCTTCTCATTCTTCAAAATAAACGCCGGTCTACAGTTATTGCAGACCCGGCGCCTTTACTTTTCCTCTTTTTCCTTATCGTTTTGCTCCAGCCGGTCGAGGACCATCGAATAAGCGTCGTTCCCATAGTTCAGGCAACGCTTGACCCGGGAAATCGTGGTCGTCGATGCATTCGATTCCTCGACGATCACTCCATACGTGTCCCCTTCGCGAAGCATTTTTGCTACCAGCAACCTTTGTGCCAATGCCTGAATTTCACTGATTGTAGCGATGTCGTCGAAAAAACGGTAGCATTCTTCCCGGTCCTCCAGGCTGAGAATGGCATCGAACAATCGATCGAGCTGTTCGCCCCTTAGTTTATCTATTTGCATTTTACTACACTCCTTGTAAGAGGTTGTCCAATACGTCTCTTAGTTGATGGTGACAGTCTCTTCCAGGCTTTGTCTGTCTGGCACGACATTGATCCAGGTTTTGCCTGGAACCAGTCCTGCAGGTTCCCCATCTTTCACCGGAAGGATTTTCCCATCGATATTTGCCCATTGGACTTCCTGTACTACACCTTTTTGAAGCAAGTACGCCTTGCCTCCGGACTCCATGTCCACTTCACGCCTGCCTGCATCGTCGATGACTTCATGATGAGTAGCCATAATCAGGACGTTATCTAATTGTACTGCTTTATCGGAGTCTAGTTCAACTGTCTGGCTGTCTCCATTATAACGCAAATATTTTTCCTGTTCCTCATCATAGACATAGCGTACAGGAGTATCATTGTAGGAAAACGAAACTTCGGAGGCACTGTTCCCGGAAATAGCAGCTGTTTCCTCCTCGTCCAAAAAAGGAAGCGGCTCATAGTCTGCCTGCATCTCATATCCTTTTTCCTCGGCGACCTCTTTCACGGCGTCAAACTGCAAATACGAATTGTGAGGTGCCACACGGTCCTGCGAGCGCTTGAACAAATGACCGTCATTATCATGATACGCTCCGTTCAAATGATCCGCAGCCCCATTTTTCAGCATATCCTCGATAAAGTTGGCAGCACCGTGATACACATAAAGAGCCCCGTAATCATCCGCCAAATTGAAATAATACGGACGGGCACTTCTCACCGGTCCCACCACTTCCGGCTGTTCACTATGGAACAATGCCATGAATCTCGTGATTCTTCCCTCAGCCAAAATTTCGAATACAATGTCCGCTTTCGTCAAGCCGGACTGCGGCCTTGCCTTATAGTGGTTGTTGATCATGACAGCAACGATCCGGTTATCGACTGGATCGTTTGTGCCAATTCCAGTCAACGGATAGACATTTTCATATGCTGGTTCTTCGGTTTCTTCCGGTTCGCCAACCGGTTCCTCCTGTTCCTGCTCATCCGGTTCCGTTTTAGGCGCCTGTGACTGCTCGTCCTTCGAGCAGGCTGCCGCCAACCCAACGATCAGGATCAGCAGTAAACCGAGAGCCAGCTTCAACCATTTGTTTCGCATTTCCCCACACACCTTTGTCTTTTTTCTCTCTCTTTTTGTTTTAACCTCTATTTTACCGCATGATTGCCGGAAAAAGAACCTCCTTCTTTTTCACATCGATGATTCCTTTCGGGGTTATCCGGATAAACGGCAAATGGGTCGATGACAAAAACAACAGATTATACACCGGATCTTCGTACCGGTAGCCAAATGCCTTCAGAATCGATTTCAGTTCTCTTTCCTTCTCGATCAGGTCTTCCATTTTACCGGCAAACATCATCCCCGCCAAAGGCAGCGGCATCTCGTAAATGATTTCGCCTTGGTGAGCCAGTACGATTCCGCCGCCGATTTCTTTCATGCGTCGGAAAGCCAGCATCAAATCTTGTTTGTTCTTTCCGATCAACACGATATCTCCAGTGTTGGAATAAGAACTGACCATGCCCCCAAGCTTGTTGGTGAACCCTTTGATAACCGTGTTGACCCGCCATTCCCCCTTGCGGCTTGCCAGCATCAGAAACGCTTCGTCATACTTTTCCTCGATTTCATCCACAGTGACATCCAATGTCAAGGCAACGGGTTTGATGATGACATCATTGATCATCTCCAGGCCGATTGGAATCGAAAATTGCAAGTCGCCATCTTCCAACTCCCAGTCCAGTTCCAGTGGTCCGATGCCGTACTCCTTCCAATCGATGGTACGGTCACGTGATACTTGACTGCCATTCCGTTTCATCCATTGGCCCTTGGCAATTACCGAGACAGGGTCCGGATTGTCTTTTGCTTCGAGCAGGTTGATATGCGCTACCTGCCCCGGGGCTATGCTCCCCAGTCTGTCTCGCATATTGAAGTGCCTGGCGGCATTATAACTGGCCATCATATAAGCATCTTCTACAGGGACCCCTTGTTCCAAGGCTATGCGGACACATTGGTTCATCATGCCTTTTTCATAAAAAGAAGAGGTGGACCCGTCCGTGGTCATGGTAAGCTGGTCGTATTGGTCGAGCCCAAGTTGTTGAATTTCCTCCAGGATCTTCGGTAAATCCGGCCGGATCGAGGAATACCGCAATCCTGCCTGATACCCTGCTTGCAAGCGGTCCAATACCTCCTGCCCGGTCATGGATTCGTGGTCGGCACTGGCACCGAGCAGTTTCATTTTGATCAATGTATGTTCTGAAGCGCCCGGGAAATGGCCTTCGATCGGTTTCCCCAGACGTTTCGATTCCTGCATCCAGTACAAAATCCGGTCGTCGTCTTCCAGGACCTGGGGCCAAGAAGTCAGTTCCCCGCCCTGCACAACGGCTTCATGTTCGAGCCAGGATATGACCTGGGCATTGCTGAATACACTCAATTCACCTTGTAACGAAGATTGGGAATCGAATCTTGCCCACCAGTACATCGACACGGGTAAATCCATAAAATCATCCAATAGTGTAAACGCTTTCTTAATTTCTAATAAATATAGCCAGATAAGGTTGTCGTTCATCAATGTCGTGGTGCCGGTTTGGGCAACATATTCACTGAGCTGATGCGGATTGTATAATTGGAAAGGATGTGCATGCGGCTCTATGTATCCAGGTACAGCATACTTTCCGTCGCAGTCGGTTATTTCTGTGCCATTCGTGTTTTTGGGCAGGCGGTCTCCGACGTAAACGATGCGGTCTTGATACACCCATATATTCGCTTTAATCCATTTTTTCAGGAATACATTTAAGTAAACGACATTCTTCAAAAGCAATGTCGGTGCAAGCAGGCCGTCGATAACGGAAACGTGTTCGCGCAGTTGCTTGTTTCTCCAGCGATAGCGATGCTCATTCATGGCAAACTCTCCTATTCTCTGATTGTTTTTTCTATCGTAACACATGGTGTAAACCAAAGATAAGCATTTGGAAGATAATATAACAAAATCTTCATATTTTTACTATCATTCTATTCACGAAAGTCTTGATTATTATGATGATAGCAGGTCCAATATGAAACCGTCCTTTATTCCTATAAGCAGGGGAGCCGTTTAATCCTTAGTCGAAACCTGAAGCCTAGCTTTTCACAGTTGATAGAAACTGCGACATAGTTTGAATTTCTTTTTATAAGGCTCTCGCTCGGTCTAATTAAGTTGCGTGTAAACCCGGCGCTGCGGAAAACACTCCCTTTCCGGGGGCAGCACCTCAGCCTCCTCGTGAGCATAGTGCACTCCCTGCGGGGTCTTCGGAAGCTGCTCTTCCCCCAGGAGTGTCGCATTTTCCGCAGCTTAAGATAGATTTCTGATCAAAAGGTGAAGAAGTACTAAAATAGGTCTAACATGTTCGTATCACTAACCAAAATTCAGAAAATGCCTACCAGCGGAGGAAATACCTGTAGACTCCTGCGGGAGGAAAGGTCTCGGTGAGATCCCGCAGAGCGTTAGCTCGAGGAAGCTCACCAGCCGCCCGCGGAAAGCGCAAGGTATTTTCGCAGCGTCGAATTCCAACTCAACAATAGTAAGAAGTCTGGAAGACGCATCCAAACTATGTCGTAGTTTATATGTTTTCCGCAAAGGTAACACATAGATAAACATCTTCTCTTAATATCGGAAAAATCATCAAGCTAGTGTAGGCATGGAAAAAGGGCAGCTGCGGGCTGCCCTTTTATACTTTATCCGTTTTGTCGGCAAATCCGATGTCCCGTCGATAAAAAAAGTTCTCATTGCCATCAAACCTTTTCAGAAAGGAGTAAACCGCCTCCTGTGCAGCCTTCTGACTTTTTTGCAACGAACCAGCCAGCAGGACACGGCCGCCTGTGGAAGCATATTGCTCTCCCTCCCGTTTCGTTCCGGCATGGATCACAAAACAGTCTTCTTTCTCCGCTCCATCCAGAGCAGGAAGCAGCTTCGCTTTTTTATAAGGACCAGGGTAACCGGCAGAAGCAACCACTGTCCCGATGCACGCAGCTTCCTTCCAAGTAAGCCGCGGGTCCCTTCCTGCTTTCACATCGATGATGACCTGCAGCAAGTCATTCTCCAGCAACGGGAGCACGACCTGGGTTTCCGGATCACCCATCCGGGCATTGAATTCAATCACTTTGGGACCTTCAGAAGTTTCAATCAAACCTGCGTAGAGTACACCGGTAAATGACCGGTTTTCTGCGACCATTCCGGCGGCGGCAGGCTTCAGAATATCAGAGATAGCTGACTCGACAACCGCATCAGCCAAGTCCGGAACTGGTGCATAGGCACCCATTCCGCCGGTATTCGGTCCCCTATCTCCTTCATGGGCCCGCTTATGGTCCCGGGCAGGTATCATCGGATAGACCTGGCTGCCATTCACAAAAGCCATAAGAGAAAATTCTTTTCCCTCTAGAAATTCTTCGACGACAATTCTGCTTCCCGCATTTCCGAATTCGTTCTCAATCAGCATCTGATCAACAGCAGTAAGCGCCTGTTCAAGTGTCTCAGCCACTACCACCCCTTTACCGGCTGCAAGTCCGTCCGCTTTGATAACAATCGGAGCACCTTGAGCACGGATATAAGCCTTTGCTTTTTCAGCATCCGTAAAGGTTTGATAGGCAGCAGTCGGAATTCCATAGTCATGCATGAATCCTTTGGCAAAATCCTTGCTTCCTTCAATGACTGCCGCTTCCTGTGCTGGACCGAAAATTTGCAGCTGTTCTTTCTCAAAAGTGTCGACAATCCCGGCAGCCAGCGGGTTTTCCGGACCGACGATGGTCCAGTCGATGGCTGCTTCTTTTGCAAATGAAGCAAGCTCTTCGATTTGCCCATCCTTTATTGATACGCAATGCGCATCCCGGCTGATTCCGCCGTTCCCCGGTGCAGCATACAGTTTATCGACAAGCCTGCTTTCCTTGAGCTTTTTTACCATGCTATGTTCCCGTCCTCCGCTGCCAATTACTAATACGTTCATCGAACCCCTCCCCTGTACTGGTCTGAATCAAAAGCAGCGGAACCCACTTTGCCAGGTTCCGCTTTTCCTTCCTGTTAATGCTTGAAATGCCTCATGCCGGTGAATACCATGGCGATACCATGTTCGTCACAAGCTTTGATAGAGTCTTCGTCCCGCTTGGAACCACCTGGCTGGATAATCGCGGTGATTCCTGCTTTGGCAGCTGTCTCTACCGTATCGGGCATCGGGAAAAAGGCATCGGAAGCCATCACAGCTCCTTTTGCTCGTTCTCCCGCTTGTTCGAGCGCGATTTTTGCAGCGCCTACACGATTCATTTGCCCGGCACCGACTCCCAGGGTCTGGTCTTGATTGGCAATCACGATGGCATTTGATTTCACGTGTTTTACTGCCTTCCAAGCAAACAACAGGTCTTTCATTTCTTCTTCGTTGGGTTTTCTGCTCGTCGCCACGGTCAATTCCTGTTCGGTCACTTGGCCGCTATCGATGTCCTGCACAAGCAGACCGCCGGTTACGCTTACGACTTTTTGCCGGTTAGGGCCCGGGTTCTCCATCGGAATTTTCAATAGACGGATATTTTTCTTCCCTGTCAACAACTCCATCGCCTCTTCCGAGAAGGAAGGAGCAATGACGATTTCCAGAAAAATCTCCTTCAGCTGTTCTGCAGTAGCTGCATCTACTTCGCGGTTCAGTGCGACAATGCCGCCAAAAATAGATACAGGGTCTGCCTTATAGGCCTTGCGGAAGGCAGATCCGATCGTTTCTCCGATCCCAATTCCGCACGGATTCATATGTTTGACGGCTACGGCTGCGGCTCCCTCGTATTCCAGGACCATTTCCAGTGCCGCATTGGCGTCCTGAATGTTATTATAGGACAACTCTTTTCCGTGCAGTTGTTCCGCATTGGCAATCGACGCTCCCTTTCCATTCGGCTGTCGATAAAATGCTGCATGCTGATGAGGATTCTCTCCATAGCGCAGCGATTGTACTTTTTCATATGTAACAGTATAAGTTTCCGGAGCCGTCTCCTCAGTAATTTCGGAAAAATACCCTGCGATCAAGGCATCATAATTGGCAGTATGACGGAAAACCTTGGCCGCTAAGCGTTTACGGTCTTCCTCTTGGAGTCCGCCATGTTCCAACTTTTCCAACACCTGCTGATAATCATCAGGATCTACCACCACGGTGACATCCCGGAAATTTTTTGCCGCTGCCCGCAGCATGGTCGGACCGCCGATATCGATGTTTTCAATTGCAGTCGCTTCGGTGACTCCGGGTTGATCAATCGTTTGTTTAAATGGATAAAGATTGACGACTACGATATCGATCGGATCGATCCCCCGCTCCTCAAGCTGCTTCAGATGTCCGCCTTCATCGCGTTTTGCCAGCAACCCGCCGTGAATATTCGGGTGCAGCGTTTTGACTCTGCCGTCCAGAATTTCATCGAATTTGGTTACATCCGAAACCGGAATAGCCGAAAGTCCAGCCTCCTGCAGGTTTCTCAGGGTTCCTCCCGTAGATACCAGCTCATAGCCCAGCCGGTCCAGCCCTTTCGCAAAATCAACTACATTGCTTTTATCTGAAACACTTAATAATGCGCGCTTCTTCATGATTTAATCTCCTCTCTCTTTTTCGTCTGAATGAGTGCCTGGATAGTCTTGGGAAAAAGCCGGTGTTCGATTTCCTGGATGTTTGCCTGCAAGGTGTCCTGGTCATCCTCGGGTTGGATCCTGATAGCTTCCTGATCGATGATTGTCCCTGTGTCCATCCCTTCATCGACAAAATGCACCGTTACCCCAGTCACCTTGACCCCTGCCAAAAACGCTTGTCCGATTGCATCCTTACCTGGAAAGGCAGGTAACAAGGAGGGATGGATGTTGACGATACGCCCTTCGAAAGGGTCGAGCAGGGTATCGCCGACCAGCCGCATATAACCGGCCAAGATCAACCATTCTGCCTGGCAATCGTTCAGTTCTTGCAATATATCCCGTTCATAATCCACTTTTGAAGTGTAGGTTTTAGGTTGAAAAACAAATACGGGAATTTGACGGTCCCTGGCTTTTTCGATAACCTTAGCCTCAGAATTATCGCAAACCAACAAAACGATTTCTCCATCCAGTCTCCCTTGGTCGATTGCATCAGCTATTGCAGCAAAGTTGCTGCCGGTTCCGGAAGCAAATACAGCCAGCCGTTGTTTGTCATGCATGACGAAGGTTCACTCCCTGCTCATTAGTCACTTTCCCAATACGGAAAGCCGCTTCTCCTTGTTGTTCCAGCAGGGTGATGGCAGCTGCAGCTTCTTCTTCAGGGACGATGACTGCCATTCCGACCCCCATGTTGAATACGCCGAGCATGTCTTGAAATGAAAGACCACTATGTTTTTGAAGCACCTCATACACTGGCGGAACCGACCACGATCCGGTTTCGATGGTTACACCGAGATGTTCCGGGTATGCACGCGGAAGGTTTTCGTAAAAACCGCCGCCAGTGACATGGGAAATCCCTTTTACCGTGATTTGGCGGCTAAGGGACTGAACAGCCTTCGCATAAATCTTCGTCGGCGTCAGCAAGGTTTCACCCAGCGTCCGATCCAACGGTTCATAGATTTTATTCAAATCGAGTTGATGTTCTTCTACAATTTTGCGCACGAGGGAAAAGCCGTTGGAATGCACGCCACTGGAAGCAATTCCGATAACCGCGTCGCCAGGCTGGATGTCACTGCCATTGATGATTTTGGTTTTTTCGGCGATGCCCACGACAAATCCGGCTAAATCATACTCACCATTTTGATATATCCCCGGCATCTCTGCTGTTTCTCCGCCGATCAACGCACAGCCTCCAACTACGCAGCCTTCCGAGATCCCTTTGACGATTTGCTCGATTTTTTCCGGTTCATTTTTGCTGCACGCAATATAATCAAGAAAAAACAACGGATCTGCACCTTGTGCGACAATGTCGTTGACACACATGGCTACAAGGTCAATCCCTACGCTGTCGTGCTTATCCATTTCAAAAGCCAGCTTCAATTTGGTCCCGACCCCATCCGTACCTGAGACAAGGACAGGCTCCTCATAAGAAAATGAACCGAGCTCGAACAATCCGGCAAAAGCCCCGACACCGCCGAGCACTTCTTTCCGATCGGTTTTGGCAATATGTTTTTTCATCAACTCTACTGCGCGGTATCCAGCTTCCACATCCACGCCTGCTTGTTTATAAGCTTCACTCATATGAACGCTCCTTTTCTGCCAGCCGGACCACGGCACTATGCCTTTGTGGCCGGAAGTGCTGTTTCAGGATATATTTCAGTCGGATAGTTTCCGGTGAAGCAGGCATTGCAGATACCATATTCGGCCGAATTCTCGCCTGCCACAATCGCATTTTCCAATCCTTCTGTCGTCAAATAGGAAAGGCTGTCGGCACCGATCAGTTCCCTGATTTCTTCGACACTGTGGGAAGAGGCGATCAATTCACCTTTTGTCGAGGTATCAATCCCGTAATAGCAAGGGTTCTCGATCGGAGGCGAAGCAATCCGGACATGGACTTCTGTTGCACCTGCTTCCTTCAACATTCGGACAATCCGTTTACTAGTCGTACCGCGGACAATCGAATCATCGACCATGACTACCCGTTTACCGTCCACGATTCCCCTGACGGCGGAAAGCTTCATTTTAACACCCTGTTCCCGCAGCTCTTGGGAGGGCTGGATGAAAGTCCGGCCGACATAGCGGTTTTTGATCAATCCGAGCTCATACGGAATGCCAGATGCTTCCGAATAGCCGATGGCGGCAGAAATACTGGAATCGGGAACACCGGTCACCACATCAGCTTCCACAGGAGCTTCCTTGGCCAGCTCCTTTCCCATCGTTTTGCGGGAAGCATGGACGTTTTTTCCGTTCAAGTCACTGTCCGGGCGGGAAAAGTAAACATATTCCATTGAACAAAGCGTACGATTTAACGGAGAAGCGAATGTACTGGAACTCACCCCGTGATCATCGATGATCAACAGCTCGCCCGGCTTAATCTCCCGCAAGTAAGAAGCACCGATCACATCAAAGGCACAGGTTTCGGAAGACACAACGTAAGCACCGCCGAGCATGCCCAACGACAACGGCCGCAAGCCGCGCGGATCCAAAGCTACGTACAGCTTGTTTTCGGTCAGGATAGAAAAGGCATAAGCACCTTTGATCATACTAAGCGCTTGAATGATGGCTTCCTCCATCCGCAGGTGGCCGCTCCGCTTGATTAAATGGGCCAGCACTTCGGTATCGGAAGTCGTCTGCAGAATGCTTCCTTGGGCTTCGAGCTGATGCTTCAAGGCATACGCATTCACCAGATTGCCATTGTGGGCAAGCGCCATGCTTTCCTTTTGCGACCGGAACACGAGCGGCTGAACATTTTCGTAGCCGCCGCCCCCCTGCGTCGCATAGCGGACATGGCCCAGAGCAGCGTTCCCCCTCAGCCGGGAAAATTCGTCCTGTTGGAACACTTCATTGATCAGACCGTTTCCTTTATGAAGATGAAGGGATTCTCCATCACTGGTCACAATCCCCGCTCCTTCCTGGCCACGGTGCTGCAATGCGTGGAGCCCGTAGTAGGCAACCTCAGCCGCTTTTTCATGACCCCAAATTCCAAATACGCCGCACTCTTCATTTAAGCCTTTGATTTCAGCAAGCATGGTATGGCCCCTTTCCAAAGTGCTTTCAGATCTTCTGCCGCTTGATTGATTCTTGTTTCACCATTTATCCGTATGCGATACTGTCCATCGTCTGTGACGACACCGATTTGAATGGCATCTTCCACAATCTGTTCAAATGCCTGTTGATTCTCCTGGCTTACAGATACGAGGAAACGGGATTGCGTTTCGCTGAACAATTCGGTCACAGCATCCCCTTCCAACGATACGTCCAGACCGGCCTGGCCGGCAAAACAACTCTCAGCCAGGGCCACCGCAAGTCCTCCTTCCGCCAAATCATGGGCAGAAACAACGGTACCGTCCTGAATCGCCTCTAGTAATTGAGTCTGTCGTTTCATTTCCAGTTCCAAATCAATTGCAGGGGCTTTGCCGAAGTATTTGTTTTCCAAGACATTTTGCAGTTCGCTTCCGCCAAACTCCGCTTTCGCTTCACCGATTACGTAAATCGCGTCTCCCGCCTTCTGGAAGAAAGATGGCGTCACATGATTCAGTGAGTCCAATAAGCCGACCATTCCGACAACAGGGGTCGGAAAAATCGCCTGGCCATTCGTTTCGTTATATAGCGATACATTGCCGCTGATAACCGGCGTGTTCAAAGCAAGACTGGCTGCACTCATGCCATCGACACTCTTTTCCATCTGCCAGAAGTTCTCCGGTTTGTCCGGATTTCCAAAGTTGAGCCCGTCGGTCAAAGCGAGCGGTTTTCCGCCTGAGCAGACGATATTCCGGGCTGCTTCCGCCACTGCGATTTTCCCGCCGGTTTCCGGATCCAAATAGATGTAACGAGAATTGCAGTCCGTGGTGATGGCAAGGGCCTTGTCAGTCCCTTTCACTCTGATCACTGCCGCATCAGAGCCTGGCATGACTACTGTATTTGTCTGTACCATCGAATCATATTGATCATACACCCATTCCTTGTTGGCGATGGTCGGCTGCTGCAGCAGTGTCTTGAGCGTTTCTGTATAGTTATGGACACCGTCTGGGTAGTAATCGACTTGCTGATACGCTTTAAAGTAAGCAGGTTCTTCGGAAGGTTTATGATAGACCGGCGCATCCTCCGCTAGGGAATCTACGGGGATATCCGTAACCACCTCGCCTTTGTGCAGCAAACGGAATTGCTTGTCATCCGTCACCCGTCCGACTGCAACAGCTTCAAGTCCATACTTTTGAAAGACATCGATGATTTCCTGCTCTTCGCCTTTCTTCACCACCATCAACATCCGTTCCTGCGATTCGGACAGCATCAATTCATATGGGGTCATCTCCAATTCGCGCTGTGGTACCAGGTCTAGGTCCATTTCCATCCCCATCCCGGCCTTGCTGGCCATTTCGCTTGCGGATGAAGTCAATCCGGCTGCCCCCATATCCTGCATGCCGACCAATGATTCGCAATGAATCGCTTCCAGGCAGGCTTCGATCAACAGCTTTTCCATAAATGGATCACCGACCTGGACTGAAGGACGCTTACTTTCGGATTCTTCCGACAAATCTTCCGATGCAAAAGTGGCCCCGTGAATGCCGTCCCGCCCTGTTGGCGCTCCAGCATACAAAACGGTATTGCCGTTTCCGGCAGCAATTCCTTTTTGAATATCCTTCTGGTCGATCAATCCTACACACATTGCATTGACGAGCGGATTTCCTTCATAACAATTGTCGAACTGTACTTCACCGCCGACTGTCGGCACGCCGACACAGTTGCCATAACCGGCGATTCCATTGACGACTTCTTCAAACAAATACTTGACCCGTTCAGAGGCAAGACTGCCGAAACGCAGCGAGTTGAGCAAGGCGACCGGCCGTGCTCCCATCGAAAAAACGTCGCGGATGATGCCGCCGACACCGGTGGCAGCCCCCTGATAAGGTTCGACAGCTGATGGGTGGTTGTGGCTCTCGATTTTGAACACAGCCGCCTGGCCATCGCCGATATCGATGATTCCCGCTCCTTCCCCCGGTCCCTGCAATACATGAGGGGCCTTCGTCGGGAACTTTTTCAACAGAGGCTTCGAGGTTTTGTAGCTGCAGTGCTCCGACCACATGACCGAAAATATACCTGTCTCAGTGAAGTTGGGCCGCCTGTTCAACACCTTTTTGATGTGCTGGTATTCCGCATCGGTGAGCCCCATCTCTTTATAGATCAAATCTTTTTCAATCACTTTCGGGCTGATTTCAGACACCTGCAACATATGCTTCCCTCCAATGGTTTACGACCGATTCAAACAGCTTCAAGCCATCAGCACTTCCCAACACCGATTCTGTTGCTCGTTCTGGGTGGGGCATCATGCCGAGTACATTTCCTTGTTTATTGATGATTCCGGCTATGTCCCCGACAGAACCGTTCGGATTGTCAGCGTAGCGGAAAACGATTTGCCGGTTCGCCTCCAAGTCGGCGAGTACTCCCTCGTCACAGTAATAATTGCCTTCCCCGTGGGCAATCGGAAGAATGATTGCTTCCTTTTCCCCATAGGAAGTGGTGAACTGGGTTTGATTGTTTTCGACCACCAATTCTTCCTGACGGCACATGAACTTCAACTTTTTGTTCCTGAGCATGGCGCCGGGTAAAAGGCCTGATTCCAGAAGAACTTGAAATCCGTTACACACCCCTAGAACCGGTGTACCCTCGGAAGCCTTTTGTTTGATTTGGTTGACGATAGTGGAGGTCGCTGCAATCGCGCCGGATCGCAGGTAATCTCCATATGAGAATCCGCCGGGAAGCAAAATGGCGTCAAATCCGGACAAATCGGCATTCTCGTACCAAACAAGTTCCGCTTCTTCGCCAAGTGAATCCTTCACTGCATGATACATGTCTCTGTCACAGTTCGAGCCTGGGAAAACGATCACCGCGAATTTCACTGGACAGCTCCCTCCTCGATCGTGTACTGATAATCTTCAATAACTGGATTGGCAAGCAGTTTGGAGCACATCTCCTCGATTTGCCGATCGATGTCCCTCTGGGAATCGAGCTGCAGCTCCATGTATTTTCCAACCCTTGCACCTTTTACCTCCGGAAAGCCCAGCTTGTGCAACGACTCCTGAACTGCTTTCCCTTGAGGGTCCAAGACACCCTGCTTTAAAGTAATGAAGATTTTCACTGTTTTCATACTACCGCCTCCAGTCGTTGAAGAATCGAATCATATACGTGCAAAAGGTCGCCCAAATCTTCCCGGAATACATCCTTATCCATCTTAGCGCCGCTGTCTTTATCCCAAAGCCGGCATGTATCCGGCGATACCTCATCAGAGAGAAGGATGTCGCCGGACATATTTCTGCCGAACTCCAGCTTGAAATCCGCCAGTGTCAGATTGATAGATTCAAAGAATGCCTGCAGATGTTGATTCACTTCCAAGGCCATTGCTTTGATTGCTTCCAGTTCTTCCGACTGGACATCCGCCAGCAGCAATGCGTGTTCATCATTGATAAGCGGATCGCCGAGTTCATCATTTTTATAAAACAACTCCACCAACGGAGGTGTAAGCTTCGTCTTTTCTTCTATGCCTAGCCGGCGGGTGATGCTGCCGGCTGCAAGGTTCCGTACAACCACTTCGATTGGGATGATGTCTGTTTTTACCACGAGCTGTTCTGTATCGTTCAGGCTGCGTACAAAATGACTTGCCACACCTTTGTCACGCAAATAGGCAAAAACCTTTGCCGATATCAAATTATTGTACTTGCCTTTTCCTGAAAAAACCGCCTTTTTTTCGCCGTTAAAGGCGGTTGCATCATTTTTGTAAGATAGTACCAACTGATCGATATTGCCTTCTGCTTGAAATACTTGCTTCGCTTTGCCTTCATACAATAGCTCGCCCTTCAATTGCGTCACCCCATCCATTCCTTTTGGTTGTTTGGATTGCAGTTTCCTGTGCCTCTACAGCTTAAAGTCCGATACGTTCAAAAATACCATCCACATTTTTCAAATGATACGTATAGTCGAAACAATCGGCTATTTCTCCTTCAGTCAACAAGCTGGTGATTTTGGATTCCTGTTCCACCAGGCTGCGGAACGGAATGCCTTTTTCCCAAGCCTTCATCGCATTTGACTGGACCAGATCATACGCTTCCTCACGACTCATGCCTTTATCGATCAACGTCAGCAGCACTCTTTGGGAAAAAATAACGCCATAGGTTTTATCGATGTTGGCCTTCATGTTTTCCGGGAATACTGTCAGGTTTTTGACTATGTTCGCAAAACGGTTCAGCATGTAATCCAAGGCTATCGTGGCGTCCGGAAGGATAATCCGCTCAGCTGATGAGTGGGAAATATCCCGTTCATGCCAAAGTGCAACGTTCTCGTATGCTGTCACCATATGCCCGCGCAGCACACGGGCCATACCGGTCATGTTTTCCGAACCGATCGGGTTACGTTTATGCGGCATCGCCGAGGAACCTTTTTGCCCTTTCGCGAAAAATTCCTCTACCTCGCGTGTTTCGGTTTTTTGCAGGTTGCGGATTTCCACGGCAAACTTTTCAATCGAAGTGGCCACCAACGATAGTGTCGATACATAATGCGCATGCCGATCACGCTGCAAAGTCTGGGTTGATACAGGTGCAGGAGTGAGTCCTAGTTTTTCACACACGTATTTTTCCACAAACGGATCAATGTTGGCATAAGTACCGACAGCACCGGAAAGCTTTCCGGTCTCGATTGTCTTCGCCGCAGCATCGAATCGCTCCAAGTTCCGTTTCATCTCTTCGTGCCAAAGCGCCATTTTCAATCCGAATGTTGTCGGTTCGGCATGGACACCATGTGTGCGTCCCATCATGACTGTATGTTTATGTTCCTGGGCTTTGGCTGCCAAAATATCGATGAACCGCTGAATGTCACTGCGTAAAATGTCATTGGCCTGTTTCAACAAATACGATAAGGCGGTATCGACAACGTCGGTAGAAGTCAGACCGTAATGGACCCATTTACGTTCTTCCCCCAGCGATTCAGATACGGCTCTTGTAAAGGCAACCACATCATGGCGTGTTTCCTGTTCGATTTCCAAAATCCGTTTGACATCGAAAGAAGCGTCGGCCCTCAGCTTTTCCACATCCTGTTTCGGAATGACACCAAGCTCGCTCCAAGCCTCGCAGGCGAGAATTTCCACTTCCAGCCATGCCTTGTATTTATTTTCATCAGTCCAAATTGCTCCCATTTCTTCTCTTGTATATCGATTAATCATAAGCTACCTCCTGAATGTTCACGATGCCGTGACTGGCTAATATGTTTAGTATTCGTCAAATCCTACTGACGAATCACTGTTCCTTCTTCCAGCTTGTTCACTAATTCTTCCAAGTGCCTGCCGACAAACGTGACGTGCCCCATTTTCCGGTTCGGCTTGACACCTTTTTTTCCATAAATATGCAGGTGTCCATCAGCGAAGGAGTCCATGTTGTCAAGACAGGCTGTCATTTCATCGCCAAGCAGGTTCATCATGACCGCTGCTCCGTGAAAAAACACCGGTACAAGCGGTAAACCGCAAACCGCACGGACATGCTGTTCGAACTGCGACACGTTGCACGCTTCGATTGTATAATGACCCGAATTGTGCGGTCTCGGCGCCATTTCATTGATCAGCACCTGCTCTCCTGCAACGAACATTTCGATTGCAAATGTGCCCACGACAGAAAGACTTTCAGCAGCAGTACGTGCAGCAACCAGCGCTTTGTCACGAACTGTCTCCGACACCGTCGCCGGGGCTATCGTTTTATGGAGAATATGGTTTTTGTGCTCGTTTTCCGCAACAGGAAAAAAGGTGATTTCCCCTGTTATCGAGCGTGTGAAAACGACCGAGATTTCTTTTTCGAAAGGAATCCATTCTTCCAGGATGCAACGGCCGCTATCCAAGATGAACTGTGCTGCCTCTGCCAGATCCTCTTCCGTCCTTGCTATCATCTGGCCTTTGCCGTCATAACCGCCGCGGCAGGTCTTCAATACGAAGGGCAATCCGACTTTTGCCACAGCTTCAGCCAATTTACGTTCATCCTCAAGGATTGCAAAAACAGGCACCTGCAGGCCGCTGTCCACCAAACGGCGTTTTTCCGTTTCCCGATCCTGAGTTACCTGCAGCAATTCGGCTCCCTGAGGCAGTACCTTTTCCTTTTCCAGATAGCGCGCTGCATCTAAATCTACGTTTTCAAATTCGTACGTCACCACGTCACTGATTTCCGCCAATTGTTTGATGGCTTCCATGTCGTCATAGGCTGCGACGATATGATGATCGCTCACCTGAGCGGCCGGACAATCTGGCGTGGGATCCAGAATGGCAATCCTGTATCCCATGTGTTTGGCTGTCGTAGCCATCATCCTTCCCAGCTGACCGCCTCCCAAAATTCCGATCGTGCTGCCAGGTAAAACGTTATTTGTCTGCAAGCTGATCCCTCATTTCCGCAACTTGTTTTCGTTGTTCTGCTTGAAAAGCTTCCAGTCTGCCGGCAGTTTGTTCATCAAAAGTGCCGATAATTTGTGCGGCAAGCAGTCCGGCATTTTTAGCGCCCGCTTTGCCAATTGCCACAGTGGCGACTGGCACACCGCCGGGCATTTGCACGATAGACAACAGAGAGTCCATACCGTCTAACGCCTTCGTCTGTACCGGAACGCCGATGACCGGCAGGGTGGTTTTTGCCGCTACCATGCCAGGAAGATGAGCAGCACCGCCGGCACCGGCAATGATGACTCGCAAGCCTTTTTCCCTCGCGGATTCCGCATAGGCGAACATGTCATCCGGCGTCCGATGGGCCGAAATGACCTGTTTCTCATAGCTGATCTCCAGTTCTTCCAGCATGCTGCAAGTGTGCTCCATCGTTTCCCAGTCCGAAATACTTCCCATGATAACCCCTACTTTTGCCATAGCAGACTCTCCCCATTTCTTATTTTTTATGTATCGCCGGCTCTTTAGCGAATGTAAAAATGAAAATGCCCATTCATCTCCTCCTCGCTTTCATGAGAGAAGATGAATGGGCACACGTCTACCGTATATATGCATCCATAGAACCACCACAATACTGAGTACGCGGGGGTTACATCCTCCCTCATAGTCCGTCATTTACGGTGACGGGTAGAGACTATCGGGCCCTATTCCCAAAATTATATGAGGTATGGTAAATTCAGCTGATTATGCTTGATGCGGCTCCAAAGTCCGCCCTTGTTTGCGAATGCATATCTATGATAACAAGCTTTATAAAAATGGTCAACAAAAATCGAACAATCCTTAACCAGATAATTTTATTGTTCGTGTTTTACTGGGACAGCTTCAAATATAACCGTCCGATCTACCGGCTGGTAGCTGGTTTCTCCTTTCTCGTTGACCTCTTCGAATATCGGTTCCTCTGTCCTCCTGATCGGAGTAAACCCTTCTTTGGCAATCCGGTCCAGGCACTGATCGATGGTTTCACCCTCCAACAGTTCAAACCTTCGCTTACTGTTCGTTTTGCTGGATGGTTTCCTGCTGCTTTTGTTCTTCTTTTTTGGCACTTTTGATCCGTCCTCTCCTGACTTGCTTCACCCAGAATCCGCCATATATTTGCTTCGGTTCGTATGCGATGATAAAAGCTTTGGAATCGATCAAACGGATTGTTTCGTAAAGCTGGAGTTCGTATTTACGGGGAGTCAGAATTTGCATGGCAAGCCGGTCGCCGTCCATGCCGTAGGCGTACCAGCTGGTGACACCGTATCCTTTATCGCGCAGCTGCTTCGTAAATTCGATTTCCGGATCGGAGGAGATAACATTGACGGTAATATAACCTAATGCGAGTTTCTCTTCGATCATCGAACCGACGACAACGCCGATTCCGAAACCAAGTGCATAGGCGATGATATTTTCGATTTGATCCAGATTGTCGAGCACCAAACCAAGCCCTAAGACATAAATGGTGATTTCAAACATGCTGACGATGGCTGCTATATATCTTCTGCCCTTCAAGGTCAGAATCATACGGATTGTGGAAAAAGAGACATAAACAATATTGATAATCAAAATGATGGATACCATGATGATTGCATTATCGAGCATTTAATTCCTCCTAACTGTTGCTTCGAAAGCAGGTAGGGCATTCACCCATCTTTGTTTCATGCATACAATATATCGCATTTTAATTGGCTAAAACAACTAAAAAAGGGGGAAATGCTGTGGATCCATTTAAAAACATGGGAGATTGGAAGCGGAATATGGATCACTTTTTCGGCGACAGCTTCTGGAACGAGTTTGAAGGTGTTTTGAAACCAACTCTGCCACAGGTGAATTTGTATCAAAAGGAAAAGGAAATTGTCTGTATCGCCAGCCTTCCGGGAGTAAGTGATTTGAAAAACATTGATATATTCGTCAACCATGCCACTTTGGAAATCCGGGGCAGTATCGATATGAAGGAAGCGGAAGGTCAAGTCGTCCGTGAAGAGATCCTGCACGGCCATTTCGAACGTAAAATCGACTTACCCTTTCCTGTACGCAGGGAAAAAGTGGACGCCTCCTACCAACGTGGCTTACTGGTGATCCGGCTGCATCGTTTGATGAAAAAGGACAACAAGAAAACTCGTTTAGAGATTGTCGACATGGAGGATTAGCAGGATGGATGAAAGAAAGGAGTGTTTTCGAATAAAACAACACCCTTGTGTTGTAACAGCCATTCCTCTCCCTTGCTTATTGAATATGAGCGCTAATACACCGGTATGAAAATAATGAAGAAAAGAGCTTGGACAAATATCACAGCGGCCAAAGCAAAAACCGAACGATGATTCGAATTTTACCTTTCGAACTCGTTCGGTCTTTCTTTGCCGGTTTAAATGGTTCCTTTCCGTCCTTGATTAGAAATGTGTAGTCAGACGCTACGGAAATACCTTACGCTTTCCGCGGGCGGCTGGTGAGCTTCCTCGAGCTTGCGCTCTGCGGGATCTCCCCGAGGCCTTTCCTCCCGCAGGAGTCTACAGGTATTTCCTCCGCTGGTAGGCATTTTCTGAATTTTGGTTAGTGATATGAACATGTTAGACCTATTTTAGTACTTCTTCACCTTTTGATCAGAAATCTATCTTAAGCTGCGGAAAATGCGACACTCCTGGGGGAAGAGCAGCTTCCGAAGACCCCGCAGGGAGTGCACTATGCTCACGAGGAGGCTGAGGTGCTGCCCCCGGAAAGGGAGTGTTTTCCGCAGCGCCGGGTTTACACGCAACTTAATTAGACCGAGCGAGAGCCTTATAAAAAGAAATTTTCACTATGTCGCAGTTTCTATCCACTGCGCAATCAGTAAAATGTGGAATTATTTCTGTTAAGAATCTATATTATCCTCCAACCACTTTTCATTAGCTTAAGAAAATAAAGTACAGGATGAAAATTACAAACAACAGATACATAACCGGATTGATTTCTTTCGCTTTCCCTTTTACCAGCATCGTGATGGGGTAAAAGACAAAACCGATGGCGATTCCGGTAGCGATGCTGTAGGTCAGCGGCATCATGATGATCGTCAGAAACGCCGGCACGGCAATTTCAAAGCTTCCCCATTCAATGTCTCTCAATGTAGAGCACATCAGGACACCGACGATAATCAATGCCGGCGCAGTCACCGCAGACGTCACAATACTCAATAGTGGCGAGAAGAATAGCGCAAGCAAGAAGAAAGCGGCTGTTACCACTGAAGTGAAACCTGTTTTTCCTCCTGCACTGACGCCGGTTGTCGACTCGACATAAGAAGTGGTCGTCGATGTGCCAAGCGTCGCTCCGACTACTGTTGCTGCGGAGTCCGAGAACAATGCTTTTCCTGCACGCGGCAATTTGTTGTCCTTCATAAGACCTGCTTTGGTCGCAACAGCCACCAGTGTTCCAGCCGTATCAAAAAAGTCGACGAACAAAAACGTCAGGATGACGACCAGCATTTGAATGGTAAAGATATCACCGAAATGGGCAAAAGCCTGTCCGAAAGTCGGCGCAAGGCTTGGAGCAGGCCCGACGACGTCGCTAGCGCTGGATGGCGGCTCGATCAATCCGACGATCATACCGGCAATCGCAGTGATGATCATCCCGTAAAATACGCCGCCTTTCACATTGGAAGCGAGCAGGATTACCGTTACGACAACTCCGAATACCGCCAACAGCGTGTTCGGATCGGTCAAATCGCCAAGGGCCACCATGGTGTCCGGATCTCCGATTACGATCCCTGAATTTTGAAAACCGATAAAAGCGATGAACAAGCCAATTCCGGCTCCAACCGCCATTTTAAGATTGCCGGGAATGGCATTGATGATTTTTTCCCGCAGGCCCGTCAATGTCAAGACAATAAAAATCAGTCCGGAAGCAAGCACGCCTGCTAAAGCTGTTTCCCAAGGAATTCCGTAGCCAAGGATGACCGTGTATGCAAAGAAAGCATTCAAGCCCATTCCCGGCGCGAGTGCGATCGGATACTTGGCAAACAATCCCATCACCAGCGTTCCGACTGCTGCGGCCAGCGCGGTGGCGGTAAATACGGCTCCCTGGTCGATTCGCGTAACGCCTTCCGGCAGTTCCTCAACACCCACCAACGCCAGTGTTGCCGGATTGACAAACAAAATATAAGCCATCGCCAAAAAAGTGGTCAACCCGGCGATGAACTCCGTCCGATAATTGGTACCAAGTTCCTCAAACCGAAAATATTTTTTCATTCTCTATTCCTCCCCATTCCGTCGCAATAGATTCTTTTCAAATTTACTAAAACAAATAATTGCGGATTCAAACAAAAAAGCGCTCCTGGTCTAAACCAAGAGCGCTACCGGACACACGTATGGGAATTGACAAAAAATAATCCGTCAATCACCAGCGTAGTCAGACCATTTACGGTAGTCCGGTAGAAACTCATGGGCCATATCCCCAAAATTATACGACGGTTGTTTCATTCAATATTCATTTTAAAATCACATTCCTATCATACTAACGTCCTATCCGTTAGTCAAGCCATTTTACGAATGTTTTATTGTAAAATGAAATCATTGTTCGGGTTTTGCCGGTTTCATTCCCACTCAATCGTAGCTGGCGGCTTGCTGGTCACATCATACACTACGCGATTGATATGGTCGACTTCATTGACGATCCGGGTCGAGATTTTCTCGAGTACTTCCCATGGAATCCTCGCCCAGTCCGAAGTCATGCCATCGATCGAAGTGACCGCACGGATGCCGATCGTATAATCATAAGTCCTGGCATCACCCATGACCCCTACGCTCCGGATATCCGGAAGCACAGTGAAGTATTGCCAAATATCTCTTTCCAGTCCGGCCAGCTTCACTTCTTCTCGTAAAATCGCATCGGATTCCCGGACGATTTCCACCTTCTCTTCCGTAACCTCCCCAAGTACCCGGATGCCAAGTCCCGGTCCCGGGAAAGGCTGGCGCCAGACGATTTCTTCCGGTACACCAAGCTCGATGCCAAGTTCCCTTACTTCGTCTTTGAACAATGTGTTAAGCGGCTCGAGCAGTTCGAACTGCATGTTTTCCGGCAGTCCGCCTACATTGTGGTGAGATTTGATCGTTTGGGCGGTTTCCGTTCCACTCTCTACAATATCGGTGTACAGGGTCCCTTGCGCCAGGTAATCAATATCCTTCAATTTATCCGCCTCGTCATCAAAGACGTAAATAAATTCATTGCCGATGATTTTCCGTTTCTGCTCCGGATCTGCCACCCCGCGCAACTTGCTTAAAAACCGCTCCTGAGCGTCGACGCGGATGATGTTCATATGGAATCCGTCCCGGAATGTTTCCATGACCATGTCGCCTTCATTTTTACGCAGCAATCCGTGGTCTACGAAGATACAGGTTAGCTGGTCGCCGATTGCCTTATGAATCAATGCCGCCACTACAGAAGAATCCACACCGCCGCTAAGTGCACAGAGGACTTTTTTGTCTCCGACTTTGGCACGGATTTTTTCCACTTCCTGATCGACGAAGTTTTCCATTGTCCAATCACCGCTTGCCTGACAGACATCGAAAACAAACTGTTTCAACAAATTATTGCCATACTCCGTATTCCTTACTTCCGGATGGAATTGAACGCCGTACAGCTGCTTGTCCGTGTTGCTGATGGCTGCAACCGGTGTTGAATGACTGGTCGCGTCGATTGTGAAACCTTCTGCCGGCTCGATCACTTTATCGCCATGACTCATCCAAACCGTCTGCTTGGCCGGAGTGCCATTGAACAAAATCGGACTGCCGGACAAATCGATGTCCGCTTTTCCATACTCTCTTTCTTTCGCTCTTTCGACATGACCTCCAAAGTGCAGGGTCATCAGCTGCATGCCATAGCAGATTCCCAGAATCGGGATTCCCAGTTCAAAAATTTCTTTATCACAACGAAAGCTGTTCTCATCGTAGACACTGTGCGGTCCACCTGAGAGGATGATCCCTTTCGGATTCATCCGTTTGATTGTTTCAGCCGTCAAGCGATGCGAATGCAATTCACTATATACGCCGAATTCTCTTATTCTTCTGGTGATCAACTGATTGTACTGACTGCCAAAATCAAGGACCAATATCATTTCATTGTTTTCCAACCCATCCATCTCCTTAGCTCTGCAAATTGATTGCTGTCATTTTCCTGTAGCAGCTGCCGGTTTTATCATTAGAAACCGATAATCCCTCTATACAAAACGCAAAAAAAATAGATTTCCGCCTTCCCGTCTCGAGGAAGGCAGAAATCTATACGGCACAGCCTGAAACAGCTGATGATTTCCACCTTCATAGTCAGAGCGTTTACGGTGCTCCGGTAGAGACTCTCGAACCTTATTATCGAGGATATATGAAGTGTTGATTCCTTTGTTTTCCAGTCCTGACTAGTCAGGCCCGTTTGAATTGTTACTATTCTATCAGCGCTGCAGACAGCTGGTCAAGACAATGCCCGTTTAATTAAGTTTTCCCACAATTCAGTAATATTCCCCCATTGGGCCGAATCTGTTTCATTCCGATAAAGCATCCGTTCGTACTGATGTGTGAGCCGTACCATATCCTGCGATTCAAAACGCTTATCGACCTGGAAGGCATACTCTCTCAAAGTCTGGCCTTCCTGACGGCCCATGCCTTTATGGGTCAGCAGCTTCAACAGGAACAGATAGGCTTCCTGGTAAACTTGCGGAGTTTGCTGGTGATGAAACTTCCTGCGTACCCAGGCCGACATCCAGTGGTACCGGGTAAGATAGATGATCACGGCTGCTCCAACCAGCACCGCTGCAACCACGGCAACTGTCCAATTCCACCCATCCGTGAACTGGACATTGGCGTCACCCTCTGCAGCTGACTCATCCTCATCCGCCCCCACTTCTTGTTGGTTGCCGGGACGTTCCTGCTCTTCCTGTTCAGCAGCTTCATCGGTATCCGGGCTGTCCTCCTCCTGGTTGACATCCCGGTAAAAATCAACCGGATTGCTGAAGCCTTGGGTGGGTTCGAATGGCACCCAGCCTACTTCCGGAAAGTACACTTCAACCCAGGAATGCGCATTCGAGTTGGTTACTTTATAGTTATTCAGGCCTTCGATGCTGTCGTCCGAAGCCGACGCCAATTCTCCGCCTGTAAAACCTTTCACCCAGCGTGCGGGAATGCCGAGTGTACGGAGCATTACCGTCATCGACGTCGAATAGTTATCACAGTAACCTGCCTTTGTTTCAAATAAAAACTGATCGACATAGTCTTGGTTGCGGCCCGGCACTGCCACATCCTCTGTCTGATAAACGAAGCCGTTGCGGTTGAAATACTGTTCGACCGCTTTTACCTGATCATATCTCGTCTCTTCTTCAGAAACGATTTGACCGGCAAGATTTCCGACTCTGTCTGGCAGATCTTCCGGAAGCTGAAGGTAATCATCCTTAATTGCTTGCGGGTCCTCGTCCCCCGCCTCCGACAAGAGATCGATCGAATAGGACGGCTTGTCGTAGGAAATCTGGTATTGATCGACAATTCCCTGCTCTTCCGGTGCTTCTACGGCAATCGAACCGAACTGATCGTCGACGAGATAGTTGACACCTTCCTCCCCTTCCACCTGCTTGATTCCATATGGATAAACAAGCTTAGAGAAAAAGGCATTGGATTGAAAAGTGACGATTCCTTGAAGCGACTCTGTTTCCACGGTGCTTTCAAATGTATCGAAATCTATCGATCCATCGCTGGTCAGGTTATATTCCGGTTCCGTCGATCGCTCCCACCCCTTGCCGGTGTAGATATCCTTCGTTTCAATCCGCCAGTAATGTTTTTCTTCGACTTGTGCCTGAAAGACAAGCGAGTCGTCCTGGAAAAAGGAACCTCCGAGACGGGAATCGTCCTCGCCATAACCTACCTTTTGCACCCCGCCGGTACCTTCTTCTCCGAAACCGGCATCCGGTGAAGTACTGGTCAAATATGGAACCGGGTCAGGCCACTGCGGGTCCAATTTAGGGGCCGCAAAGCCGACGAGACTTGAAAAGGCGATCACTGCAGCCAATGGCAGTACCCAGGCGGAGACCCGTTTTAGCCCAGTAAAGGTCACTGCCTCCCTGCCCAATTCTTTATAAAAGTTCGAGACACCAAGTGCAATCAGCGACACGATAAAGGCACGGACAATGGGAGTGTTTGCCTCATAGGCAGTAAATGTATCGAGCACCGTCAAGTAGATAAAAGTGAGCAGTACAAACAAGAATATTCTTTTTGAAATAACAAACCAGTAATACATTAAATAGCTCATCAGCCATAATAAAATCAAAAACAGCAGGCTGCGGAACAACGGTGTGATTTCCGTCCAATTCTGACTGGAAATCATCTCGAAGTTATATTGCAGGTGCAAGTATAGTAAATAAAACCAGCCTTTTGAAAACATGGTTTCCGAGATAAACAACCCATCCAGCACAAACAATAACCCACCCAATTTCAACGGCACCGACAGCCACCATTTCATATTCAGCACCGATATGATAAAACAAAATCCGGTGTAAAGCACAAAAGCGGAAAGGCTCCCTGTATCCGTCAACGTTTCCAAGGGACGCAGCCATTCCCAAAGCAAGAAGAAACCGCACAAGTAGATGCTCATACGGAAAACGAGCTGGCGTTTACTGCTCGAAAACAATGCCATCAGCTGCTCACCTCCAGCTTCTGCTGCACCAGCTGTTCTTCAGTCAGAACATTCACTGATGCGCCTCCAACAGATAATTGGTGAATCATCCTTTTATCTTCCTCCGTAATTTTTGCAGAAGGTTTGATCAAAAAGACGATGATTTTTTTGCTTTTGCGCTTAAGGCGTTCCATTGCTTCAATAGTGGCTTGGTCGAGCTGATTGGTTACAACCATGGCGATCAGTCCTTGCGGGATATTGCGTATTTCCTGATCAAGCAGCCTGGAAAACGGCATATTGCCGCCAGGCTGTACCCTTGCGAGATAGTTCTGAATCAATACATTTTTTGCCGGATCTTCTTGCAAAGGGAAAAACACGCGCTCTTCCCCCAGCCCGATGAACGTCATTTGCGAAGCTTTCCGTTTCAACGTTTTCAACAGGGAAGCAGTCAATTCGACACTTCCTTCGAAGGCGATTTGGTCCTGAGCAGGAAAGGAAATGGCATCAAGAATCAGCATAATGTTCGAACTCTTTTCCTGCTCGAATTCCTTGGTCATGACCGTGTCTTTACGGGCAGTCGTTTTCCAATCAATCCAGGAAAAACGATCTCCCGGCATATATTCCCTTACGCCTGTGACAACGTTGGTGTTCTTGGCATTGACATTGTAAGAAGCAGACGCCCCTTCCTCGAAACTGTTCACTTTTTCGCGAAAAACAATATCGCGTTCCGATGGATATGCAAGCAGATAACTGGGAGTGGGATATACATATTCTTTTTTGATAAACCCGAAGAAATCACCGGTTTTGACACGGAAGGCACCGAGGTGATGCTCCCCGCGCGGCACGTTGTCCAAGGTATAACGATAGGTCCATTTCCGCTTGAACCATGGAAAGGACACGCGTTTCACGACCCTACGTTTCGCCAGTGCATCTGTCTTGCTCATACGCTGGAATTTCGACCGACTGGTATCTTCTTTTTGCAGACTTGTGGGAAAGTATTCCTCGACAATGCAGTAATAAAGCGGAAAAGCGAAGCGACGGCTCAGCTCCACTTCGACTGAAAGGTGATCGGAAGCCTGGATAATATGTTTGGACAAACGGCGCTTAACCGTCCAATTGGAAATTGGATAGATGAGCAACAAGAACATGTAGACAATGATCGGCAGAAAGCTGTAAAACAAAAACCAGCTGACGAAGCCCCCCTGGAACATGGCATAGGCAAAAAAGGTGCCGAATAACAGCAAGACGAAAAAAAACTTAAAGCCCATGGAAAACGAGCGTTTCATCAACTATATTCCTTTCGCACAGGGATCGAGGCATTGCTGAGCAGCTCCTCGATGATCATTTCTGCCGTTATGCCTTCAAACTTTGCCTCCGAAGTCAAAATGATCCGGTGGGCCAATACGAACGGCGCCAAATATTTCACATCATCCGGCAGCACGTAATCGCGGTCATGAATATAAGCATATGCCTTGGCCGCTTTCATCAGGGCAATAGACCCACGGGGACTGACCCCTAAATAAGCTCCCCGGTGCTCTCTTGTTCCTGTAACAATATCGATGATATAGCGCTGGACGTTCTGGTCCATATATACTTCCTTGACTTCCCGCTGTATCGTGACCAATTCCTCTTTGTCGATCACGGCCTCGATGTCGTTAATGGGATGGGTTTTCGATGTTTTTTCCAGCATTTGCAGTTCTTCCTGTGCAGTTGGATAGCCCATTTTCAGCTTGAGCAGGAACCGGTCAAGCTGTGCTTCCGGCAGCGGGTATGTCCCCTCATACTCAATCGGATTCTGGGTGGCCATGACAAAGAAAGGATGTTTCAGCTCGATTGTATTGCCATCGACCGTGACGCTGTTTTCTTCCATCCCTTCCAGCAAAGCAGATTGTGTTTTCGGAGAGGTCCGGTTGATTTCATCTGCCAGGACGATGTTGCCGAGAATCGGCCCGCCTCGAAATTCAAATTCCAACTCTTTCGGATTGTATATCGAAACTCCGGTCACATCGGATGGAAGCAAATCCGGAGTAAACTGTATTCTTTTAAAATCGCAATCTAGTGATTTGGCCAAAGTCCGGACTAACATGGTTTTTCCCACACCCGGAACGTCCTCCAGAAGGACATGTCCTTCGGCCAATAAAGCGACAAGGCTCAGTGTTGCGGGTTCATCTTTTCCTACGATTACTTGGTTGATATTTCTAAGTACCTTACTAATCTTGGAGTTGTACAAAAAAGCGTGCTGGGTCATAAAGATACATACTCCTTCCAAATTTTTTATGTGCAGGTTGTACACATATTCCCTATAATAACTATACTACATTCGGACTAGAGGCGTCCAAGCTGCAACAGCAGGAAAAGAAGGAAATAACCGGATTTTTCTGAAAAAACAACCGTTCTTGGCAAAAATGTTGGCCGTCACCTGGATAAACGCCTAATTCCTTTCAGGATAAGCTCATTCTGGGCACCGGCACAATAAGATAATGATGAATCCAGAAAAGAAGGTGATTGAGTTTGTTCCATGAAGAAGAAATGAGGCAGTTTTCACCATTCGGCTATGCAGGGGGAGGCAGCTTTCCCGGCTACAACCAAGGGTATTCCTATCCAGGCTTCGGAATCGGCTATGGCGGGCATGGGTACCAGCCACATTACGGCGGCCAGCCATGGCAGCATTACCCTGGATCCCCTCACGGCGGTCCCAACTGGAATTATCCCGGACACGGGCATGGATATCCCGGCCAAGGCTTTCCTGGATACGGTTTTCCTGGCCAGGGCGGTTACCCAGGATATGGAGGAGGATTTCCCGGTCAAGGCTACAACCCATACGGACAGCAACCCTTCAACTATGATTACGAGGATTACAACGACTTCGACTAAAACAAGGGGAGAATCGAAGGGACTGACCCCCACCACTCTACCACTGCACCGCGCTGACACGGTGGGGGTCAGTCCCCGCAAAAAGAAGCACCCTGTACAGGGTGCTTCTTTCATATATCTATAGGGCTTCTAGAAAAGGTTCTGGGCTTGCGGTGAATGAGCATTGCCGCCCTGGCCTGTGATGCCGGACATCATTGGCATCGACTGCTGGATTGTTTTGCCCAGCCCCTGTCCTTTCGTCATGCTGTAGTAAGCTGCGGCACCGATTCCTACTGAGGCAATCAGCGGAATCCACATACCTCGTTGCTTGTCCATGAGCTGTTCACCCCCTAGATGGTCGTTCCTTGTTACTTTTCCTCTTCCCATCCTTTTTGATACAAGGAATTATCAAGGCAAGCAGTCCATAATTTGGAGATTGTTATTCTGATAAATCCAGCAATGGCTGGTGACACTAGCTTTGAAATCATTTTTCCTGGAAGGCATCTATTCCTTATCCGGGTAAAAAAGCACCTTAGCGGCTTGCTCTTCACGGTTCACGAGTTTTTGAAACATACCCGGCCCTTCTTCCAGCTGCAAGCGATGTGAAATCATCGGTTCGGCCTGGATTGCACCGCTGCTCATATAGTGGATAGCCGACGTCCATTCCTTTCCCGGAAAAGGTGCAGACACGGCATTCCAGGAACCGAGTACCCGCAGTTCATTGCGGACGATTTTTTCAAAATAATCCCGCTCCAGTGTAACATCGGCGTAGGGAATCCCGAGGAAAACCACTTCTCCGCCTTTCCGAGGCAATGCCAGCACCTGGGCAGAAGTTGCGGGGGATCCGGCAGATTCCACCGCCAGATCGACACCTCGCCCGCCAGTTTGTTCCATGATTTGTTCGTCAGCTGGCTGGACCAATGGATTGACCGTCACATCGGCCCCCAACTCCCTGGCGATTTCCAGCTTTTGATCGTCGACATCGATAGCATATACTTTTCGGGCACCGAATATCCTTGCCCATTGGATCGCCAACAGGCCGATGTTGCCCGCTCCCATCACCGCTACTTCCGCCCCGGGCCGGACATCTGTACGGTAATACCCGTGGGCTACGACTGAAGCCGGTTCAACAAGAGCCGCTGTGTCATAGTCCACATTGTCAGGAAGCCGCATGACATGCCCGGCAGGAAGCTTCACAAATTCTGCATAGGCTCCTGGATGGCGGGCACCGATGACAGACAGTTGAGCACAGCGGGCCGGTTCGCCACGGCGACAGCTTTCACAATCTCCACATGCGTACGCCGGACAGGCAGCAACTCTGTCGCCTGTTTTTATTTCGGTGACAGCTTCCCCGGTTTCCACGACCTCTCCCGAAAATTCATGGCCGAATGTCATCCCTTTTACATAGGGACCTAGCTTTTGATAGCGGGAGATATCTGATCCGCAAATACCCGCTGCTTTCACCTTTATGATGACCTCTTTTCCATCTTCTATGACAGGTTCCGGAGATTGTTCACAGCGGATGTCCTTCACCCCGTAAAGATTGAGTGCTTTCATCCTCCCCCTCCTTTCTATCCTTCCCCGCGCGTTTAGCTGCGAGCCGGGTTGTTCTTAGGAAAAACAGCCGATAAACCGCTGCTCCGACTATGAGTGCATTGAACAAAGTTTGGTGCTGAAAATAAAAGGTACTGATCATACGGAAATTGCCAAGCATCAAATCCAAAAATCCATCAACCATTTTCCCACCCCTTTTTAGTATGTCTGGTGCAACGACGCTTTAGTTCACCCAACCGGTTTAAGAAGCACTTTTATCGCTTCCCCGCTTTTTATCGCTTGATAAGCTTTATCCCATTCCGTAATCGGAAATTCATGGGTGACCAGTGCAGCCGCATCCACCTTTCCTTCTTCCATCAGAGCCAGACTGGGCTCCCAGTCCGAATGCTTTTGACTCCTCGTCCCCAATACACGGATTTCTTTTTGGATGATTTTCTCCAGGTCGAACGGGATCTCCGGCTTCGAAAACAATCCGACCTGGACATATTGCCCTTTCTTCCGCAGCAAATCCAACCCTTGTTTTGCTGCAGGGGCAGCCCCTGAGCATTCCATCACTATATCTGCTCCATAGCCATCCGTTAGGTGGTCCACCAACTGTTTCAAATCCTCGTGCTGAATATTCACCACATGATCGATTCCGATTTCCGCCGCTTTATCCAGACGGATCTGATCTTGATCAAGGCCGGTAATAATGACAACGGCACCGCGGCTTTTAGCAACCTGTGCAGTCAAAAGACCAATCGGTCCAGGCCCAAGGACGACGACAAGGTCACCTGGATGGATAACGGATTTTTCTATGGCATGATACGTGCAGGCCAAAGGTTCTGTCATGGCAGCAGCTTGAAAATCAACATTTTCCGGTAAAAGATGCACACTTTCTTTCCGGGCAATCAAATATTCGGCAAAACCGCCATCCTGCTGGGTACCTAGCCCTTTGCGATTGCTACAGAGATTATAATCTCCGGTCTGACAGTAGGCACACTCGCCGCAGATCTGGAAAGTCGTTTCAGAAGTGACTCGATCACCGACCTTGAACTCCGAAACATTTTCGCCGGTTTCCACCACCATACCGGAAAATTCATGCCCCAGTGTCACGGGAACTGCCACGCGATAGTTGCCTTCATACGTATGAATGTCGGACCCGCAGATACCGGCACATTTTACTTGAATCTTCACTTGGTCTTTCCCCGGCGTCGGCTCCGGACGTTCCTGAATCTCCAGGTGACCGAAACCGGGTGCTGTTTTGACTAATGACTTCATCTAGCGATTGCTCCTCCCTTTTCATCAGTTGAATATTTCGAAAACTCTCCAGATAACCCAATTGATTAAGTTGCCGCCTTGGTCGATACTGGAAATCCTTGTCGACTTTTCGGCTATATCCATTTCCAGATCAGCGTTGGCACCCATCTCGGTGAACACTGGTGCAATATCTGTCGCCATGTACAGCGACAGTGCGATCATCACTGTCCCTACGATGACGGAATGGATGATATTACCCCGGGCGGCCCCTACGATGAAAGCGACCACGAACGGAATGGTAGCCAGATCGCCGAAAGGCAGCAAGGCATTTCCCGGTAAAATGACTGCGAGGATGACGGTTATCGGCACCAGGATCAAAGCTGTTGCAATAACTGAAGGATGACCGAGCAATACTGCAGCATCGAGGCCAATGTTGATTTCGCGGTTGCCGAAATGTTTGTTGAGCCATTCACGTGCCGACTCCGACACTGGCATCAGGCCTTCCATTAAAATTTTGACCATCCTAGGCATCAAGACCATGACAGCCGCCATCGCCATGCCGATATCAATGATGTCACCGACTCCGTATCCTGCCAAAGCGCCGATGATCGCTCCTAAAGCCAACCCGATAAAAATCGACTCCCCGAAAATCCCAAAACGTTTTTGAATCGTATCCGGATCGGCGTTCAAGTCTTTGATGACTGGTATTTTCTGCAGTAATTTCACCAGCCAGATTCCCGGCGCATAGGAAACCGTACTTCCTGTTGCAATGGCCACCCCGGGCAAATCATAAAAGTCCCTTACCATCGGCGCTGTCCAATCGGCAATTTTGAGGGTGATAATTTGAAAAATGACCGCCGCGACAAGCCCTTGGACAATACTACCGGAGATGGAATATACGACTGCACCCATGAAGGTATAATGCCAGAAGTTCCAAATATCCACGTTCATGATTTTGGTCGTTTTCGTCAACAGCATGACGACATTGACAACCAAGCCTACAGGAATGATAAAGGCCGCAACCACAGATGCCCAGGCAATCGACGACGTTGCCGGCCATCCGACATCAATGACATTCAACTCCACACCAAGTCTTTCCACCATCCCCTGGGCAGCCGGTCCTAAGTTGTTGACGAGCAGATCGACGACCAGGAAAATACCGACAAACGCCACCCCGATGGTCAAGCCGGAGCGGAATGCTTTCCCCGGCTTTTGCCCGAAGACCAATCCCAATATAAAAATCGCTACCGGTAAAATGACCGTGGCTCCTAAATCCAGAAATCCTTGTATAAAATCGACAAATCCCTGCACTTTCATCCCCCCTGATTTTCATTTAATGTGAAATAATTCACAAGTAGTATTCCAACCATACCCATACGCTCTTCCTACCTCCACTTTTTATTATTTCAGCAGTGCATCGAGTATTTGCTTTTTGGTATCTTCCACTCCGATACCAGTCAAAAAGGAACGAGCCGTAATGACGGGAAAGTCGTAGTCTTTTTGAATGGTCGCTGTCGTCACCAGAAAATCCGCTGTTTCCACATAGCTGTTCACCTCTGCTATTTTGATTTGTTTGATATCCAAATCAAGCTGATGCTCTTTCGCCATTTCCTCGATTGCATTGTTTACGATCGTCGATGTCGCTATTCCTGCCCCGCACGCCACTAATACTTGTTTTTTTGCCATGTCACTTCTCCTCCTTCATTGATCTCTTCCAATTCTGACTTTACAAGCCTGACAATCTTTGCTTTGTCCTGCTCCTGGGCGATGGTGGTCAACATGGTGTTATGCTGAAAAATGCTCATCAATCGCTGCAACAGATAAAGCTGGGAATGTGTTTCATCCATCGCCAGCATGAACACCACCTTGACCGGCGTCGTTTCTTCGGGATCGCCCATCACGCCGAAAGCCACTTCATTTTTTAAAACGCCGATACTGATCGACTTCTGTTTCACATGCTCGATATCGGTATGGGGAATCGCTACGGAAACGCTGCTGGTCGGAAGCCCTGTTGAAAATTCTTCTTCCCTGGCGACAATCGCGTCGATGAAGCTCTTCCGTACCAGGCCAAGCTTCTGCAAATTTCTCCCCATCCGCACTAGTACGTCTTTATCGTTTTCTGCTTCCAGATTCAAAAGTACGTTCGCTTCTTCAAAATAGAAGTCATTCATGTCTCCACCTCGCTACCTAGTTGTAAATTATATGTGTCGGCATATTGCTGAATCACAGCATGAACAGCGGCAGAGGTATCGGCGTTCATCACCTGGCTGCGCGCTTCTTCCGACCTGGCCAGCTCCATGAGCTGGACCAAGGCTTTCAAATGCTTTTTCTTATCCACAGCTGCTATTACTACAATGATTTGGATCGAGTAATCATCTGTGAAGGGGACTCCCTCCTCCAGTCGGAGCATGCTCATGCCCACTTTCCGGACACCCTGATCAGGTGCGGCATGGGGAATCGCCATATTTGGCGCAAGCACAATATATGGATCTTTTTCATTCTCCAGCATCGCCTCTACATATTCTTCCGTGACAGTCCCGTTTTCCAGCAAAGGACCGCCGGCAATTCGGACGGCTTCTTCCCAAGAGCTTGCTGCTTGTTTCAGTGTGATTTGTTCCGGAGTCAACAGATCGGCCAGTGCCAGACCATCTTGCCCCTTGCTGCTTCGTTTTATTGCAGCAGTGGGATCTCGGTGGATGTATTGATACAGGGCAGTGGCCAGCTGCTTTTCGTTCCGGATGTCGGCATGGTCGGAAATGACCTCGAGCAAATCATCTACCTCGATGGCCGAGGGGATGACCCCGCTAAGCTCGAGCATCACTTGCTTTTTGAGCCTTTCCTTTTCTTCCAGCTCCATAATCGGGCTGGCAATGAACAGCTTTTTCGTGGTGTTTATCGGAACAGAGGAAAAGACGATATCGTAGTCCAATTGATATTCCTGAAACTCCCTCATCGACAAGGTATCGAGAAAAATAAAGTCCGGAAATAAATTACGAAGCTCGCTGTACATCATCCTGGACACTGATACCCCTTTCGGACAGACAACGATCGCTTTCCATTTTTTGCGGATATCTTCCCCCTGTCTGGTCATCCATCCGCCGATCAGCAGCGTTAAATAACTTGTTTCGCTTTCGGGTATCGGCATTCCGATCAACTCTTCCAGCGGTCCGGTAGATTGTCTTATCAAATGATGCAGTTCTTGGAGCTGCTTGTTCTGTTCATGCAGGTGTTCCGTCATTTCCGTCAGGTGGTATTTAATACGATAATAAGCAGGTTTGACATGCAAAAGGAGTTTGTTGAGCAGCTGTTCCTTATCCTGCAAGGTAATGCATGCCCGTTTTTCAAATATCCGCAGCATTTTTCTGAGCGCACTGATCAGATTGGGAATCGTTTCTTCTGTCAAAAAACCCGACCAGTAAACATTGGTAGACAAGAGAAACAGCGTGATGAACAGTCGCTCTTCCATCGGAATCGGCCCGATATCGGCTAATATTTTTTCCGTGGCCTGATATTGCTTGGTATCCGACAGTTCTTCATATTTGATATAAAAAGAGTTGATCAAGCACCCTTTGTCGATTCTTTTGATGACCAGAGAAAGAATGTACGGCATCGTGGTCAGTTTCTCATCGGTGAATTTCAAGCCAAGCTCTTTTTCCACCCCACCGACTCTTTCTGCAAGTGCCTGGATGTCTTTTTCTCCAATGCCGGTAATACGAAGAAAATGTGTTTTGCCATTGACCATTTCCAGGGTTTTGTTCGTGATGTATGTCAATAAACGCCGGACTTGAAACTCATTTCCTTCCAAAAGATAACCCTGTTTCCGGGAATAGCGGACGGAAAGGGTGAATTTTCCGACAAGCTCCTCTACTAGTTTCAAATCCTGTAATATCGTGTTTTTGCTGACATAAAATTCACTCGTGAAATGGAAAAGAGATAGGTCTTCCCTGCTGACAAGCATCAAAGCTATCAACTGTACACGCTGTTTTTCCGATAAAGCCGGAGCCGACGTTTCGATTACTTCGGAATCCCGGTTGAAGTAAAAGTATACTTCCTGACCGATTAGAAACTGCCCTTGCCGAGTCCGTTCGATGGCAGGGAGTTTGTTCTCCTTGAGCCTGCTGTTGATTTTGCCGAGACTATAGCCAAGCTGCCGACGTGACAAGTTATATTTCTTTTCCAGCTGCTTGCTGGTTGTTCCAGGATAATTCAGTATCTCTTTTAAGATTCGATCACTGCGATCGTCCACACTGCATCACCCCCCTCTTGCTGGTTTCATTGTAGCACGGAAAAAAACACCGTTGTATACGCTTTCAGTTTAGATTGATGAGCAATCATTGTGCAGTATTGTGATTTACTTATCCAGATACCGCCTTGTTACAGTCATGACAGGCGCTGGTTTAGAATGAGATTTATAACTCCCTCTCATCTAACAAAAAAAGACCATTCCGTCGATGGGTTTTCTCCACCTCGACAGAATGGCCTCTTCACAATTTCAATCGTTATTTTTCAATGTCGACCCACTTATAATTATCAGCACTCACCTGGTAGGTAACCAGGTCCTTCACGTAATCTTGCTGTAAATAAGCACTGCCTTTCTGATACAGCGGCACGAGCACCGCACTGTCTTCAATCAGCATTCTTTCCGCCTTCAACAAGGCATCCCAACGTTCCTGTGGCTTGTCGGCCAAATTGGATTTGGCACCGAGGACTAGCTTGTCGTATTCTTCGTTCGAATATCCTGTGTGATTCCCGGGACTATCCGTAATGAACAGGTTCAAGTATGTCAACGGATCTTGGTAGTCCCCATTCCATCCGGTCAAAATCAGTTCATACTCCTGGTTCACGTTCGCCGAAATGCTGGCCTTCGGCGGCACGCTTTTGACATTCAACGTCATGCCGGAAAGATTCGATTCTAGCTGGTATTTGAGGTTTTCGGCAAACTGCTTTGACGTACCGGAGTCAGAAGTAGTCAAGGTAAATTCCAGTTCCTCTTTACCAAGCTCTTTCAATCCTTTTTGCCATTCATTCTTCGCCTGCTCCACATCATATTCGACCAAAGCACCGTTTTCGGCACGGAAATCTTCTCCGGTTTCCGGATTTTCTGCCAGTCCCTTTGGCACATTGCCTTGGATGACGATCGACCCGTTATTAAGGATGGTATCGACGATTTCCTGTTTATTCACCGCCATGTTGATCGCTTTGCGGATATGCAAATTGGCTAAATCTGTCGTTTCGCCATCCTTGCCCTGATTCATCTTCAAGTAAGAAGTGGCACCGGTCAAAAAGGTGTGGTATTCTTCGCTATCTTTATACTCATTGACATAGTCGCCGGTCAAATCAATTCGATCCAGCTGGCCCTTTTTGTAAAGGTTCACAGCCGTCGACGTATCTTTGACTACATTCATTTCGATTTTATCAACGTTGACCGCTTGTTTATCCCAATATTGGTCATTTTTTTCGAAGGTCCACGAAGTGTCGGTGCCAGACCAGTCTTCGATGACAAATGGCCCGTTGAACAGAATATGTTCCGAATCCCTCGCATATGCTTCCCCTTGTTCCTCTACAAAGTCTTCCGGCTGCGGGAAGAAAATGGCCGTTGTCAGCAGTTCCTTGAAGAATGGAATCGGGTTTTCCAATGTCACTTTCAAGGTTTTTTCATCGAGGGCTTCGACTCCGAGGTCATCGACCGGCTTGTCGCCGACAAGGATTTCGGAAGCATTGGCGACGATTTCCTCAAACTGCGGACCGTAAGCCGCCGCCGTATCCGGATTGACCGCTTTTTTCCATGCGTATTCAAAATCACCGGCGGTAACAGGAGTTCCATCCGACCATTTTGCGTCTTCGCGAATGGAAAAAGTGTAGACCTTTCCATCCTCGCTTACTTCCGGCTCTTCTGCCGCAAGGGCCAGTTCCGGATTCCCTTCCTTATCGAGACGATATAAACCTTCAAATACTTGATTGATCATGTTAAAGCTGAAGTCGTTGTCTGCCATCGTCGGATCCAGTCCAGGAATTTCACCCGGTGCACTTAACTGGAGCACCTTCTCTTCCTCTCCACCTTCATCTCCATCGTTTGTTTCGCTGGATTCATTGTTACTGCAGGCCGCCAACAGCAGCACGAATGCCACCACCGGCAAAAATTTTCTTATGTATCCCAATTTTTCTCCCCCTATTCTTTGCTGCAATGCTTTTCATTATATAGAGGGTTAGACAAGAAATTCAACCGGGAAGGTTCCTTTTCAGAAGATTCACAGCTGATGTTTCTGCAAAAGCTTCCTGGTACACTTAAACCTAATCAGAGGAAAGAGGAAAGGAGGCATTTTTCTTTATGGAGCTCGGAATCATTTTATTCTCATTCGTTATAGTAGTCTGTTTGGCCATTATCCTGAAACAATTGAAAGACATTAAGGATAACCAGGAATACGTGATGGAGTTACAACATGAGAGGAAACACAACCTGCAGAATACAGAGAAAAACCACCCCCACTAACGGATTAACCATATCGGCTTCAGACCGGGCCGTACAGGCAATGGCAACATATGTTCATCGCACAGCGACATTCCCTTGGCAATGCCGTTCAACTTGCAGATAAACCTTACTCCGGTTTTCTGCAAGTTTTTGTTTTTCCAAACCTGTTAATCTGCCGGCTTCCGCTCTATTATTTCTCCGATGTCACAATGACACCGCCGATGTTGTCGCCGGATATAGTATAATCGCCATCCGCCGGCACCTCGATGGTCTCGGTTTCCGATACCGGATAGTAACAAACGACATATTTTTTTCCATCCACTTCTACGGTTATTTCTTTATGTTGTTTCAAATAATCGAGGTATTCTTCCAACGCCTGGTTCTTTTCGTGTATAATCGCACTATGCGGCAAGCCAACATACCGAATATGCCACGGCTCATAGGAAATGCCCGTGATCTCCGTCTTATTCTTTGGATAACGCAGGATAAAACCATGCTTCCAAGCATTATCTTCTATCCATCTCCCTTCCTCTGCTATCCTCATTTCGCCCTCTGTCGATCCCACGTCAAGTGACAGCCCGAGATTATGCTCGCTTTTTCCTGCCGGCAAGGCGTAATCCCCACCCATATCTTGATATAATCGATTTTGTTCGTCAAAACCGCGATAGCCACTGCTGATCAAAAAATCGTGTACACCGTCTTGTTCAGCAGCTTGTACCATCGATAAAAAATCCTCTGCCAATGCCTCCGATAGTTTTATGTCATTGTTCAGCAGTCCATAGTTCTTCGTCAATTCCGGATGGTCAAACAATTCTACTATATCTTGCCTGACACTCTCTTCATGTACTGCATGCTGCTCATTCACCAACAATAACTCTCCCTCATATATTTGCTCTTTTCCTACTGCTATTTTCTCAACATCCCGGAAACCTTCCTGTTCCTTTTCTTCTACTTTCACCTTCTCCTGTAAAAACGGAGTGGCCTTACCTCCGTAAAAATAACCAACACCGATTAATAGTAACAACAATAATAAAACCCACTTCTTCATTTCTGTTTCCTCCTCATTCCGAACTGGTATTAGAATAGGAAAAACTTTTTAAAAAAGAAGTGGGGTAAAGTTTAAATATTTCTTAAATGATGCTTACTGCTGGTCGGTCTCTCCTCCATTCAGCGGTATCCGGACTTCGAACACCGTACGAATCAAATTGCTGTCCGCAGCAATCGTACCGCCATGCTGTTCCATGATGTTCTTAGCGATGAACAAACCGAGACCAGTACTGTTTTCCTGGTGCGCCCTGGATTTATCCCCCTTATAAAACATATCGAAAAGGTAGGGCAATTCCTCTTTCGAAATACTGTCTCCATAGTTGATGACTTGGACTACCACGTCATCTCCTCCGTCTATAAATCCCTTCACGTCTACGAATTGACCATCCTGCCCATAGCGGATCGCATTGGTCAGAAGGTTTTCAAATACCCGGGCCAAGAGTTCGCCGTCTCCCGAAACGGGCAAATCCGGAACAATATCCAATCTGGCAGCCAATTGATTTTGTTCGAAAACCGGGTATAGTTCTTCTGTTAATTGATTCAGTAAATTGCTTAAGTTAATCTGTTTTTTTTCGACGGTCAACATGCCATAATTCATTCTTGTCAGCTCGAACAATTCATCAATCAGTCTCTCCAAGCGCTGGGATTTCGTATGAGAGATGGTGATATAATGTTTTTTTTGCTCCTCCGTCAAGCCATCGTCCTTCAATATCAAATCCAAATATCCCAAAACAGAGGTGAGCGGTGTCCGCAAATCGTGCGCCAGATTCACTACCAGCTGGTCTTTGCTGCTCTCTGAAAAATCCCCTCTTTCAATCGCTTCTTTCAGTTTCTCTCCTGCCAGATTGATGTCTTTTGCTATATCTCCGAATTCATCATTTGTCTGGATGGCAATCGTGTGTTGAAAATCTCCTCGGGCAAGATTGTGTATTCCCTTCGATATTTCATCGAAATAAGTTAAATATGGCTTCGTGAGTACGAAGAAAAACAAAATGGCAACCGGTATAAAAATGATTAAAAAGAAATTAAAATCACCCACTTGGAGAATAAAGGCACGCAACCGTGTGAGTGGATCCTGGTAATCAACCATTGTATGGTAATAATATTGCAAAACCTTATAGATCAGATACGTGACAAGCCCGGAAAGCAGCATACTCAAACCGAATAACATGACCATTTTTGCCCGAAAACTATGTAACAGGTTACCCATTGAATGCATACCCCACGCCCCAAACTGTTTTGATGAATTTATTTTTCCGCTTGTCTTCCTTCAGCTTTTTCCGGAGGGTGCGGATATGGACCATCACGGTATTGGCCCCTTCATAATACGCTTCGTCCCAGACGCGCTGAAAGATATTTTCCACGCTGAAAACTTTATTCGGATGACTGGCCAGTAAAAACAAAATATCAAACTCTTTCGGCGTCAATTCAACCGTATCTCCGTAAAGCAATACACGTCGCTGGTCAGGAGAAATATGCAAACCACCGAACTCCAGGTCGGAAGTCTGTGTTGTCTGCTTGTGATTCCATTTCTTGAACCGGCGCAGCTGTGCATTGACCCGGGCGATCAACTCAATCGGGTTGAAGGGCTTTGTCATATAATCATCCGCACCGATCACCAACCCTTGCACCTTGTCAAAATCCGAAGTCTTTGCACTCAAAAAAATAATCGGCATGCTGTAACGCTCCCGGATCTGACGGGTCACTTCATAACCATCCATTTTCGGCATCATGATATCCAACACAAGCAGATCGACAGACCGGCTCTGCACAATGTCCAACGCCTCTCGGCCATCCGCTGCCACAAAAACGCGATACCCTTCTTTTTCAAGATGAATGGAAATCAAATCGGCAATTTCCTTTTCATCTTCCGCTATTAAAATAGAAATATCCTGCATATTGGTCACTCCCCAAAAACTGTCGAGTAGTATCTTGACTTATTGGATCACCTTAATCAAACGGCTTCAGGAAAACATAGGGTGACAAGTTTTCCTGTCCTGCTATTCATTCTCTATTATATCCTGGGGATTATCAAGGTTATCCCTGTCCTGAACGCGGGGTCGGGGTACCGACATTTCCATTTTCCCGGATCTTGATCATTTGACAACTTACTTACTAGTAAGTTAGTGTATTGCCATGACCACTAAAAAAGAGCAAATCATTTTATTAACGATGAAATTTATAAAAGAAAAAGGCTTTTCAGCTTTCAGCTATGATGACTTGGCCAAAGAACTCGGTGTCACAAAGGCTGGCATTCATTATCATTTTGAAAAGAAAGAGGAATTGGGCGTCGCCGTTTGTACACATCTAGAGGAAACACTTGAACGAACATACTCCGCCATCAAACAGGATAAAATGAAAAACATCGACAAACCGCTTGCTTTCCTCTCCAAAAGAGCAGTTCAAGTTGATTCACATGCCGTTTGTCCGATTTCGGCGTTACAGGCTGATTATAATGACTTGCCCGGAACTATGCAGGTTAAAGTCCGACAGATCAGCCAAAGGGAAATCGGGATAATGACAGAGCTGCTTGAAGACGCCAAGCAGGATGGCGGCTTGAAAGCGATGGAGGATTCGGAAGGATTGGCAGCCCTCCTAATCGCCAGTGCGAAAGGCGGCTTGCAGTATCAGCGCGTACTGGGAGAGGAAGTTTTTTCAAAGATATGGACAACATTCACTAGACTTTTAAAATGTGATCAAGGAGATTCAGGGATATGACAAGAAGAGTAGTAGTAACAGGATATGGAGTTGTCTCGCCGCTCGGGAACACTGTCGAGGCTCTCTGGGACAAGGTGAAACAAGGAAAATCCGGCATTAAACGAATCGAAGCGGATGGTTATGAAAACATAAACACACAAATCGCCGGTTATGTTACCGATTTTGATGCCACACAATATCTCGAAAAAAAAGAAATAAGTAAGTATGACCTATTCATTCAGTATGCCGTTGCCGCAGCTCAACAAGCATTGACTCAGTCCGGCTTGGATTTGGAAAAAGCAAACAAGGAAAGACTCGGCGTTTATGTCGGATCCGGCATCGGAGGAATCCATACAACGCTGGAACAGCACAAATCATTTCTCGACAAAGGGCCGAAGCGGGTTTCGCCGTTTATGGTGCCGATGATGATCAGCAATATGGCTTCAGGCATCCTTTCCATCAAAAATGGCTTCAAGGGTCCAAGCTTTTCCCCTGTCTCGGCTTGCGCCACAGGGAATCAGGCAATCGGGGAGGCGTATCTGAATATCAAACACGGTTATTCCGACGGTATCCTTGCCGGCGGGGCGGAGGCCTCTATCACACCGGTTGCTTTTGCAGGGTTTTCTAAAATGAGGGCCATGTCCACTTTCAATGATGCTCCTGAACAAGCCAGCCGTCCTTTTGACAGCGGCCGGGATGGATTCGTCATGTCAGAAGGGTCGGGCATTTTATTCCTGGAGGAATATGAGCATGCCAAAGCAAGAGGGGCAGCCATATTGGGAGAAATCGTCGGCTATGGATCGACTACGGATGCCCATCACATCACCGCTCCTGATTTCGAGGGCGCTGCCAGCGCCATGAAGCTTGCTTTGAATATGGCGAATATCGAACCGACGGCTGTGGATTATATCAATGCCCACGGAACAAGCACGCCCGACGGAGACAAATCGGAAACAAACGCGATTAAACGTGTATTCGGCTCGCACGCTTATGACCTGAAGGTGAGCTCGACGAAATCGATGACCGGGCATCTGTTCGGAGCAGCAGGCGGGCTTGAAGCAGTCATCACACTGAAAAGCATCCTGGAAGACACCGCTCCGCCGACCATTAATTATGAAACACCCGATGGGGAATGCGATTTGGATTACGTACCAAATCGAGCTGTCAAAACAGAGATAAACCATGCCATTTCCAATGGTTTTGGTTTCGGCGGACACAATGCCGTGCTGGCATTTAAAAAGTTTACTGAGTAAAGGAAAAAACGAGCGAATTCGAAGTATCAATCGAATTTGTTCGTTTTTTACTTGTATGTTCATAAACTTCTTTTTTCCTGTTGTTTGATCCGCGCTTCGCATCGCTATGGCAAGACAATACGCGTTCCACGGGCACGGCTTCCACTTCCTCCGAAGGCACCAACCGCTTTCTTGCGGGATTTGCAGCCCGTGCTGTTCCGTTGGACCTCCGTATCTTGCCTCCGCTACGTTTTCGTGGTCTGATCTCTACCTATCAAGACAAAATAAACAGAACTGTATTCTTCTATTGACGTTAAGTTTCTAAATAGTGACAAAGACGAAAAATCAGCAGGGGAAGATTCGTTATTCTTCAGAAATTGGAGGACGCAGATCAACAGTATAAGAAGGAAAATACTCCTCGCTTCCATGCGGTTTAGCTTTCTATCCATAACAGCAATAGACAAGACGGAAATCACGCCAGAAAAGAACCATCTTCATTCAACGGGGACAAGGTGCGTAGACTCCTGCGGGATAAACGCGAGCTGAAGATCCACTTGGCAAAGAGGTTTTCTTTGCCAAGTTAGCTGAAGCCGTGCCCGCGGAAAGCGAAGTATCTTGCCGGATTAGTGGGACGCCTATTCATAAGAAAAGGTTAAACGCCAGATTATGATAAAACAAAAAACCGAACGAATCGTTCGGTTTTTGTTATGGTCACTATGCTTTTGTCCCAAGCTCTTTTTATGTTCTTTGCTGGACAGCGCTCTTCCATCTTACCATTTGGTTTATGATTTTTCTTATCGATAACGCTGTTCCAATCTCGCGGCTGGCTCATTTCTGCCTTCTTTGTACAACTTTTGTAAATATCGGTCCAAATCCAGGTCATCTCTCGTATGAAAAGGGCCGCCTTCATGAATCACACTCCACATCGGATCGACGGGTGAATCAGATGTCTTCATCTGTTCTGTCACCCACTCATCCAGGATGCGCAGGCCTTTCGCCACCACCTCAGGGTGTTCGTCTATCAGATTATTGGTTTCGTGCGGATCCTTTTCAATATCAAACAACATGAAATCGGGAAGTTCTTTTAATCCGTCGTGATACGTTCGGATAAGCATCCAATGATCGAAACGCACGCCTCGCTGACAGCTCCAAGCACACTGACTGACAACCAAATGTGGCCTCCCCGACGATTTTCCATCAATAATGGCAGGCAAAAAACTTTGCCCGTCCCACTTTTCACGCCGCTTCCCGCCAGCAAGTTCTGCAAGTGTCGGCCCCACATCGATTTGGTAATGCAAATCTTCATCCACAAGGCCGCTTGCGATATCCGGTCCGGAAATGATAAAAGGAATACGACAAGTGATGTGATCGGCTAACTGGTGGTCACCATAGACATTCAATTCCCCTTGGTTTTCCCCGTGGTCAGCGGAAATGATGATGATTGTTTCTTCCAGGATTTCTTGCTTCTCCAACTGATCGATGATTTTCCCAATATGCTCATCGACGTAACGGATGGCGGTGTCATACCCATCTATCCATGCCTTGAAGTCATCCCGGTCACGGATTTCTTCCGGTATTCCCGGCCATTGTCTTACCGGTGGTAGATCCCGGGCACTGTAGGGGCCGAAACTGTCCCGATGCTCGGCAATCATTTCTTCGGTAAGCCACTCAGGGGCGGGCTCCTTTTCAAATGGATTCCCATACGATGCAGGAGTCCGATAAGGTGTATGGGGGTCCCAAACATTGAGGTATAAGAACCAATCCTCTTTTTCCCTGCCGCGGGACTCCAGCCAATCCAGCGCCTCTTTTGTCACATCGTCCGCTGTTTCTCCCGCATGCTTCCCTGTATCATATGTTTCCAGGAATCCGCGTAATATGTGCCAAGCTTCATGCCTGCCGGGAAATGGGCTGATAATCGCCGTATGCATGTTTTTGCTTCGCAGCGTGTCCACCCAAGTCTGGTACTGCGAATCATGAAAGTTGAATGGTCTGTCTTTTCCGATAGGACGCATATCCGCTTGCAACCCTCCGTGGTTGACGACTCCATTATGGATTCCGAACTGTGAACTGAACAAAGCAGAGCGTGACGGGGCGCACGGTACGTCGGAGGCATAATGATTAGTGAAACGGACGCCCTGTTCCGCAATACGGTCGATGTTCGGCGAGGTATTACGGTGATAACCATAGCAGCCTAAATGATCAGGGCGCAAGGCATCGATATCGAGATAGAGTATTTTCATAGACTTGTCCTCCCTTTCAACAAAATCCAAGAAAGATCATTTCCAAATGCGACAGGTGTGTTGCTCCCGACAATACAACAAAGTATCCCCTTTACTTTCGGAGGAGCTCTATTGTTGCATACTCCGTCAGAACATTAACTTTCACACCATACGTTCCTCTTCCTTTCTCAACGACCTGAATATTTCCATTCGGTTCGGGGCGCCAGTGTGGTGACTGAAATACGATTTCTTCTTGGCTTTGTCTTCTCCTGATCACCATCGACAGTTTTTGATAGGACTCTGTCAGCTCGACGATTTCCGCCGTGGCATACAGAATCGTTAAATCCTCGCGCAGCCGCACATTTATCGGTAGCAGGAGGCCGCCTTTCCCAGGAACGATTATGGCTTTCCCGTCGAACAACTGGCTGTCTCGATAATCGACCGTTGTTTCCTTTTCGTATTCATCAAAGTTGTTCAAGAATAAAAACTTTCCATTCCGGCCATCTCTCACTGAAACATCCACTTCCTCCTCAACACGGAACTTGCTACTCACACCGATTTTCGCGGCTAGATTTCTGTATATTTCTTTTTTATATTGATAGTCAAATTCCATGCTGACACCGAACATCACTAATTTGCCTTTTCCTAAGCGCTTCTCAAATGCGACCACGGACTTTTCCCTGTTTTCAGCCCATCCGAAGGCACCTTCCCGGATGTCATACATTTCCATGCGGTCGATTTTCACATTGTCCACATCATCTACCTGAACAAACCCGCCAGCTTCACTCCCTTTTACCTCCACCTGAATGTAATCTTTTAAAACGGTGCATGGCTCCCCGTTAATATCTTTAGTCGGGATAACCGGAAACAAGACGAGTTCGCCGCCCGTTTCGATATAATCCATCAGCTTACTTTGGACTTTTCCATCCATCCGGTCGTGGGCAAATACCCACAGGGACGGTACTTCTGCCGGATTTATATCGCCGTCCTTCAATAAGTTGCAGCCATCATAGACGATATTGTTCACGCGCAAGCCTTTCGCCAGCCCGTTAAAGAGATTGGCTTCTCTTTCCTTTTGGAGCGATTCATCCAGTTCAGCCGTGAACTGATTGCTGAATTCGGTCATGAAGTAATCCGGGTAGAAAGCAAAGTGAGTATCGATTTCCGGCTTCGAACTTGTCAATGGCTGCTGATAAACCTGCAGCATATTCCCCAGATGCTGGATCACTTGGAAGTGTGCCCGTTTTTCCCCCATCATTGTTAAAGGGGCCTGCCATTCATGACGCCTGCCCAGTATCCCGATCCCCCCAAAGTTTTCGCCGCCGACAAACATATAATAGTTTGCCGCATTCATCCCGTTGGCAATGCAAAGACGAGTCGTTAAGTCGAACGTGCTTGGCTGCAGCCTCGGCCGATCGGGAATGCTGCCCCCTTGGAATTCAGCCGAGAACAGAGGCTGCTCTTTCCATTGAATGGATTTGGTGAAAGCATTCGCCAGGACAATGTCCACGAAATTATCATAGTCGATATTACCGATATAATAATCGCCAGCAGCCATCACTCCATCTATTTTGGCAACCTCTACTAACTGCGATAATCCAATCGGGTATTTTGTTCCCCGTTTCAAGTGGTCCACGGTGTCAAACCCATGGATGTTTATCACATAAGGCACCTGAATGCCCTCGCTATCTGCCAGCTGTTTCAAATGTTCGATGTACTGCCGGTAATGTTGTCGCATAAATAAACTGAACTCGTTTTTCAACGGCATGCCGTAGGCCGCTTGCGGTTGGCACAGCTTTGTTTCCACGAAACGGGCAATACTATTTTCCTCTACACCGAATGTGTCATTAAACTCGTTTAAGGAATACTTGTTTTCTAAATAGTTCGTGAAGAAATCCAATGTGACAGAGTTAAAATCTCCCTGGTTTGTGACCCAATGAAACATCCCGACTTCATTGTCTAATTGAAACATGATAATCGGTCCGCCACGACGCCACTGAAATCTTTCGATGATCGGACAAACATGCCTGTACCAATTTTCCACTTTCTCTAAATAAGTCGGGTGCATGTAGCTTACCACTCTGGTCGGATGGACATTTCCTTCCTCCGTTTTTGCCATGGCGTCTGGGTAATGGTCGATAAACCAGGTCGGAATTCCATGATCGATCACCTCGGCCATTACATACGGACCCGGACGGACCAAACAATACATCCCTTCCTCCTTGATGATTTCCAGAAAGGAAAGGAGATCGAGTTCCTCTCTCGAAGTACCCGATAAGTCGATTTTGCCTTCTTCATATTCATGAATTCCCCAGGGAATATACGTACTGATCATGTTCAGCCCTGCTTCCTTTGCTTGCCTGATGCGGTTTCTCCATTCCCCCTTCGGCACTCGAAAATAATGCAGTTCTCCTCCAAAGAGCAGTACCTCTTTCCCGTCAATGATCATTTTTTCGTCCTTGACTTCTATCATTTCCATTCTCCTCTTATTCGGTTATCGAAGTGTTATAAGAAAAGGAGAGAGGTGCACATTACCCTCTCTACTAAAAACCTAATCGGCCAAAATATCGTCTACTTCTTTCCGATAGTTTGCGAGTGCTTCGTCAGTATCCGCATCTCCTCGATAAATCTGTTCCAGTGTGTCTAACAGCTCGTTGCCCATTCTTTCGTATTCTGGAATCAATGGCAGTGGTTCCGTTGACTGCAATTGTTCTCCAAAGGTACTCACCATCGGGTCATCGGCTAAAATCGGATCTTCCCATGCCGCTTGATTGGCCGGCAGCTCGCTCATTGTTTCATACCAGGCCAATTGCGTATCTGTATCAGCCATCCAGTTAATGAAATCAAGCGCTTCGTCCACCTTCTCCGAATTATGGAATATCGACAAATGCGCTCCACCCATCATCGATTTATTTGTCTCTCCTTCTGGCATTAGCGCGACATTCCATTTCCCTTCAATATCTTCGCCGTTATCCTTTAATGTCTTGATATCCCACGGACCGCTGAAGAACATCGGTTTAGATCCATCGCTGAATGCCTGAACAATCTCCTTGCCTTCTTCCAACTGGGAATAGCCTTCCTCATAGAATTTGGTATAAATATCAACCGCATCTTTAAAAGCAGGGTCATCGAAATTTGCTGATCCTTCGCCTACTTCATATGTCCAACCTTGCTGCCATCCCAACATAAACGGAAACTGCGGGTCAGTCCGTGGTAAATCGATCGCATATTGACCGTCCCCTCTGTCCGCAAGTTTTTCAGAAACATCGATCATCTCGTCCCATGTTTTCGGCCCATCTGGATAACCCGCTTCTTCTAAAATATCCGTTCTATAAAAAAGAGCACGCGTATCCACATACCATGGAATCCCGATTACTTGACCTTCATACTCCGCTGTCCCTCTCGCCCCATCAAAAAAATTATTCAAATCTAAATTTTCATAGTCGCCAATATCATCCGACATATCATAAAATGCTCCTGCTTCCGCAAATTCCGCAACCCACGTGTTGCCGATCTGCAGCACATCGGGACCTTTTCCGGAAGCGACTGCCGTCAATAATTTGTCATGCGCGTTTTCCCAAGGTATTGTTTGCACTTCTATTTCGACATCATGTTCTGCTTCATAATCTTCTACAAACCCTTCCAACTCATCAGACATCGTCCATACTTGAAGCGCATCGTTAGAACCAGAGGATGCATCGGAACATGCCCCCAACACAAAAGCAGTGCCAACCAGGACTATTGCAAACAGAAAGACTTTGATTCCCTTTTTCAACTTTCCACGCTCCTTTGATATTTATAAAACCACGCCATTCATTGAAACGTTTCAATCAAAACCATCATGAAACCATCCGTACAATAGCTGTCAATGCACTTCTTGACGTTGTACTGTCTTCCAGTAACATATCTTTTGCCGGATTGCTTCCTGCTGAACCTCTTCTTTCGTTTCCCACTCAGACATTCCTGTTACATCAAGTTAACAGCCAGAAAATTAGTCTCATCTGGCGCGATCTTCTACCATTTCCAATTTTCACCTATCACCTTTCCTTCATTTGCTTTCGTTTGCCACTTATGCATCCTCTAAGTTGAAAAAAACACCATTCCCTCCCTCCATTCCAACTTTCCTCTTCATCTCTTTTCACAATAATTGAAACGTTTCGATAATTATACACTACCAAAAAATGAATGCGCTTTCAACTTTTTTTATTCCATTCTTTTATCCCTCCCCATCCTCCCTGTATGTTCCTTTTGCTTGATCGAGTTAGGTTTATTCTTGCTTCTTACGAGGTACACAAATACATGTCCTTACAAGATTTAAAGAAAGGATGGTTTTATTCATGCCTAAGAATCCATTAGAAAAGTATTATCATAAAGATTTCCCGAAACAATATCAAAATCCGCCAGGTATTCAAAAAGAAATGGACCCTGTTCCCGACTGTGGGGAAAATAGTTACCAAGGCTCCGGCCAGTTGAAAGGAAGAAAAGCATTGATTACAGGTGGGGACTCCGGCATCGGCCGTGCTGCTGCAATCGCCTATGCTCGGGAAGGCGCAGACATTGCAATCAATTATCTTCCCGTCGAGGAACCAGATGCGCAGGAAGTGAAAGCATTAATCGAGCAAGAAGGACAAAAAGCAGTCCTACTGCCGGGAGACTTGCGTAGTGAGGAATTTAGCCGGTCTCTCGTACAGGATGCTGTTAAAGAATTGGACGGCCTTGATACATTGGTCCTTGTAGCCGGTAAACAACAGGCAGTGAAAGATATCGCCGACCTTACAACCGAACAACTTGTTTCCACGTTCGAAACCAATGTATTTTCCATGTACTGGATGGTCCAAGAAGCGCTGCCTCATATGCCTGAAGGAAGTTCGATCATTACCACTTCCTCCGTAGAGGCTTATAATCCATCCCCGCTTTTACCGGACTATGCGGCAACGAAAAGTGCGATTGTAGGCTTCACCAAGTCCATGGCGAAACAACTATCCTCCAAGGGCATACGCGTGAATTCCGTAGCACCAGGACCGTTCTGGTCTGCCCTGCAAATTTCCGGCGGCCAGCCGCAGGAAAACATTCCGACCTTCGGAAAAGAAACACCGGAAACGCCATTGCAACGAGCAGGTCAGCCGGTCGAGCTGAGCGGGATTTATGTATTCCTGGCATCGGAACAAGCTAGTTATGTAACCGGTCATGTTTATAGCGCAACCGGAGGATTGAACGCAAACTAAGTTTCGGTCCGTAAGAAAACATGTCTCACTTAGAAGTTCTTGTCCGGGACAAAAGCATGGCCACCAAAGCCAAAACCGAGCGAGTTTGAACGATCAATCAAATTCGTTCGGTTTTTACTATTTAGATAGACTTCTTATTATCCTGTTAGTTGATGCCGGAGTGGAGCGTTCCTCTTTATAAAAGGGAAATTTAGAACGGTTTACTTTTTGCAACCAAAAAACCGTTTTGACCGGACTTGTTTTTTCCAAGACACGTTAGTACGCTCATGTATTGCGGGCTCCCAACTTGACGTTTGTATGGGGTCCACCCAATATCGTGGATAGCTTCACCCCCCATGGATAAAAAAAGAATGCTGACTTCTCCTTTTTCCATAGTGAAAATAACCCGTCCCCCTCTCTTACAAAAATTGTTTACATTCTAAAAATTTGTTATATTGAAGAAGTGAAAATGCGCATAGAGTGGAATTTCACAAAGCTTGGAAGATTGTCACCAGCCGTGTTTGTTTTATCGCTTTTTTGAAAGCGTTTACTAAAAACTGCTAGGAGGGGTCTTATGCAAGAAAAAACGAGTTATAAACCCGGTTTGGACGGGGTGATTGCATCCGAAACGAAGCTTTCTTACTTGGATGTGGAAGCGGAAGAAATTGTCCTTAGAGGATATGATTTGATCGAGCTCGCCCAAAACAGGGAATATTTAGATCTCGTTCAGCTGTTACTTCAGGGAGAATTGCCTGATCAACAAGAACGCTCCACTCTTGAACAACAATTAAAAAAAGAATATGACCTCCCAGATGATTTCTTCTCTCTTTTCCACAAACTGCCTAAGCAAACACACCCGATGGATGCATTACGGACAGGGATTTCCGCACTCGCTGGATATGAACAGGATCTGAACGGACGGAGCGAAGAACAAATCAGACAAATTGCGCTCAGTTTATTGGCAAAGATCCCCAACATTGTGGCGAACAGCTATCACCTTCTTCATGACGAGAAAGTGATACCGCCGCGTCAGGAACTGTCGTACAGTGAGAATTTCTTGCATATGATTACAGGTAAAAAGCCTACAGCAACAGAAGCTGCATATTTCGATCAGTCTTTGATGGTTTACAGTGAACACGAAATGCCGAATTCAACTTTTACTGCACGCGTCATAGCGTCGACGAACTCAGATATATACGGGGCGTTGACCGGAGCAGTCGCTTCGTTGAAAGGAAACCTGCACGGGGGAGCGAATGAAGCAGTTATGTATATGTTGTTGGAAGGAAAAACAACCGATGGTTTCCGCCATCTCCTCTATGAAAAACTTAAAATGAAAGAAAAAGTGATGGGCTTCGGACATCGTGTTTATATGAAAAAGATGGATCCGAGAGCTTTGCTGATGAAAGAAGCATTACGCGAACTGGCAGCGGTGAATAACCGGAATGACCTCATGGAAATGTGTGAAGCCGGGGAACAATTGATGAAAGAAGAAAAAGGACTTTATCCGAATCTGGACTACTATGCAGCGCCTGTTTATTACTTATTGGGTATCCCGATCGACTTGTATACCCCTATTTTCTTTGCTGCCAGGACGCTGGGATTATGTGCCCATGTATCTGAGCAGTATGCCAACAATAAGTTGTTCAGACCAAGAGTTCTCTATACTGGACCACGCGGGCTCCACCCTTAAAACTCAATCTGCCGGGGTAACCCGGCTGGCTTTTTTAAAACTACTACATAATGAAAAGGTGGCGTTGACAATGACAGAAATGAATGTAAAAACGGCAAAAACTGCCGACCAAGTATTAGAACGTATTGCAGATTATGCCGTTTATGGAAAAATCGATAGCGAAGAAGCGTTGAAAACAGCACAATATGTATTGATGGATACGCTTGGCTGTGGATTCTTGGCTTTACGCTATCCAGAGTGCGCCAAGCATTTAGGGCCTATCGTACCTGGCACCGTCGTCCCGAACGGCTCCCGTGTTCCCGGTACATCTTATGAACTGGACCCTGTCCACGCAGCCTTCAATATCGGATGCATGATTCGCTGGCTCGACTACAATGACACCTGGCTTGCTGCAGAATGGGGGCATCCTTCTGACAACTTAGGAGGAATCCTGGCAATTTCTGATTATATCAGCCGTAAAAGATGTTCGGAAGGAAACCAGCCGCTGCAGATGAGCACTGTCCTGGAAAATATCGTAAAAGCTCACGAAATTCAAGGGATTTTGGCTCTGGAAAACAGCCTCAATCGCGAGGGGCTTGACCATGTGCTTTACGTCAAGGTGGCCACGACAGCCGTAGTGACCGCCATGCTTGGAGGCAGCAAAGAAGATGTCATCAATGCGGTTTCACAAGCATGGGTCGATAATTCCAGCCTTCGAACCTATCGTCATGCACCCAACACAGGATCAAGGAAATCGTGGGCGGCCGGAGATGCGACAAGCCGCGGGGTAAGACTGGCCTTAATGACCATGAATGGAGAAATGGGCTATAAGACTGCCCTTTCGGCGCCGGGTTGGGGATTCCAGGACGTACTCTTTAGCGGGAAAGAACTGACGTTGGCACGTCCTTTTGGCTCCTATGTAATAGATAACATTTTGTTTAAGATATCTTTCCCTGCTGAATTTCATGCTCAAACTGCAGCGGAAGCAGCAATCAAACTGCATGAACAAATCGACGGAAGAATCGAAGAGATCGAGCGAGTAACCATTACAACGCATGAATCAGCCATCCGCATTATCGATAAAAAGGGACCGCTTTACAATCCGGCAGACCGAGATCATTGTATCCAATACATTACAGCCATCGGCCTTCTATATGGATCATTGAATGCGGACCACTATGAAGACGAGGTAGCCGCCAACCCGGAAATCGACCGCTTGAGAAACAAAATGGTGATAACCGAAAATGAACAATACAGCAAAGACTATCTAGATCCGGATAAGCGCTCGATCGCCAATGCTGTCCAAGTGTTCTTCCGTGATGGGACACATACCGAACAAATAGCTGTAGAATATCCGATAGGACACAGACGCCGCCGCAACGAAGGCATTCCGTTACTTTTGGAAAAGTTCCAGCACAATGTGAAGACCCGGTTCCCGCTTCGCCAGGCCAACCGGATACTTGAATTGTGCGAGAACTATGAAGAATTGACAGATACACCTGTCAATCAGTTCATGGAGCTATTCCGCATATAATGAAGGAGGAAGCATAGATGTCATGGATTGTCGAACCAAAATCAACACAGTCAGAAAGAGCAGAGACCTTTAGAAAATTGATCAACCGACCGGAATTGCTGAAAATCCCCGGCGCTCACGACGGGATTTCCGCCAAAATCGCCCGGGATGTCGGATTCCAGGCCATTTATCTGTCCGGTGCTGCCTATACGGCCAGTCGGGCGCTTCCTGATCTTGGTCTCATTTATTCAAATGAAATGGCTGAAAAAGCCCGGGAACTTATCCGGGCTTCCGATCTTCCCCTGCTCGTCGACATCGATACAGGCTACGGAGGAGTCATCAACGTAGCCCGGGCCGCAAGGGAAATGGTCGAAGCCGGAGTTGCAGCCGTGCAAATAGAGGATCAGCTGCTGCCGAAAAAATGCGGGCATTTGAATGGCAAAAAATTGATCGAACCAGAAGAAATGATGCAAAAAATCCGGACCATCAGAGAAGTCGCGCCCACACTTGTCATCGTAGCCCGGACAGATGCAAAGTCGGTGGAAGGAATGGAAAAAGCCATCGAGCGTGCCAATATGTATGTCGACGCTGGAGCCGATGCCATCTTTCCTGAAGCATTGACAAGTGAAGAAGACTTTCGGCTGGCATCGTCAGCAATCAAAACACCACTGCTCGCCAACATGACTGAATTCGGAAAAACCCCTTATTTTACAGGGGAGGATTTCCTTTCATTCGGAATGAGTATGGTCATTTATCCCGTTACGTCCTTACGCGTTGCAGCCAAAGCTTACGAGCGGGTGTTCATGGAAATCATGGAACACGACACGCAAAAGGAAAAACTCGGAGACATGCAGTCCCGCCAAGAGCTATATGAAACCATCAAGTATTACGATTATGAAGCATTGGATGAAAAAGTGGCAAAGACCGTACTCCCGGAGATAGGGAAGGAAAATAAGTAATCGAGGAAAATGGTCACTAAGACCAAAGCGCTCCAAGCAATTATCCGACCATCGGGTGTTTGTATATAAGCAGCCCAGTTAGCCATACTCATCTTCTTTCACTATATTGTTCACATAAAAAGCAACTTTATGGGCATTTTACATAGAATGCTCTTAGAGGTGATACAAAAATGGCAAGAGTAAAATATACGGAGAACGATGTCAACCTTGTCGCAAGAATGATGAGGGCAGAAGCAGAAGGGGAAGGAAAACTAGGAATGCTGATGGTGGGCAATGTCATTGTGAATCGGATGAAAGCAAATTGTCTGGATTTTGAAGATTTGCGATCGATACGGGATGTCATCTTTCAAGTGCAAGGTGGCAACTACTCGTTCGAAGCTGTGCAAAAGGGGAATGTTTTTTATAACAGAGCCAGAGGTGTAGAAAAAAGGCTGGCCAGACAAGTGTTGGACTTTTGGAGACAGCACCCTTCCAAATTTGCCCTCTGGTATTTCAACCCTTATGGTGAATGTCCTCCTGAGTGGTACGGCCAGCCATTCACGGGACAATTTAAACAACATTGTTATTATGAACCACAGGCCAATACGTGCGAAGGCGTATATGGCTGGTAGGCCCCTCTCCCCCCACAACTATGTGGGGATTTTTTTCGTCCTTTTTTCATCTCTCCGCAGCTTTTTATCGCTTTCAAGAATGCCCATACAATCAAGTTCCGTCGATCCGCCAACGAATGCTATCTCCAAAAGGCATGAAGCTACCTCGCAAACACCCCTTTACTTATAGGCTATATTTACCGATATTAGAAAAGAAAGTATTTACATTTTACATACCAGGGGGAATAGCATGTTAGACATCAACTCGCTCAACAAACAATACATTGCCGGCACATGGATTGATGGAAAAAGCAGCCGCACATTGAAAGATATAAATCCATATAACGGTGATGTAATAACAGAATTCAAAATGGCTTCAACAGAGGATATAGATGCTGCCTATTCAGCAGCACAAGCAGCCATGGATGAATGGAATCAAATCAACCCTTACCAACAACGTGACATTCTTGAGCGTGCGGTAACCTATATTGACGCCCATGAAGAAGAGATCACGAACCTCATTATCGATGAACTCGGTGGAACACGATTAAAAGCCGCGTTCGAAATAGGCCTTGTCAAAAATATGATCAAGGAAGCAGCAACTTTTCCACTTAAGAAGGAAGGCAAAATCCTGCCATCCGTTGAAAACGGGAAGGAGAACCGACTATATCGCATGCCTGCTGGTGTAGTAGGAGTCATCAGCCCATTCAACTTTCCATTTTTCTTGTCCATCAAATCGATTGCCCCAGCAATCGGCGCTGGAAATGGTGTGGTTCTAAAAGCGCACGAGGAAACACCTATCGTCGGAGGTACATTGATTGCAAAGATTTTTGAAGAAGCCGGCATTCCAAAAGGTCTCTTCAATGTAGTAGTCACGGACATTAATGAAATCGGCGATTCGTTTGTAGAGCACCCTATCCCAAGGATTATCTCCTTTACAGGATCCACCGGCGTAGGTAGACATATCGCACAACTGGCAGCAAAGCATTTCAAAAAAGCCCTGCTCGAATTAGGCGGGAATAGCGCATTTATCATTTTGGACGACGCAGATATCGACTATGCGGTGAACGCAGCTGCATTCAGCCGTTTTACCCATCAGGGCCAAATCTGTATGTCCGCAAACCGTATCATTGTCCATCAGTCTGTTTATGACGAGTTCATCAGCAAATATAGAGAAAAAATTGCTTCCCTTAAAACGGGCGATCCGCGAGACCCTGATACCGTTATTGGACCTGTCGTAAACGAAAGAGCGGCCCAGACCTTAAAAGCAATCATCGAGAAAGGCATAGAACAAGGGGCTGAACCACTGCTACGAGGCAATATTTCAGGTAATATGGTGGAACCGACCATATTGACAGGTGTGACACCGGACATGGACATTGCTCGGGAGGAGATGTTCGGCCCTGTAGTCAGTGTTATGACATTTAATACGGATGAAGAAGCAATACAGATTGCGAATGATACCGACTTTGGTCTAAGTGGTGCTGTGCACACAAGAGATGGAGAACGCGGAGTCCAGTTGGCAAAGCAGGTACAGACCGGCATGATTCACGTGAACGACATTACGATCAATGACGAACCAATTGTTGCATTCGGAGGAGAAAAACAATCCGGTCTAGGTCGACTTAATGGGGAATGGAGTCTTGAGGAATTTACGACGTTGAAATGGATTTCGATCAATTATGGACAGCGCCAGTTTCCATACTAAACAAAACGAGGAGGAATAAAATGACCGAAGTTAAAATTCAAACCGGGACCGATTCAGAGCTGTTAGATTCTTTTGTCAAGGTGGCACCCGTCTTAAATCAATTAATAAACGATGACATCACGGTCGGCATCTATGATACGGAGAAACTGATCATCAATATTCCAGGTGAAACATTCTCCCTTAACGTCAACCCCGGCGATCCGCTTACAGAGGGGGACATCATCACAAAGGCCATTAGGGAAAACTGTCCGAAGTCGGAAATAGTTCCGAAAGAATTATTCGGCTTCCCACTAATCGCCCGTGCTATTCCATTGCGCGACGAAAATGGAACCGTTATCGGGGGAGTCGGAATCGGAACCAGTCTGGAAAAAGCCAATAAATTGCACGAAGTGGCTGAAAGCCTTCTAGCAATTGTTGAACAGTCTGCAGCTTCTGTTCAGGAAATCACAGGCTCCATAAATGATCTGGCGGAACACGTAACAGATGTTTCTTCACAAGTGAAAAAAGTAAGTGAAAGTACAGAAGAAATCGGCGAAATATCAACAGTGGTCAAGGGCATTTCCGAACAAAGCAATCTGCTGGGTCTGAATGCATCGATTGAAGCCGCACGTGCGGGTGAAGCGGGGAAAGGATTCGGTGTTGTCGCAGAGGAAATTCGGAAACTTGCCAATAACTCAAAAGATAACGTTAAAAAAATCAACGATGCCACCAAAAATATCCAAACGCTCATTGCCAAACTGGATGATGCATTTTCCGGTATCCATCAAATGACGGATACACAGGCAACTGCAATCACAGACATTTCTGCCACAGTCCAAGAAATCAGCACAAACGCCCAGGACCTGGCAAAATTAGCTGAAACTCAACTGGAAACCAAATAAAGAACCAAAAGTGGCCGGGACAAAAGCTAGGCCACCAAAACAAAAACCGAGCGAATTTGAGCTATCAACCAAATTCGTTCGGTTTTTACTATTTGTATTCCTTAGATAGACTTCTTTTCATCCTGTTGTTTGATGCGTCCTTCGTATCGCTACGGCATGATACGCAGTCTCCTGCGGGATGAGCGCAAGCTGAAGATCCACTTGGTAAAGTGCTTCTCTTTACCAGGTAGCTGAAGCCGTGCCCACGAAAAGCGAAGTACCTTGCCGGAGTGGAGCGTAACTCTTTAGGTTAGTGAATGTTAGAACGGTTTACTTTTTACAACTCATAAACCGAGCGAATTGGAATCATTCGTTTTTTGTTCCAGCTTCTTAACGGAATGTTCCCCGAGATACAGCATCCATGTCAGGATTCTTTTCTTTCTCCTAAAAAAAGAAGGCCTCTTTCATAGGTTGAATGCTTTTCGAGCATACACAGATCATAAAAGAGGCCTTCTCATAAAACATAATTATTTAGCAGTTACGGTGCCTGCATCGGCCGGATGTACTCCATGACGGTAGTAATCCGCATGAATAGGTTCGAGCGGTTTGCGCCCCTGGATTAAGTCCGCTGCTTTTTCCGCCAGCATCAAGACCGGCGCATGGATATTGCCGTTCGTGACGTAAGGCATCGCCGAAGCATCTGCCACGCGTACATTGTCGAGACCATGAACCTTCATGGTCTGCGGGTCTACAACAGCCATAGGATCGGAAGCGGGTCCCATCTTTGCCGTGCAAGACGGATGAAGTGCCGTCTCCGCATCGTTCCGCACCCATTCCAGAATCTCCTCATCTGTCCGGACGGAAGGGCCAGGCGAAATTTCCCCTGCGTTGTAAGGCTTCATAGCTGGTTGTGACATGATGTCACGAGTGACTCTGATTGCTTCCACCCACTCGCGTTTGTCTTGTTCTGTCGATAGATAGTTGTAAACCATGCTCGGATGCTCTTTCGGATCTTTTGAACGAATCTTCAATGATCCGCGGGCATCGGAATACATCGGTCCGATGTGCACTTGGAATCCGTGTGCGGTGTCCGCTTTTTGTCCATCGTAACGGACCGCTACCGGAAGGAAATGGAACATCAAGTTCGGGTAATCGACGTCCTCGTTCGAACGGACGAAACCTCCGCCTTCGAAATGATTGGTCGCCGCAGCTCCCGTACGTCCGAGCATCCATTGCAGCCCGATCCAAGGCATCCGCAATTTATTCAAGTTCGGCTGTTCGGAAACCGGTTCTGAACAAGCATGTTGCACATAGACTTCAAGGTGGTCCTGGAGGTTTTCTCCCACACCCGGAAGGTCGACCACTGGCTTAATGCCCAGAGAACGCAGATGTTCCGCATCGCCTACACCGGACAGCTGAAGCAGCTGCGGTGTATTGATTGCACCGCCTGCGAGAATGACCTCCCCTGCGTTCACTTGGTGCGTCTTCCCGTTGCGCCGATAGGTCAATCCTTTAGCACGCGTACCATCGAAATCGATGCTCATCACAAAAGCGCGCGTCTTGACCGTCAGATTCTCCCGCTTCATCGCCGGGCGCAGATAAGCGCGTGAAGCTGACAATCGCTGGCCTTTGTAAACATGTTTATCAAACGGACCGAATCCTTCCTGGCGAAAACCGTTCACATCAGGGGTCCGTGAGTAACCGGCTTCTACCCCTGCATTGAAGAAGGCTTGGAACAAAGGATTTTTGGCCGGCCCGCGCTCCAATTTGATCGGCCCGTCGTGGCCGCGAAGATCATCGTCCGGTGATCCCAAAGCATTTTCCAAGCGTTTGAAATATGGAAGACAATGAGCAAAATCCCACGTTTCCATCCCTTCGTCGGCTCCCCAGCGTTCATAATCCATCGGGTTTCCGCGTTGATAAATCATCCCGTTGATGGAGCTCGATCCTCCGAGTACCTTTCCACGCGCATGCTTGATACGTCGGCCATTCATATGCGGCTCGGGGTCCGATTCATATTTCCAGTCGTAAAGGCTTTTACCTGCCGGGAATGGCAAAGCCGCCGGCATTTGAATCAATAGATCCCATGGATAATCACTGCGTCCCGCCTCCAAAACAAGGACACTTTTTTTCCCGTCTTCGCTCAGGCGGTCACCAAGCACGGAACCCGCACTCCCCCCGCCAACAATCACAATATCGTATGTTTCACTCATCTTCTGTTCCTCCTCGGTGTAGGTTGTTTTTATTTTCATCTGTCATTTACTGTAAGATCAGGGCGTTAAGTTGGGAGGGATGAAAAGTATCCCTCCCAACTATGGACATCCTAATAGATTGATAGCTTAGAACCAGTTCATCGATTCAGGTTTCAGGTTTTGAAAGATATGCTTTGTTTCGGTATATTCTTCCATCCCCAGTTTCCCTAGTTCGCGTCCGATGCCAGACTGCTTGAATCCACCCCATGGTGCGTGCGGGAAGTAAAGGTTGAAGTCATTGATCCAAACCGTCCCCATAAGCATCTTCGCCACACAGCGCTCCGCTTTTGCAATATCATTGGTCCAAACGCCGCCGGCAAGACCATAGATAGAGTCATTTGCAAGCTTTACCGCTTCCTCTTCTGTCCGGAATTTTTCGACCGTGATAATTGGGCCGAAAGCTTCATCTTGAACGATACGCATATCGGTTGTGCAGTTTGTGAAAATGGTAGGCAGATAGAAAAACCCATCCTGTAGTTCCGGATCATCCGGACGACTGCCGCCAACTGCTACTGTTGCACCTTCTTTAATACCTGTCTCTACATATTTTTCTACTTTTGCAAGGTGCTCAGCCGAAATAAGCGGGCCCATTTGCGTATCTTCATCAAATCCGTTTCCGAGCTTGAACTTTTTCACTCTCTCAACAAGTGCGTTTACGAATTCATCATGAATCCTTTCTTCGACAATCAGTCTGGTGCCGGCGGAACAAATTTGTCCTGCGTGGAAAAAGACCCCGTTTAACGCCTGGTCGACTGCTACCTCGAAATCGGCATCCGCAAAGACGACGTTCGGGTTTTTTCCGCCAAGTTCAAGCGCCAGCTTTTTCACATTCACGCTTGCTGCTTGCATGATTTTCTTTCCGGTTACAATACCGCCTGTAAAAGAAATAAGGTCTACATCCGTGTTATCAGACAGCTCAGCACCAACGGTATTGCCAGCACCAAGCACCAAATTGGCAACACCAGCAGGCACCCCTGCCTCTTCGATTAGTTCGAAGACTTTTATCGTCGTCAGTGGTGTGATTTCACTTGGTTTCATGATCAACGTATTGCCGGTCGCAAGCGCCGGAGCCAATTTCCAGGACGCTTGCAGCAATGGATAATTCCAAGGCGTAATCTGGCCGCAAACACCAACCGGCTCGCGGACCACTTTACTGATGGAATTAGGGATTGGAGAATCGATCAGCTCGCCTCCATCTTTGTCGGCAAGCTCGGCAAAATAACGGAAAACACCGGCGATATCCTCCATGTCCCCGCGGCTTTCTTCTACTGTTTTACCAGTATCCAACGACTCCAGACGAGCAAGCTCTTCTTTATCTCTTTCAATCAGTTCAGCAATTCTTCTTACGATCGCACCCCGCTCTGTTGCCGGGGTAGTCGGCCATTCGCCTTTATCAAATGCTTCCCTTGCTGCAGAAATTGCTGCTTTTGTATCGGATGCATCTCCTTCCGCAACCGTGGCAATCACTTCCTGGTTAAATGGGTTAATGATATCTCGCGTATTTCCGACATTGGCGTCGACCCAATTTCCATTGATGTATTGTTGTTGTTTTAGATTCAAATCCAAATCTATCAACTCCATTTTTCATTTTAGATTAAGTTTATTAAAAATATATTTAACGTTTTAAAATCGTAACACGTCTTTTTAAAGCTGTCAAAAAAATTCATCCTCCAATATTTTTTAATAAATTGAATTACGTGCTAATAGTTGCGAATTCTACGGTAAGAGGCAATTGCATACGAGAAAATGCAGCAATTTGATTTGACATTTCATCTGAACACGTTAACATGAAGTTTGTAAAAAAGATTTAATTATTATTTAACCCGCTTTACTTTATCGCGAAGGAGCGACTTTATGAGTGATTCGACAGAAAGATCCAGAATGAAAATAGAAGAGGCCAAAGACAAAGTCATTGGCGCCATTGCCGAGACAATGGACTTATATGGGGTAACTCCCTCTGCAGCAAATCTATATGCGACCATGTATTTTAAAGACCAGATGACCTTGGATGAAATGCGTACGGAGCTGGACATGAGCAAACCGAGCATGAGCACCAGTGTCCGCAAACTCCAGGAAATAGCCATGGTGAAAAAGACTTTCACACGCGGTTCCCGGAAGCATACCTATGCTGCGGAGAAAAATTTCTTCCGTTCCTTCATGGTGTTTTATTGTCAGATGTGGGAACGCGAAGTGAAAATGAATATGGAAGCAATCGAGGAAGCACAAGAAGATTTAATCGATGTCATAAAAGAAACCAGCAGTACAACGGAAATCGTTGCCGATGCCAAAAAGTACTATGATCAATTGGAGGAATCGAAAACCTACTACCACTGGTTGAATGATTTAGTTGCAAGCATTAGAAGCGGGAAGATATTTGAATTTTTACCAAAAGATAAGCAAGAATAAATGACAAATGGTTATCAGGTAGTCTATAGAAAGATGACGATAGACTACCCGGCCATCTAAATGTTACCGTCTCTTTGTGGAAAAGAGATGGATTCTTTCGACGATTTAGTTAAATTATTTCTAAATACATTTAATGTTTTGAATGTATTTAAATAAATATACAAAAACAAAGGGGAGTTTTTTTCAACATGAATACTTGGAAAAAAGAGCTTAGTCTTATTTTGGCGATTCTCATGCTCGCAGTACTGACAGCATGCGGAAACACAAGCGGAGAATCTAACAGCGAAGCAGGAACAGAAGAAAGTGAAGAACCATTAACGATCGGCCAAATTAACTGGGCTGAAAATATTGCTGTTACAAATATGTGGAAAGCTATTTTAGAAGAGAAAGGCTATGACGTGAAGTTAAATGTACTGGACATGGGTACAACGATGAAGGCTTTGGAAGATGGCGAGTTGGACGCCAGCCTGGAAATATGGCTGCCCGTCCAGGATGCCAATTACCTGGAGAAATACCAGGATACGGTCAATTTCTCTGATGCAACGTGGTTCGACAATGCAAAAGTAGGACTTGTCGTGCCAAGTTATTTGGAAGAAGTCGACAGTGTAGAGGACTTAAACGACCACAAAGAACTATTCGATGGCGAAATTGTCGGTTTTGATCCTGGCGCTGGTACGATGGAAGTAACCGAACAATTAATTAAAGACTATGATCTCGAGTATGAGCTGCTGCCAAGCTCTGAACCTGCCATGTTGGCTGAAATAGGGGAAGCGGTAAAAGCTGAGGAACCAATCGTTGCACCGCTTTGGAGCCCGCACTGGATATTCTCCAAATATGATCTGAAATTCCTGGAGGACCCGCAAGAAACATTCGGCGGTGTAGAAAAAATCCATCATGCCACAAGACAAGGGTTTGCGGAAGATTACCCTGAAGTAAGCGAATGGTTTAAAAATTGGAAGATGAATGATAAGCAAATCGGCGAACTGATCGATTACACAGAAAATGCCGAAGAACCGCTAGACGGGGCGAAAAAATGGGTCGAAGAGAATCAGGATTTGATTGATGAATGGGTGAAATAAAGCGCCTTTTAGGAGAAGGATGAAAGGAAGCCAGTCTCTCTATTTTGGAGGGACTGGCTTCCTGTTTGAATGACGCCTTTCACGGTTTCTACCCCCTAACAACACATCCAGCCCGATTCCCGCATGATTTCCCTTTTCAAGTTCCGAAAATGTTTCCCACTTTTCTCCATCGTTTTACCGGCAGCTACATTTCTCACTCCCTGTTTATCCGTTTTTTGATACACTTGATAGCCTCCTTTCGCTTTTACCAAAAAGGGCGATAATAGAAAAACACCTCCTTTCAGCCGTTACGTTTTTTCGACCAAGGAGGTGTTTCTATCATCCTATTAAGCCCCTTCCATCAAATCCCGTCTATGATAGCCCAGATAACCAATTATCATCAAAGCGATGCTAATGACAATGATTGTAAGGAAGCTTGGAGCATTAAAATCTTCTAATGGCATTCGAGATTGCCAGCTTTGAATGGCCGTTTTGGAAAACCACTCCGGCAAGTCTAAAATGTTGCCAAAATAGTTTATCGCAAAGGAGTAGCCAAGATAAACATAAACCACTTTACCTAATCGAGGTGCCCAACCGAGAGCTAAAGCCGCTAGACCAATAAAAAAGAATACAGACGGCAAGAAGTTGAAACCAGCAGCAAAAAAATCAACCACATCCATCGTTACGTTATCCCCCATGGCTGCGCTAGCTGTCCCTCCGAGACTGCCTGCTGCTAAGAAAATACCTGCCAGGCCTGCCAAAACAGCTAAACCAATACTGGTCCAATAAAATTGGCTGCGGGTCACTTTAGTCGCATAAAGCTGGCTTAAGCGCGATCGCCTTTCTTCCGAAAAAAGTTTGTTTACAATGACAATGGGTAAAATGGAAACCAAACTGATCATGACCACCATGATTGTTCCGGTGAAGGATTCTTCAATCGAAACGCCTGATTGGGCAAACATTTGCTCCATCATTTCATTACTTCCAAGGAAGGTTTGCATGTCTCCATAAATGGAACCATACGCAGCTCCCATAATGACAAACGCAATCAACCAACTAATCATGACGCCTTTGTTCATTTTAATAAACAAACCACGGACGGACAGCAAGGATTTCTTGGCTCTATCTCGTCCTTCTCTTTCAGGGAGATAGCCAGCCCCCAAATCCCGGTTCCCTTCAAGCGTAAAAGCAAGGACCACCAAAATGATACTGAAAATCAAAGCAAAGATGAGCGGGAGCCAGTTATTATCCGTAAAAGGATAGGTTAAATAAGTCCATCCTAAAGGATTGACCATAGAAAAGTCAGCATTGGAGACATCTGTCCCCGCACGAATGATATAAAGCAAACCGATAATGCCAAGGGATGATCCCGTCGCCCCGGAGGAAGCAGGCATGATTTGTGCCATAACCAAAGCAATCACGGCGCCGAGAATACCAGCCATTCCGATGGATGCTCCGAATAAAAAGGAGCCTTCGACAGTAATCGTATCAGCACCAAAGCTTATCATCACCCCACCAATAAAGAGGGCTAGTAAGACATTGATGAAAAGGATTTCCATCATCGCGGCAAGCGAGTTTGCCTGGCGACCGATTTGAAATGAGCGCACAAGTTCCAGCAAACCATGGTCCTCTTCTTTACGAGTATGACTTACCACATGTAAAGCAGCGATGACCATCGCAAATAAACTGCAGAAGAGCAACATTTCGTGTGCATACATGGCACCTAAAGTGTAATCAGCAGCTGTCTCGACAGGCGTAGGGCCAACCATACTTATCATAGCCGGATTCTGTAATGTTTCGAACATTCCCTTTAGTCCCTGCCCTTTGGTTATTTCTTCAAAAGCTGGAACATAAGCAGCTGAAAATAAACCTAGTCCTGCCACCCAAACAACTATTTTTTTCCAATCACGTTTTAGAAAAAGCAGAAACAGTGTAGGCCAACTTGCAAGTTTTTCCTTCATCGATTGTCAACCTCCTTCCAGGCGATTATCCTTCATAGTGACGCATGAACAAATCTTCAAGGGTGGGCGGGACGGATTCGAATTTCTTAACCCCTAATTTGCTCGCTTTTACTAAAATGTCATCAAGGTGTTGGTTATCAACGGAGAATGTCGCTTCGTCATCTTTTTGGTTGAAATCAAATACACCCTTTAAACCAGCCATTTCTGCTACATCCCCCTTTGTTGCCAACGTGACAGTAGAACGAGTCAGATGCCGGAGTTCATCGAGGGTGCCAGTTTCCACGACCTCACCTTGGCGAATGATCACAACCTTGTCTGCCAAGCGTTCTACTTCACTCAAAATATGAGAGGATAAAAGAATGGATTTACCGGATTTTTTGATTTTTTCTACTTCCTCTTGAAATATGGCCTCCATCAAAGGGTCAAGTCCGGATGTCGGTTCATCGAAAATGTATAAATCCGAATCAGCAGCCAACGCGGCAATCAACCCTACCTTTTGGCGATTTCCATTTGAATACCCCTTCGCTTTTTTCTTTGGATCTAATTCAAATCGTTTGATTAACTCGTCGCGTTTTTGCTTATCTCCCCCGCCGTGCAATTTAAGAAATAAATCAATCATTTCACCGCCTGTCAGGTTTCCCCACAACGTGACGTCTCCTGGAACATATGAAATGCGTTTATGAATTTCAAGGCTGTCTTTCCAAACATCCTTTCCGAATATCTCCGCATTACCGGCATCCCGCTTGATAATTCCCAGTAATATCCGGATCGTTGTAGATTTACCAGCTCCATTGGGGCCGATAAAACCGACAACCTCTCCAGCATTCACAGTAAAATTCACGTCATTCAACGCCTGGAACTTACCGAACCTTTTTTGCAAACCTTGAATGCTTACAATGTTTGTCATCACCATGCCACTCCTTAATTAGAATTAACGCTCACTTATAGAAGCTATGCTTCAGAATTTGGGCATAGCTCTCCCATTCTTTGAGATAGTAATCTCCGAATTTCCCGATATCTTCAAAGGTATCGATTTGATGGATGGATTTCTCCCCAAAACCAAACATGGTCCAATTCAGAATTTCAATTGCTTTTTCGATATCGATATCTTCACGGAACTTGGTGTAATCAATATCTTTATAGATTAGCTTTTTCCCATCTTCTTGGACTGGATTGACTTTGTCCTTAATCATATCGGTTACTTCAGCCGATTCCTCTTGCACACAGGAAGCCAGAAAATCAAATACGTGAGGATACTCTTTTTGAATGTGCATTTTCTGTAAGCCGATTTTTTCGATTCTTTTAAATAAATCCGTTTCATTTAAATCAATTTGTTCATAAAGACGCTCAATCACTTGAATGCCATATTCAATTAAATAGACGTAAAGATCCTTCTTGCTATTAAAGTAATTAAACAAGGAACCTTTAGATATTTTTGCCTCTTTTACCATTTCATTTGTGGATGCCCGATTAAATCCATTTTGGATAAATTCCTTTATTGCGGCATTAATAATAAGTGTTTTTTTCTCCGGGTGTAATTTATGAAAATGAATGTTAATAATCGCGATCTCCTTCCCTCGATTATTTGACCAGATTGGTCATTTTTATCTTAACAGTATTGACCACATTGGTCAATACGTAAACTCGTCTTTCTTTTTGCGTTGGTCTTTGATTATCACTGTAGATTGATATCCAGCTCTGATGCGACTAGAAAGAGTCACCTTTAGTCAATATTGCCGCGAAAAATATACAAAGTCATCGCCTTAACACTCCTTATGGGCAAGAAGTTTTAATTAAGTTGTGAAGCTGAAGTGAAAGGAAAGAATCTTTAGAATGGAGGTGTTTTTTGTGGAGATTATGCTATAAAAAACCATGAGTGAAAAAGAGAGAATCGACGTGCAAAGACGCGAAGAGGAGAACAGGTGCTGATGTGCCGAAGTATCGCCATCTGAAACACCAAATTCTCCTCGTTTTTATAATCTTACCATCTCTCGGGCTTTCACATTACCTAACTCCAGGCTTTTGTTCTTTTTCAAATCTTTAATTGATTTCTTTTTATAAGATAAGCAAGGATACATGTCAGAGATGTCTAGTTTCAGCGCCTGTTCCCTCGAGGCTGTGCTTAAGCTTGTCTTTAAACTACTTATTCCATAATGCCGGAAATGCTTCTTCTCTTGAAACTCTGACCATATGTTCGGGAAAGTATTTTTTAAAATAATTTTTCACTCTTACGTGGATATCTTTCTGATACCATTTTTCCAGTCCATTTTCCTTAAATAACCTGGGCATACCCAATCTGGCGGAACGCTTTCCCGACATACCATCTCCGATATTCAATGTATCGATCCAAATGCTGTCCACGATGTTTTCCAGTGCCTTTGGAAAGTCAGGAGTAAATGGCAAAACCGGTGAAATCGAAGCCTGGGTGAAGATACCGGCTTCGTGGACTTCTCTCAACGTTTTTAATCGCAATTTGATCCCCGGAGCATAAGGGGCGAACAGCTTCTTTATATCTTCTCTGTCCGTTTCAATTGTCATGGATACAAGCACTTTACATTTCTCTTGTAGTTGAACTAGCAAATCGATATCTCGCGTGATAAGAGGGCCACGGGTTTGGATCTGTAAAAAATCGGGCGGATTTTCAACCATTTCTTCTAGCAGGCCCCTTGTTATCTGTGCCTTGCGTTCTATCGGCTGATACGGGTCTGTCGCAGAAGACATGAAAAGATTCACGGAAGACTGTTTCTTCCGAAGTCTTTTTATTTCATGCCGATATTTATCGGCTGCATTTAGTTTTACATCCACCCATTCGCCCCATGCACTGTCTCTGAACGTTTGAATAGGCATTTCTCTGACGTAACAGTACAAACAAGAGAATCCACAACCACTGTATGGATTCAAGGAATGGGTGAAGCCAACATTCAGATATCCTTTGGCTTCCGTTAAAATTTTCTTCGTATGCGTTTCTTTCAACTGTGTATTCATACTCTTTTCCTGTTCACCAACTTTCCAGTCCGACTAAGAATCCTGTGTACTCACACAATCTTCCAATCTTAACTTGTAAAACTTCCGCCGTATAACTCCTTCTATTGTGTAAGACCCCCACTATTCCACAACACGGTCTTGTTCGGAAAGAGGTAATTCAACGCGGAAAGTTGTTCCGGTATGGCTGCTTTCAACAAGCATGAGCTCACCGTTCAACACATTCGCAATCATTTTGCTGAAAGGCAGTCCCAGTCCTAATCCGCCAACTTTGTACTTTTTGTTCTCTCCCCTGTAAAACCGCTCAAATATATACGATTGTTCCTGCACCGGAATTCCCTCGCCGGTATCCTTCACATCGATTATTACCTTATCCTGACTAGTATGGAGTTTTACCGTGATCCTTCCTTTGTCCCCTATTGCCTGAGAGGCATTGTTCAAGAGATTGGTCATGATTTGCTGGATGCGCAAAGGATCCACTTCAACCGTCCGATCATCTTTCAACAACGAAACATCCATTTGTATGCCTTCTTGCATGTTGGTTTTTTTCCAAACGTCCAGGGTATCCATCATCAATTCATTGATCAAATAGGTATCCATTGAAACCGGTACTGCGTTTGCTGCAAATTTATTAAACGCCAGCAGATCTTCCACCATTTTTTTCATTTTTTCGGATTCTCTGATGGAAAGCTGCAGAAACTCTTTTGCTTCTTCTTTGTCGACGACACCTTCATCAATCGCTTGCAACAGCCCGCTTATCGAGGTGACCGGTGTTTTCAGTTCATGAGAAACCCCTGCCAACAGCTCCGTCCGAAGGGCTTCCAGATGTTCTAATTTTTGCGTCATTTGCTGGAAGGAGGTTATCAGCTCATGGACTTCCTCTTCCTTTGCATCCATGGAAAAACGGACATCATAGTTGCCTTCTTCTATTTGTTTGGCAGCTGCAGCAACTTCCTTGATCGGCTTGGATAATCGGCCCGTTATAAAATAAATGGCAATCCAGCCCAATATTAGCAGACTGCCTATTACAATCATTAATTGTCCATATTCCTGGCGAACTTTCGTCAGTTCCGCCTTTGATTCCACATAGAGCACCCAGCCAAGGGTCGCATCTTCCGTCTCAATCGGCTTTTTCACAACATAAAGTTTGACTTGTTCCTCGTTATCAGAAGTGATGGTTTGAATGGTATCTTCTTTTTCCAATATAGAAGTATGGATTTCCTGGCCATTGGATTGCGGGGGCAAATTACTACTGATGATCGTGCCCTCTGAGTCGGTTGCATAAATGACCGGATTGCTTTCCATATTCATAAATCTGCCTCTATCTGTCAAAAGGCGATGTATCTCAAATTCGGGTGGCAGCGTATCATCTGTCATATTTTCAATTCGGTTGGCTGTTTCTTCTGCCATGAATTCCATCATGTTCAGACGGTTTTCCAGGGTGGTATGGCGAATCCACATCGCTGAAAGAACCGTGATAACCGCAAGTCCAACCACAAGTGTAATCAGGTATCGGGTTGTCCAATATCGTTGTAATGATACTTTTTTATTTTTCTTGAACACGGAACTGATACCCCACCCCTCTGAGCGTTTTTATTTCTCCTTCTTCACCGGACCAGTCTTTCAATGATTTTCTTAACCGTTTGATCGATAAGTCGACAGCCCGGTCGCTGCCTTCGTAATCCCAACCCCATACTTGCTCGATCAATTGGTCTCTCGTAAACGTTTTATTCGGGTGCTCGGATAAGAACAACAGCAATGCTAAATCACGTGGTGTTAATTCGATTTCTTTTTGATGGAGGAGGACCCGGTGTGCTTCGTGATCTATATGCAAGGCTCCGAACTTTTTCAATTGGTTATCATCGGTGCGGAACCTGCGTAATACGGCGTTCACTCTGGCGATCACTTCATCTCCGATAAACGGTTTTGTAATATAATCGTCTGCTCCTCCGTTCAGACCGTCCAGCCGATAGTTGACGTCTCCTAGAGCAGTCAACATAATAACCGGACATGTACTTGTTTCTCTTATTTCCTTTAGTATGTGCCAGCCGTCTGTTCCCGGGAGCATAATGTCTAATAATACTAAATCAGGATTCCATTCTTGAAAAGCCGGAATGGCCTGGTTTCCTTCCATTACTACTTTTGTTTCAAAATCGGCTTTTTGCAAATAAACATTCAACACTTTGCTAATAGCGACTTCATCTTCTATGATCAACACTCTGCTCATTCTTTTCAACTCCCAAGGTTATTTTATCACAGAAAGTAAGCCTTACTTTCCTGATATTACTCAGGTGATTACCAACAATGATTCTACCAAAATAAATTTCTTTTCGTTCTGCTGTTTGATGAGTGCTTCTAATCGCTACGGCAAGACACTACGCTTTCCACGGGCACGGCTTCAACTTCCTCAGAAAGCATAGATCGCTTTCTTGTGGGATTTTCAGCTCGTGCTGTTCCCGTAGGAGTCTCCGCATCTTGCCTTCGCTGTTTTACAGTGTTCTGCATACAGGATGGTGGATGCAATTAAAAAACCAGCATTTACTACTTTGCATTGACCATGGACCAGGATTTGAACAGTATAAAAAGGTAATTCTAATGGACACTCTATAAATAAAAATCAGCAGGGTGTTTCGATTTCATTTCCGCCAACAAAGTGTTATGAAGACTACAATTACTAGCATAGAGCAATTAACATTGATTCAATGTTGCTTATCTTCCGGAGACAGTTATCTTTAACAAGGAATCTCTCACTAAAACAGAACCGCTTCAATTAACGGAGGCAAGGTACGGAGACTCCAGCGGGAACAGCGCGAGCTGAAGATCCACTTGGTAAAGCGACTTTCTTTACCAAGTTAGCTGAAGCCGTGCCCGCGGAAAGCGAAGTACCTTGCCGGAGTGCTTGCTACCAATTCGGATTAATTTGAATTAATAAAAACCAGAAATGAAGAATCGAACGAGTTCGACTGTTTAAGGGTCGAATCATCGTTCGATTTTTCTTTGGATCTCTTATTTGGGCCCTGCTTGCTATTTACTGGGATGGGGGCTGTGGCATTTCGCTTCCATCTTGCCCTTGCCGGCCTTGTCCGCGTCCGCCACCAAACATGCCGCTCGCTTGTTCGGTTTCGCCTGTTTCATCCAAATACGTCATCGTACTTGTTAACGAAAACTCCAGCACTTTTGTGCCGCCTTCCATTGTGGCATCTTCAAAGAATCCATCTGTTTCATCGCCGGACAGCCCACTATCTGTGTAAAGCGTATAAGATTGGTCCTGCTGTAAATCTGGTGAACTGATGACGACCGATTGAAAATCCTTTTCGGGTGCAACCGCGACAACAATGTCTCCATTGCCATCCTGTACGGAAACCGTAGAACCGGCTTCGAGCATTTCAGGAAAAGTCATCATAAACGAAGCTTGTTCCGAGCTGTCGGAAACGCCTTGAGCCATCCCGCTGCTCCCAGCAGCAATCAAAGTTCCACCCTTGATTTCAAAGGATTGATCGTAATCCAAGGCTCCGTTGCCATCGTTCGTCGGACCGTACACGACTACTGTACCACCTGTCATTTCGGCGGAAGTATTGGAGTCAAGGCCATCGCCATTTGCATCGACATAGATGTACCCACCTTCAATCAACAATTTTCCTTGATCTGCTTCTTCTTCCGTGCTTTCCTCTTCATCCTCCGTTTCGTTTTCCCCAAATCCTTGCATCCCCATCTGATCTGTCCCGCCATTCACGTTAAAACCGTCGTCTTCTGCAGCAAGATGGATCGTTCCATCTGACACCGTTATTGATTCCGCTTCGATTCCTTCATAACTTTTTTCGACTTGGATGGAACCATTCGTGATGATGATTTCCTCATCTGCGTGAACCGCATCATCTCCGGTGGCCAACGTCATTTCACCAGCTGCAACGGTCAATTCTTTATTGCTGTGCAAGGCATCATCATTCGCATCGATCGCAATGGTGCCACCGGCGATTTCCAGACTGTTTTCTGCTTTGATTCCTTTGGTACTTGGTGTATCGTCTTCTTCTGTTTCTGCATTAGTTTGTGCTTGTTCTTCCTCCATCTGTTCAGGAGGCTGTCTGTCTTCAAAATCATCGCCATCACCTTCTGTCGGCGGCTCCATTCCGTCCGGCCGTTCCGCCGGCATGTTATCTTCGGAGAAGTCCTGATCGCCAGGCATTGTGCCCTGCCCCTGACCGCCGAAGCCGCCTCCAAATTCAGTTGTAGCCTCGATCGTTTCCGGGCTGCCCCCTCCAGCCGTAATCTCATATTCTCCATCCAATATGGTTACCGTGTTTTCTGACTGTACACCGTCACCGCCAGCATTTATGGTTAAGGAGCCGCTTTCCAATACAATGTTTGCTTTATCTTCATCCGCATCATTGGAGGATTTCACCCCGTCACCGCCTGCGTCGATCGTTACCAGTGCTTCATTCAATGCAAACAAATCACGGCCCACGATGCCATCGTCTTCTGCTGTAATGTCTATGGTTGTTCCGATGATTTTCAAGTCATCATTGCCTGTAATTCCATCATTATAATTGCCATTTACGATTAGATTGCCCGTGCCGTTTACCGTCAGATCATCCTTGCTGTAGATGGCGGCTTTCGGTTCATCTGCGTCCTCTTCATACACATATTCCGAGGGATCCGTGAGGGTGTTGCTTGTCCCTTCTTCGACTGAAACAACGGTTTTTTTCGCCTGTTTGACAAAAATAGGAGCTGTTGTCGTCGACTCAAGTGACAGTCCGTTCAGTATCAGTCGAACGGTTCCTTCATCCTCTGCATCGACAAGCACCTGACTGTCTGTTGCGCTTCCTTCTAAAACATAGGTTCCAGAAGTATGGATTTCCACTGTATTCTCATTGACAATGACACCGTTGTTGTCTTCTTCTACGTCAATTGACTGGTCATCGAAAGTGATGTTCGTGGCATCTTGCTCTTCCCATCCGGTGTACGCATCCTCTGCATCATAGCTGACTGCCGATTGGGCCTGCTCGGTTAATGTTCCATTGTCATTTGTTTTACTACAGCCGGCAATCATGATTGCCGTTCCTATAAAAAAGGGAAGGAGAAACCTTCCCTTGATTGATTTTTTCATGTTATTCCCTCCTGGATTACGCAGTGAAATTCCCGTCATAGCTCAGCATCACGGCTGAACGGACCCCATCGATTTGCGAAACGGTCGATGTCACTTGCGCATCGTTTTCTTTCACGCGTACTTCATACGTCACTTCCACTTCATCGCCCTGCATCATCGATTTTGATTTCAGCACATATTTCTTCACCTTGTTCCCGATAACTTGTTCCACTTTCTCTCCAACTGCATCTTTATCGAATTTCACCACTAACAAATAAGGATTTTCCACTTTGATTTTGTTCGAGAATAAAGCAATCACTACGCCGATCAAAAACGAACCTACTGCGGCTAATAAAACGAAACCTGCACCACTCAGAATTCCTGCAATCACCGACCAGAACAAGAACACCAAATCCATCGGGTCTTTTATCGGAGTACGGAAACGAACGATTGACAGGGCCCCGACCATTCCAAGTGACAAGAGCACGTTCTGACTTATTCCCATAATCACAAGCGAGGTTGCCATCGTCATAATCACGAGCGATATATTGAAGGAATGGGAATAGATCACCCCTTTAAAGGTTTTCTTGTAGACTCCGTAAATAAACAAACCGATCAAGAACGCAACACCCAGCCCTAGCAAGGAATCAATAATAGAAAATGACGCGGTATTCTCCATAAAACTGGATTTAAATATATCTGAAAAATTGGTTGTAGTTGTGGTTGTTGTATATAGCACTTTTTTCTCTCCTCTTCTTTATCCATACATTCTGCTTAATTGGTATTTGGAATATGCTTCCTGCCTCGTATCTGACAGCTGAAGCAAATGTTTAATCACATCTGGCAAATATTCATCATATTTCACTTCCAGAATCACGATATCCGGCTCTAATACGTCCACCATCGGCAAGTCCCGGGCAAACATGTTCGTATTGTGCATGCTTGTCTGTACTTTCAAATCGAACGTGACTCGTACATTCCCGAACGGATAGACATAAGGTTCCCGGATATAATCGACGACCGTCCTTGGCCTTAACTGATAATGGTACATTTCAAAAAACAAGTCCCTTACTAAAGGACGGTCATCCTCTTCCATCCAGGCAATCTCTGATTTTCTGATCTTCTCAAATTCACGCTTTGTGATCTGACATTTGGATTTAAAGGTAAGATTATTCCGCTTGCTTTTTCTTTCTAAATTAATGACATGATCACACTTTCCATATATCCTCACCCGATACTTGTCCCGGTTTAAATAACCTTCCTTTTTCTCCTGTAGCACTTTGTTGTCAAAATTATCAAAGTAAGTAGAGCGGATCATATATTTTCCATCGGACGCTGCATGTGGATCGATTCTCATAAAATGAGCGAGTTTTTTTCTCAACACTTGATATTCCGCATGTGAGATGGCGTGTTTTAATTCTTGTCTTCCCAATGACATCCTGTCTTCCTCCTTCCTGGTACATTTGTTATGTTAAAGCAGAAAAGTGTCAGCAAGATGTCAAGTAAAGTTTTTGTTTGGTTTTTTATGCAGAGAGGGCTCATTGGGTAGTTCATGAGAGAGATTGTGTAAACAGAGAAAACACGGTATAAAAGTATTTTTCTTTTATTTTAACTTCACTATATTCCTTTTTTGGCACACAAAGGGACGAGGTATTAGTCCCCGTCCCTACTCATAATAAATATCGACATCCTGAAACACAGGAATTCACCTCGTTTCTACAATCTCACGATTACTTCTGTCCCATCTTCAGCTTTGACGTTAACCAACTCTAGACCTTTGTTCTTTTTCAATTCTTTGATAATACGCTTGAGGTCTGCTTTATCTATGGAGGGAATGGTAAAAGATATATTTTTCTTTTCCAGATGAGGTTTAGACCATTTGTTTGCATACCGAATCAACAGTTTCGAGGTGCAAATGGATACACCTACATTTAAGAGGACATAAGGGACAGGTATCACGAATTTTGCTTCATCTGTTTTCACCTTAACATGCAACATGCTCTGCACCCTTTACTCGATAACTACCGAAACAGTATCACCGTTTGCTGATTTCACATCAACAATTTGGCCGTCCAGTTCATTTTCGATCGCTTCTAAAATCAGATCGATATCGATATCTTTCACATATTGTTCAGACTGAGGAATTTTGGAAGCAATATTGTGACCGGCCGATAAAACGACCTTTACCAGCTTGATCGGAAGGTTCACATTGACGTTGTCATTTTCAGTAGAGATGACGCGTATCTTTAATGTTTTGTCCATGAAGCCAGCAGTCTTCTGGGAAGTATCACTTGGTTCAACCGAAGCACTCTGTTCCTTTTCTTTTAAAACTTGAATTAGTTCAGCGCCCTTTTCCGCATCAACCTGGCCTTCCTGGACCATTGCCAACACTTTTTCAATCTCATTTTTCATTTCACATTCCTCCTATTCATCTTTTAAGATTTTGATTGCTTCATCTGCGGAGATTTCTCCCCTTTCCAGCATCATGACGACCTTTTTCTCGTCTACTTCCTTCTTCTTCTTTCGTTCATAACCCAATGCGGATGCAATGTCATTCAGCTTGCCCCGAACGGTTGGATAGGAAATTCCAAGTTCTTTTTCAACCTCTTTAATATTGCCTCTGCATACGAGAAAAACTTCAACAAAATGAAGCTGCTCTTTCGTTAATGAAGCAAACTTGAATAACTCGAATTCGTTCTCGATGGTCGTCTGGCAATGTGAGCAATTCAGTTTCGTAACCGTGAGTTTTTGTGAACAAACAGGACAATTGGTTAGTAGTGGATGAGCCATATCTGATTCCTTTCTTTTTTGTTTGATTTGATTATATACAACAAAATTAATAATGTAAACTTAAATTGTTTATATTATTAATTAAATAATTAATTTTATTGATTTTTAGTTTTATTTTTTCAATCGATGATGTTTAAATTTAAAATATACTCCATGCACTCACGAGATTCGGCTGATTAAGCGGAAAGCAGAAACTTAATCATCCTGTTTATAGACACAAAAAAGATGCCTATGACAAACACAAAGCCCTGTACAGAGGCATCTAAAAAAAGAATCCTTTATAACCAGCAAATAATTGTCCACCATACCTATCAAGTGTAGATTGAATGAATGAAATCAATTCCGTTTTATCATCTGTCTTCACGTATTCCTTTGTATATTTAACCAGTTTATCAGACAAATCTTTATCATATGATTTAAGGTTTCTAGCAACCCACTTCCCTTCCCCAAACCAATTGCCGTCCACCCTTAAAACCAGTTCGGTTAACGTATGGATCAACTTATTTAAAATAAATAAACTTTCTTCAAAATCCTCTGAAATTCTGAAGTCTGACAAAAAATCTGTGATCTGATACCTCGCTGCATTTATTCTGTCCTCATCCCAAAGTTGCGGGCCCTGTTCATAAAGTTCTTTTGCCTCTCTTTGCAGTTTCTTTCCATCCCCATGTTTATCTTCTATAAGTACACCTTCGGCACACATTTTAAGGATGGTGGGCATCCCTTTATATCTAGCTGTTTGAAATTCCAACTCAAGAGAAAAAGCTGTATAAATAAATGCTTCGATTTTCCACCCTAGAAAATGAAAACATTCAAGTCTTGGTGTTTCTGTTTCATCAATGATAATGAAGTCAATATCCGATTCTGTTGTCACATTTCCATAAACAGCACTTCCACCTAACAAAGCTACATCTGACTCAGGAAAGTGTGAAACGATAAACTGTTGAGCTATCCGCTTGATCGACTCTCTCATATAAACACCTCCCATACCAGGATATTCACCTAAATGATTGGTGTTCTAAAAGGCATTATCTATCTGAAAAGTCCTGAATCATTTTCGCTATAGATTTTCGTCCTCCCTTTTTAACTTTCCACTGTTTTTCAGCATATTATAGATCGACTATGTATATTTGGCTCATAAATGGAAAAGGATTCTGGCTTTACCCAACTGATTGATATATGGACTGGTACACGCCGGACAATTGTACGGTTTCCTTGAAAGGTTTGTCGCCTGTTATCCAGTCCTTACTTTGTACTTAAAAACAAAGGGCCCTTGTGCAAGTTAAAACCACAGGTCCTTATAAAAGTAAATGGATATGGGAGTGTTATTATGGGAGCTATCAAGGGGGCAGAATTTCTTGACCGCATCAATTCGCTGAAAACTGAAATTTGGCTAGATGGAAAAAAGGTTCAGGGAAAAATCTCTGAGCACCCCGCATTCAAAGGAATCCTTCAGACAAAGGCTTCCCTATATGATATGCAGCATGACCCTGAATTGAAAGATGAAATGACTTTCTTTTCACCGAATACAGGGGATGCTGTCGGGCTTTCTTTCTTGCAGCCCAAAACAAAAGAGGACTTAATCAAAAGACGAAAAGTAAGTGAGCATTGGGCCAGGAAAACGAAGGGCTTTATGGGAAGAAGTCCTGATTATCTCAATTCCGCTGTGATGAGCTTCGCTTCCTCATCTCCTCTGTTAAAAGGAAAAGTCAATTGTTTTCCAGAGAATATCCGATCCTTACATGAAATGGCTATGGAAAAAGACCTTTCGTTCACCCATACATTTGTCACCCCTCAAGTAAATCGTTCCATTACCTACTCTGAGTCCTCTGAGGAAGAACCCATCGTCGCCCGGGTGATTGATCGAAACGAAGAAGGAATAATTATTAAAGGCGCACGCCTTTTAGCTACTCAAGGCGGGTTGACCGACGAAGTGCTAGTTACTAGTACTCCTAATTTTTTACTGGATGAAAATGAAGCTTTTGCCTTCTCCATTCCGTCAGATACGAAAGGTTTAAAGTTTATTTGCAGAGAGTCATTTGTGGGCGGGGAGTCCCTTTTCAATCACCCTTTAAGCTCTCGATTCGAAGAGATGGATACCATCCTTGTTTTCGACAATGTATTCGTACCGTGGAATCGGGTATTTTATTATGACAATGGAGTTGCAGCCGCTGAATTCTCATTCCAAAATTCTTTTCATACTTTTACAGCCCATCAATCCTTGATCAGACGAATTGTCAAAACCGAATTCTTTCTAGGGCTGGCGGAGCTTCTCGTACAAACAATCAATGTGAGCGAGTATCAACATATCCAAGATAAGCTGTCAGAAATCATCGTTGGTCTTGAAACAATGAAAGCTCTATTGGAGAAGGCAGAAAACGATGCAGCTTTGGATAAGTGGGGGACCATGCGTCCAAGTGATGTTCCACTGCAGGTTGCCAATAACATCTTTCCCAAAATTTATCCTCGCTTCACTGAAATTGTTCAATTAATCGGGGCCAGCGGACTGGTTGGATTACCTACGGAAAACGCCTTTCATTCCTCGATCCGATCTGATATCGATCAGTATCTCCAAGCCGCAACGAAGAACGCAGAGGACCGGGTGAAAATATTCCGGTTGGCCTGGGACCTGACCATGAGTTCGTTCGGAACGAGACAAACTCAATTTGAAAGGTACTTTTTTGGAGACCCGATCCGATTATCAAGCCGCCTGTACAAAGCCTATCCACTTGCTGGTTATGTGAAGGAAGTCGGGGGTTTTTTAGGATTGGAATCGGATGATAAATAATGAATTTTATTAAAGATTTTTTATAAGGTCACGTACTCTTTCATGTTTCCACTGATTTGAAAGAGTTTTGCGACACGTTTTCGTAATTATCTTATCGCTTTAGGTTATGCACGGTTTACATCGGTTTGTTTCTGACATACCTTATCTTCTTTTCTTTTTTAGCATGAAAAGAATTATTGTATGAAAAAAGCCAACAAACCTGTTTAAAATGTTTGTTGGCTTCATAGAACTGTCCCCTTGTGAATGGAGGCGTGATGTCCAGTTCCATCATCGAACGGAATAAACAGTCCGGATGCAAATCAAGCAAATGGACGGAAGGACTTGATCTAGTGGGATTTCGTTATAGCACCACAGCAGCCAGCACACCAAAAATAAACAAAGGGATGTTGTAATGCATGAATGTCGGTACACATGTATCCCATATATGATGGTGTTTTCCATCCGCATTCAACCCAGAGGTGGGACCTAACGTACTATCGGAAGCCGGCGAGCCTGCATCCCCCAATCCTGCAGCCGTTCCAATCAAAGCCGCAGTAGCCATCGGTGAAAAACCGACTTCCAAACAAATCGGCACGAACAGCGCTGCAATAATCGGAATGGTGCCGAAGGAAGAGCCGATCCCTATTGTTACCAATAGCCCGACAAGCAACATCACCACTGCAATAACAAGGTGACTGGTACCCAAAAATTGGGAGGCTGAAGTAACAAGTGCTTTGATTGCGCCTGTACCTGTCAAAACCTTTGCATAACCTGAAGCAATCAGCATGACAAATGCAATCATACCCATCATGTGAATACCTTCGTTCACAAAACGATCCCCGTCTCTAAACGGGACGACAACAAGTGCAAACATGAAAACAATCCCTGTAAGCGCCCCCAAAACCAGAGACTCGGTAATCAGTTGAACAACGAGGGCGGCGGCAATGGCTATTAATGTAAGGAAATGATGTTTTGAAAATACAAGTTGTTCGTGTTCCGCCGACGCAGCAATCTCCCCTTCTGCTAACGGGGAATCACTTATTGCACTAAGTTCCCTGTCTCTTCTGTAGGTAATAAATATGGCAAATAGTAAACCGGCAACCATACCAACACCCGGAAGGATCATCGCTTTTGTAACAGTTGAAAGTGCTACGTCCATGCCATTAGCAGACATTTCACTTACGATGATTCCCTGAAAAATCAACCCAAAACCAGCTGGTATCGTCAAATAAGGTGCTTTCAGACCAAAAGTCAACGCCGCTGCCACACCGCGTCGGTCCACCTTCATCTTGTCAAACAGATGCAACAACGGTGGAATAAGTATTGGAATAAACGCAATATGAACTGGTACGACATTCTGAGATAAACATGCTGCTCCGGCAATCACTAGTAAAAGAATCGAACGTTTTCCGCTTATTAGTTTTACAAGTCTTTTCACCAAAAAACCGACGATCCCGGAAAAACCGATCATTACAGCGAAAATTCCCAACAAAACATAGCTTAATGCGGTATCGGCCAACCCACCCATGCCGGAAATCAGTAGATTCGTTGTCTCTGTCAAGGAGAGACCGGTCAGCAGTCCGGCTGTCTCAGCAGCTACAATAATGGCAAATATGACATTCACCCGCATTAAACTTAATGCGATGAGAACAAGAACTGAAATAATAACAACCCATTCCATTAACCTTCCCCCTCTTTACTTCTATTCAGAAATTGTAATACCACATGTGCTGCAATCCGGCTTGTCATGTTACGAAAGTCAATCGTCGGATCAATTTCAACAATATCGATGGCACGTACAGATTTTTCACCTCCAAGATAATGAACCGCCTCCAGAAGCGTTTCGCTGTCCATGCCTCCTGGGCCGATTGCGGGGCACCCGGGAGCAAACGCTTGATCCAATACATCCATATCAACGGAGACATAGATTACATCGACTTTTTCTTTCAAACGATTTACACTTTCTCGTAAAATATCAGTGATGCTGCGCCGCCGCACATCCTTCATCGTATAAATGGATACACCGTGGTCCTTCCCGTAATCATGGTATTCGCGGCTATTTGAAAAGCTGCGGATGCCGATTTGGACGAGATTTTCTCCTTTTAACGTACCGGACTCTATTAGATTTCGGAAAGGCGTACCGTTGGAAGGCCCCCCATCTATTAAATTCCGCAAATCATGATGGGCATCGAATTGAATAACGCCGACTGTTCCCCTTGCTTTGGAAAAAGCTTTGATACTCGGGGAGCTTATCGAATGGTCACCTCCGAAAATGATCGGAGTCATTTCTGTCTGTGATCGGAATACTTCATAAAATGCATCTTCAATGCGTTGCTGGGATTTAATCAGGTCCGTCACGTGCATGTTCACGTCGCCAAAATCATGTAATTGGATAGACTTCAGATCCACATTGTCCTCAATGGCATATGTGGTGTAGGAAGAAAAAGCGGAACGGATGGCCCCGGGTGCACTCGCCGCACCAGAATGACTGATAGACGGCTTGGAAAGCGGGGCACCAAGAACACCAAAGCCTTTCACTTTTTTCCCATTCCATGGCACGATGAGTTCGTGCGCCTTTGTCACTTCGCTATCTTTGAAAGTCGCTTTTCCCGCAGGGCATAAATAGGGGATGTCAGCCATGCCAACCACCTCTTTCAAACACTTTTTCACCGTTTTTCCATACAGTGTTAACATGATTCACTCCATAGTGATATGGAATATACAAGTAGTTTGGCGCATCCCAGATGACGATGTCCGCAGCTCGGCCCACAGCAATTATTCCTGCTTGATCCCCGCGGCCGATTGCATGAGCCGCATTCACTGTTACCGCATGCCAAATTTCTTCCGGAGTCATTTTCAGATTCAAGGCAGCCAGATTCATAATGAATTGTAAGTTTTCGGTTACGGAACTACCCGGATTGAAATCGGTCGAAAGTGCAACCGACACACCTGCTTCTATCATGTCTCTCGCTCTTGCGTGCTTTTCTTTCCCAAGATAAAACGAAGTTCCGGGAAGCAATGTAGCAATCACGTTGTTTTCCGCAAGCATTTGGATGCCTTTATCGCTTGTGCCGACAAGATGATCAGCTGAAATCGCCCCGACTTCCGCAGCCATTTCCGCTCCCCCGAGAGGATCAATTTCATCGGCATGAATTTTAACCTCGAACCCGGATTCTTTTGCTTTTTGTAAATACTCACGGGACTGCTCCACACTGAAAACACCCGTTTCACAGAAGATATCAACAAATTCGGCAAGGTTTTTTTCTTTGATTTCGGGAAGCATTGCTATCATTTCATTTAAAAACGTATCAGGGTCGTCTTTATAATCTTCAGGTATCGCATGGGCGCCCAGGAAGGTCAAAACCACATCAAGTTTGTGCTCCTCCTGAAGTTGTTTCGCAACCCGCATTTGTTTCATTTCCGTTTCATAATCAAGCCCGTATCCGCTTTTCGCTTCCATCGTTGTAATTCCATAGCTCATCATCCGGTTGAGATGAAATCTTGCTTTTTCGAGCAGCTCTTCCTCCGGCGTTTCACGCGTGGATTGGACGGTTGAAAGAATGCCTCCGCCCTGTTTTAAAATATCAAGGTATGGCACGCCTTGTTGTTTCAACGCCATTTCGTGCTCACGTGATCCGCCGAATACGAGATGCGTGTGCGGCTCGACGAGTCCTGGTGTCACTAATTTTCTTTGGCAGTCAATTTTTTCTTTTGCCTCGATGTGTTTTAAGTCATCTGTTTTTCCAACAGCAATGACCTTGCCGTCTTTGATAGCGACTGCGCCGTCCTCTAAAACATCGAGTTTGCTCATATTTTGGCCTTTCACCGGCCCCTCGCTGCCATCCATCGTTAACAGTTGACCAATTTGATATAACAGTATATCTGCTTCTTGTGTCACTCTTCTCCACTCCCTGTAAAAGATAATGGGAAGCAGACAGTATTCTGGACTGTCTGCACTCCCGTCATGTCTATTCCATCATTGGTAAATGAACACCTTTTTCTTTCGCGGTTTGAATCGCAAGATCGTAACCGGCATCAACATGGCGGGCAATACCCATACCCGGGTCTGAGGTGAGGACTCGTTCCAAACGTTTCGCCGCTTCTTCTGTCCCATCGGCAACTATAACCATGCCCGCATGCATTGAATACCCCATTCCGACACCGCCGCCGTGGTGGACGGACACCCAGCTGGCCCCGTTCACACTGTTGATCATGGCATTTAAGATCGGCCAGTCGGCAATTGCGTCACTGCCGTCCTTCATCCCTTCTGTCTCTCGATTCGGCGATGCAACCGAACCACAGTCAAGGTGATCGCGACCTATGACAATCGGTGCTGAAATTTCACCAGATGCGACCATTTCATTAATGATTTTGCCAAACTTTGCTCTTTCTCCATAACCGAGCCAGCAGATTCTGGAAGGAAGTCCCTGGAAAGATACCTGCTCCCTTGCCATTTTGATCCACTTGCATAGGTGTTCGTTATCGGCAAACTCTCTTAATATCACTTCATCTGTTTTATAAATATCTTCTGGATCACCCGAAAGCGCAACCCAGCGGAACGGACCTTTTCCTTCACAAAACTGCGGGCGAATAAATGCCGGGACGAACCCAGGAAAATCGAACGCACTTTTGAGACCTTCGTTATACGCTTCTTGCCGAATGTTGTTCCCGTAATCAAACGTAACCGCACCCGCCTTTTGCAACTCAAGCATCGCTTGAACGTGGTCTTTAATGCTTGATTTCGCTCGCTTTAAGTATTCGTCAGGATTGGTTTTTCGAAGCTCTTCGCCTTCACTAAGGGACATCCCTATCGGCAAATAACCGTTTAATGGATCGTGTGCAGAGGTTTGATCTGTCACAAGATCCGGAACTTCCCCGCGACGCACGAGTTCTGGCAAAATTTCAGCGGCATTGCCAAAAAGCCCGATCGACAGGGGTTTGCCTTCATTCATTGCTTCCTTCGCCAACGTGAGCGCTTCATTCAAAGACTCTACCATCAAGTCACAATATTTCGTATCAATCCGGCGCTGAATACGTTTTTTATCACATTCAATGGCGATGACCACCCCTTCATTCATCGTGACAGAAAGAGGCTGAGCTCCACCCATGCCACCGAGGCCGGCAGTAACCGTCAACGTCCCTTTAAGTGAGCCGTTAAAGTGCTGGCGTGCTGCTTCCGCAAACGTTTCATATGTTCCTTGTAAAATACCTTGTGAGCCGATATAAATCCAGCTTCCGGCCGTCATTTGGCCGTACATCATTAAGCCTTTTTTTTCAAGGTCCCGGAACGTTTCCCAGTTTGCCCACGCAGGAACAATATTTGAGTTGGCAAGCAATACACGCGGCGCATCGGCATGTGATTTGAATACGGCAACCGGTTTTCCGGATTGGACAAGCATCGTTTCATCATTTTCAAGCGTCCTTAACGTTTCGACAATTTTGTGATAGCTTTCCCAGTTGCGGGCCGCTTTTCCGATCCCGCCATATACTACAAGTTCTTCAGGCTTTTCAGCCACCTCCGGATCGAGATTGTTCATCAGCATCCGATAAGCGGCCTCCTGAATCCATCCCTTCGTATTTAATGTGGTTCCCCTTGGTGCACGAATGTTTGTTTTTACCTCTGCCATGATCATCTCTCCCTTTATATGAATTGTTTTTCTTCACTTAATGGATGTAAAATCGAATCCCAATTTCCTTGTTTCATCCATAATGCAACAGACTCAATATCTTTTGAAAAGGCACGGTCCTTTGTCATGGATTGGACAATCTCGCGCCCTTTCCGGTATATCCTCTGTGTTCGTGGGGCCATGTGTTGGACACCCCGAAACTCTGAAGCCTGCAATGCACAGATCATTTCGATCGCTACAACTCTTCTTGTATTGGCAATGATTTGCATAGCGTGTCTGGCCGCGATCGTTCCCATGCTGACGTGGTCTTCCTGGTTAGCTGATGACGGAATCGAGTCGACGCTGGCTGGATGTGCAAGTGTTTTGTTTTCAGACACGAGGGAAGCCGCACTGTATTGCATGATCATCGCTCCAGATTCCAGCCCCGGCTTGGCGCTTAAAAACGCCGGCAAATCGTTTAACTGGGGATTGACTAGCCGTTCAATACGGCGTTCCGAAATGTTGGCAAGCTCGGCAACTGCAATCCCTAAAAAGTCCATGGCCAATGCAATCGGCTGGCCGTGAAAATTGCCGCCTGAGATGATTTTCTGGCCGCCTTCAAAAATGAGTGGGTTGTCTGTGGCCGCATTGATCTCGATTTCGAGCTTATCTTTTACATAGTTAAGGGTTTGCCAAGTCGCGCCATGTACCTGAGGAATACAGCGTAGTGAATAAGCATCCTGGACCCGGATTTCCCCTTGCCTGGTAATAAGATTGCTTCCATCAAGATATCGACGCATCCGTTCTGCCACGTCAACTTGTTCCGGGTACCCTCTTGCGAAATGGATATCTTCGTCAAACGCATCAATGATTCCGCGTAACCCTTCCATCGTCACGGAAGCAGTGGCTTCGGTTTGTAGTGCGAGTTTTTCCGCTTCCAAATAAGAAACGACTCCCACCGCTGTCATGGCTTGCGTACCATTGATCAGAGCCAGGCCTTCTTTCGCGGTTAATGTAATCGGCGTAAGTCCGACAGTGCCAAAAGCTTTCATTGTCGGCATTCTCTCACCTTTATAAAACACTTCCCCTTCCCCGATTAAAACCAATGCCAAATGGGAAAGAGGAGCAAGGTCACCGCTAGCTCCAAGTGAACCTTGTTGGGGAACAACGGGATGAACATGCTCATTCAGTAAGACTAACAATTTTTCTATCAGTTGTTTTCTTACACCCGAATATCCCTTCAGAAGCGCATTCGCCCTAAGCAACACCATGGCACGGCTGACGATTTCGGGAAACGGTTCGCCGACACCGCAGGCATGGCTGCGAATCAAGTTCAATTGCAGTTCTTCGACATCTCCTTTTTCGATTAACACGTCACTCATCTTTCCGAATCCGGTGTTGATTCCGTAAACGGTTTTTCCTTCGTTGACTACATTCTCTACTGCTTGGCGGCTTTTGCTGACACATTCCCAGCTCTCCTTTGAAGCCTGCACTTTTTCCTGATCGTACAAAACGTGTTTGACATCATCTAACGTTAATGAATGTCCTTCCAATGTAATCATTTTATGCTCCTTTCCTCTACCGTAATAAAGTGGATATAAAAAGGGGCTGTACCAAAGAAAATTTGATTTCTTCGGTACAGCCCCCTATTCGCTAATATCTATGGGCTACATTATATGTGATTGATTCCCAATCCAATGGTTTCGTGCTCCAATCCCTTGACAGGAGCACCAATCGTTCCATAAAGCGCAATGGCCAACCATTCGCCTTCTTCTTCGTTGTCGTACGGATTTCCCCGCACGAGCGCGAATCTTAATCCGACCGTCCGTAATATTGTACCCAACTGGACTTGCCCGCGGGTCACACCGTGAAGCGCTTCGATGGTCGCATGGTACAAGGCGTGCAATTCCCTGTAAAGATCGGCTTTGATAATACCGTTTCTTTTCGCCGCTGTTTCGATAGCTGCAACCACCTTGTGTGAATCCATCGAACCTACTTTCCCTGTACAAAACTGCCAATTTTGACGCTCAATTTGCTTATTAAAATCAGGATCGTTTTCAAATTGTTCATTTAATACCAACAGCATCGCCTGCTTGCCAATTCGTCGGTCAACCTGTAACAGCAAGTTCGATCACTCTCTTCTAATATCTAAAGAACTACCACTATTGTAATCGCTTACAAAGGTGATGTCAAAGTATTTTTTGAAAATTTATATTATTACTAACACTAATGTCTTTTATGGAATTGTGTTAGCAAAATGTTAGCAATTTACTCGCCTGAGTACAGCCACTAAAATTACAACTTGCCATTAACGAATTTACCATATAGAAACGTTTGATGTTTTTAACATCATTTTCTATTGAATAGGATGGTTGTACTCTTCAGTCTCGCCTTCATTAAACATACGAATCCTTAGAAGGCTTTGCTCGTATTAGATAGAAAATATCTGAACGGTAGCGTTCTATATGTAACACTTGAAGATTTGATTTCTCCAAAACCATACTTAAATCTCTGTCACAATGACATCCAGAAATCTTTGAGTATAGGGGGTCAATTATTTTTTGCGTAACAGAAAATAATCGATTGGTACTGAGTCCATGTTCCATAAGCAATACGAGCCCATCCTTCCGACACCAACGATTAAATTGATTTAATGTGTCAATAGGATCAGGATAGCTGCAGAGGGATAGGGTAGAAACAATGCTATCAAAAGAGTTATCTTCAAGAATCAGGTCTTCAACATCTGCTTCAATAAAGTTTGCTTTTACTTGATAAATGGAAGCAGCTTCCTTGGCACTCTTAATCATATTTGGGCTGAAGTCAACACCAGTTATCTCAACTTGCTCTCTATCATAGTAAGGAAAATTGGCGCCAACACCAATACCTACCTCCAGTACTCTTCCAGACGCATGTTTAATCAGTTTATTTCTCCAGTCAGCAAGCATTTTATTTCTACGATGTCTTTCATACATCTTTACCTGATTATCATACTTTTTGATTAGCTTTTCTTTTCCCAATTACTTTTACCTCCCAAAATCGATTAAAAAGTACGTGTGCAAAATTGCTTGGCAAGATAAGCTCCCGCAGGGCAAACTTGGTCTCTATAGTAAAGTTAATTCCACATCTACAAGAGTTACTCCTTTAATTTAAAAACAACGCCATTCAATTGAACAACATATTTATAAATGCCCACAAATGTTTAAGAAACCCATTTACTTCCGGTTTGGCTCTTTTTCACATTTATTCATATAAGGCAGAGCTTTACTACGAAGTAATGGGCTACTAATCTGGCCCTAGGCAATCACTATAACTGTTATGGTGAAATTTTTTTAAGTAATTATAATAAGGTATGAGAACATAAGAACTAGTTTCACTAAAAAAAGAAAGAGGCTTCTCAAAAGTTCAAATCAACTAATGAGAAGCCTCTTTTATATACTTGATGTTAGCATTTTGTTAGCACATCACTTCAAAACCCTTATATAGCAAGGGGTTGAGCGACCATCACATCATTCCACCCGTAAGTTGCTAGAGTTAAAATTGTTAACATTGAGTGCAACAAGTTCGGTTAAATCAACGTATTGGATTTTATTTACTGTAACATCTTTAATGTTGATTTACCGTTTTTTATGGGGTTGTGTTATCAAGGTGTAAGCACTACTATTAGTTTTCAAGTAATTTAACATAGAACTATTTAAAATTTCTTCTAAGCAGGGGAGAAAGTATTGGTTCTTTATTCTTAGTGAATCATTATCTTGTCTGCCTAACGTAAAGAAATGTATCAATATTCTTAAAACTTTATGCTACATAAATTTCTTCAATATATTGCTCCTTTACGCTATTTACCTGTCACAATTCAAACCTGGATTGGCCATCTCTTATTCACTAATCGCCCCTATTGTTGAAGACTCGAAATCAAGGTATCAAATATTAATTTCATTAATGAGTTGAAATACATAATGGTCTACATACGTCATAAACTAATCACTGAGATGGATAGATTACCTGCTTTTATTTTCGATTTCTAACCAAAGTATTAAGGGTTATTAAAACCAAAGTGATAAAAACAAAAACAATAGCTGTTCCAGTACTAACTTCTAATCGAGTAAAATAATTGAACACCGCTGTTACCAAGAGACTTAAAACAAATATCATAAAATTTATAAAAGTAAGCGAGTTATCTTCGTTAAGGATGAATTTTACTGAAAGTACAGCTCCTAGGAAAAAGAAAAAACCGTATAGCGAAGCTAATAGTTTTTTTTCATACTCCCTCTCCTTTTTAAAGAAGTGCGTTAAAGAGAGTAAGTGTTAAAATCTTTATCTTTTTTTAAAATCTTCAATCCAATTTTTAACTATTTCCATATCATTTTGTAATTCGTCTGGTAAAGGTAAAGTAATTGGCGTTTCTACCGATTGTGAGTGTTCATACTTAGAATATTTAGTCATATATTCATCTAGCACTGCTACATCTGACTTTGTGATTTTTGGTAATTGGTGAATTTTCCCCTTTGTATTAATTTCTCTTCTAAACCTTTTCACAATATCTCTTAATAGTATAGATTCCACTAATCTCTCCAACAAAATTCTGAATTCACTTGTAATTCCTTTTGCAATTAGCTGATATTCCTCTTCTCCAAATTCATTTAATATTCTTTTTGCTTTGTCTAGTTTCTCATTTTTAAGCTTGTTCAACGCTTTTTCAGGTTTTTTAGCAAACAAAGGGGTATCGCCCGTTTCCCCTGTTCTAGTCCCCTCTCTCCTTAATCCTATAATTTTATGTTCTACCTTTTTTCTTTCTGCCATGCTTTCTAATAGAGTAACCAAAGAAATCCGGTGAGAAAATACGATCACTTGTCTCTGGTTACTTAGTTCTATTAACCGATTGACGGTCGATTCTTCATAAATTATATCAAGAGAGGATATAGGATCATCAAATACAAATGGAGAATTCTGGGGTTTCCCCTCCACATCTGCCAAAAATGCTGCCAGTGAAACAACTCTTTGTTCACCTTCACTTAGTACTTCAGAAGTAGTAGCTTTAACTGAAGTATTATTCAGCTTAATTTCATGGAGAACCTGTCCTCTACGCGTTCTGGTTTTTATCAACTCAATTTTCAAGTGTGATGCACCTAAAAACTCTAGTTCCTTCCTAAACCTGCTTACATAAGCCTCAGTTATTAGGACCTCTGATAGCTGAGATTTTTTTACGGATAAAGGTCTTGTTGAGGCTTTTCGTTTTGCTTTATTTAACTTTTCTACATGAGCTAATTTACCAACTTCTTTTTCGATATTTTGTTTTTGATGGCTAATCCAATATAATGCTTTTAAATCGAGTAACCTTAAATTCATCTTTTCGTCATCTTTCATATGAGCGTCTTTTTCATAATAAGCTATACTTTTTCTAAGAGCAGCTATTTTTTCTTTTATAAAATTAATATTATCAAACTCAGGTAATGGCATATATTTTTCTATACTAAAGTGATTAAGTAATGTTTCTTTTCTTTTAGATAACATGTCAAAAACTTTTTCTATTTTTGCTCTTTCTTCATTTCTAGTAATTAAGGCAGAGTCCATCAACAATTTTATGGACTTTGCTTCAGGAATCTCGGTCATTGAATCTATATGTTTTTCTAATGAAATCTCTGCACTTTTTGCTTCATTCTCCAATGCACCTTTAATATAGCTTTCAAATGTCATAAATCTATCTTTCGCTTCTTTATCTAAAGGTTGTTGACATAGTACACACAGAGAATTCTCTTCTACATGTGGAAAGGTTTTCTCCTGATATGCGTATCTTTCTGAAAATAACCTTGCCTTTTCCCAAAGAACTTTCCAGGTTTCGCTATCTACACCATCTAATGGGAAATCTTTAAATACTTTAGTAGCTGTTTGTTCAGCAGCCCTTCTCTTCTTTACTGCCTCATAATTTTTAGAAATAACTTTTTTACAATTTTCAAAAGACAACTCATCCACAATCTTGTTTATCATTTGTTGTAAACTGGATAGGTTATCATGCGTATTTTTTAAATCTTTAGCCTTTTGAGCAGGATTTAACTCAGATAACCTTGCTTTTATACTTTCTTCTTCTTCAGAGAGTTCTTCACTCCATGCACATTTTTCATTAATAGATTGGGGAGTAGTTTTGTGGGACAAGCTTTCATACCAAATACCAATATCTGTTTTTTTAAACTCAAAAGGAAGCTTATTTAAAGATGTTTCAGATTGTTGAATTTCTTCATCAATACTTTTTTGAACATACGTGCATATCTCTATCAACTTGGTTAATATTGTTAATACCCATGGTTCGTATGTAGCTTCATTTTCTTGATTAATATAATCCAGTGCTGTTTCTGAATCATAAATTTCCACATACCTCAAAGGATCTAGGATTCCATCTTTCGCATTCCATTTAATTACTTGTTTTTCACTTCCTATCCTATAATTCAAAGTACATACTTGTTCGTTATTCGAAGTATCATAAATATTATGTAAAAGTTTCCCTTTGTTTTTAGCTCCACAAATGTGTTTTAATAACCTTGTGTAACCTGATTTACCCGTACCATTTGGTCCATAAATGATAGACAAATTTGTATTACAAAATCTAAAGGCTCTCTTGATGATAAAGCATTAATATTTTGTGTATCTGAGATCGACTCAAGAAACAGGTCCAATTTTTCTTCATTTAGATTAATACTACGCTCTACCCCTTTAATTTCTTTAGTTTCACCTATTCCTTCTTCGGCTTTACAATTTGCTACGACTTGATTTAAATCCTCTTGAGATAGGTTCCCATTCGATATTACTTTGTTAGCCGCATCTTGTAGCCAAAGGGGTCTTTGTTTTAACCATTCAATTATTTCTTGGTATTTTGTTTCCATTTAAATCACCTCTTCAGACCTAATTCTACATAATAAGCATATAACCTCCTACAAAATTTTACATTTTTCACATAAAAAGAGATATGTGCCCAGGTTTCTGAGACATATCTCTTTTTATCTGTCGCTTTTTCGGATTCTATTTTGAAGACAAACTCTATAACCTTTATATATCAGTGTTTTCGAGGGCTAATCACATCATGCCACCCGTAAGCTGAGAGTGTGTAATATCGTTAACGAGAGGTTCAAGAAGTGCGGTAAATCAACGTTTTGGATATCGCTGGTTGGAACATCTTTAACGTCGATTTACCGTTTTTTTATGGTATTGCGTTAGCAAAATGTTAGCAATTTACTCGCCTGATTACAGCCACGAAAATTACAACTTGCTATTAACGAATTTACCATATAGAAACGTAAGATATTTTTAACATCTTTTTCTATTGAATAGTATGGTTGTACTATTCAATAATTAAATCTGTAGTCTTTTGTCTCCACCCGAAGAGAAAAAGACAGTTTCTATAAAGTTGAGCACATCATTTATTGGATATACGCCTAGTCGATTATTATTTTGTTCCCAGAAAGACAAGATACCCAAACACTTATAATTAGTTTTATCATCCTCTTTATAATAACCATATATTAACGATCCACTCATTCCGCCAAAGCTTGATATCTCAATTTCATTTCCAAATTCTGACGTCCCCTTTAGGTCACAGGTTAACATAATAATATCTGAAAATTCATCGTAACTATCTACGAAAGTTGTATAAGGAAGTGTCTCCATTGATACAACTTTCTCCTCATAGTCAATTGTAGTTTCATACATAGGATATCCATGAGAAAAGACTATATTTGATGTATTTTCAATATAACCTTTTACATTCTTCTCCATCTGGTCTTCTTCTAGAAATCGGCAGTTATCTATATTTATTACCGAGTGAGGACTTATTTCAAAAGCAGCAATGTCATTATCTTTATCTTCAGCCTCAGCAATGATTGTCATGCGTTTATCAACACCATTTTTATCTTTGTATGGTATATTAATTCCACTTATTCTTTCATTCTGGTTTATTGACCTAACGACATGTTCGTTAGTAATTGCAAAGTACCGCTCTTTATATTTGACCAATCCACCGGAACCTAGCGAATATATATAATCCTCATTATCGGCTAAAAACTTTATTAAGATTGGTCCAGACCATTCTTTAAATTGCGCTGTTTCTCTTCTGAGTTCCTCTGTTGTGATTATTAGAACATTTTCATCATCTTCATGTAACATAATTTCCTCCTAAAAATTAAGATAATCATACCACCTTAATATATTACAGGATTATACGCTGATATTTAGTAGTTTATAAAATAATTAATTAGTATAAAAACTAGTGAAATAAAAAGCCCTCCAGTAAGTTAGTAACGAGTTCTTTGCAGGAAGTGAAATCATTAATTCACACCTAAATTAATACATTAAAAGCAGTATATTAACACTGTATTTAACAATAAAAAGCATAGACCTAAGGGCTATGTTTTTGTAAATCTTTATTCAATTAAAGAACTCGTTAGAATTAAGCACTCTCTTTCACAAATTGATTGAAAATGGATGACTCCTTGTTGCACAGTATTTAGTCTACTACGCAATACAATTTTTAATATCGCCTATCTGCTGAAGACTGATCTTATGGAAGTTATACACCATACTTAATTTTCAAAACTATGTTTTATATAATTTATTATCAGAAGGGTTCCAATGGTAAACAGTCTGTATCTATACTACTTTTTGTCAGCTTAGTGATAAAACCAAGGTATAGATTTTCCAACGGGTGTAATTAAGTGTATATTCAGATAATGTCAAAAGGCAAAATTAAAATATATCCGTATTACAAAGACCTATTATAATCCTAATAATAATACAAAGAATTATCAGCTGCTCACTCCTAAAACAAAAGGATCTATACGGACGATAAAAATGGACAAGCAAGTAATATGTGAGTTTAAGAAGCATTTAACATATCAAAAAGAAATGAAAATGGCTCTTGGAAATCAGTACAATGATTTTGGATTTATCTTTGCTAAAGAAATCAACAACCCCGGTTATCCCGATTTTATAAAGACAGTTGAAAACCGTATGAGGTGGCTGTTGAAGCTTAGCGGTATCGAAAAGAAAGTTACTCCCCATTCATTCAGGCATACCCATACCTCTCTATTGATTGAGGCCGGTGTTGGAACAAAAGAAATTCAGCAGAGATTGGGGCACGGGGACATTAATACCACTATGAATATTTATGCTCATATAACCAAAAACATGGAAAAGGTTGCATCACAAAAATTTAGTGAGCTTATGAAAGGAGCGTTGGAATGACTTTCTGGATAATCTAATTCACATTTAAAAGCCCGAGTACACATTAAGGCTTAAACGTATTGTATATTCGGGCATTTTTAATAGATATCTTATGGTATAAATACTAAAGAGGTAAGAATATCAATATTTTATATAGATTTTCATTCAAACTACATTAATATTTTTTCAATTGAATAATCTAATGCCACTTCACAAAACCAGTCACTCTCATATAACGCAGTATAAAGAGCTGTCTTCCAAGAATTCACATGCGAGAAACGTAGACTCTCTACTTCTTTTTGTAATTCTCTTTTTACGACTGAAGTTCCTCCTTGTTCAAATGATTGCTTTAGAGAAAAAATTTTCCCAGATAGTTCCTCACTTGCATAACTACTGTACAATTGACCAAGTTTAAATCTTTTGAAGTGCTTAGTAACTCTTTCACTCATAACGTCGTCCCAGGAATTATGTGGCTTTACTTTATATAATACAGATATAGGAAGCTCTTCAATTATTTCTGCATATAACCAAAGATCATTTTCTATATTATCAAAATAAGGATGTATATATTCTTCTTCTGGTCTAGTTGGAGCGTCACTAAATTTCTTCTTATTACATCCCATACATGTAGGAATTAAATTAATTGGACTAATAGAAAATATTGGGTATTTCTCCTTTGGGAGATAATGATCTAAACTATCGACCGTTCTATAACCACATATTGGACACATGTCGTTTATGGGTAAATTCATCAATTTATCGTAATAAGTTCTACCAGGTTGTTTCTGCTTAGAAAATTTATCCTTATATACTTTAACCATTTCAGTATCAGTAATTTCTCGTGGAGTCACGCCTTCTTCAATTGTGTAGACTTCATTATTATTGATTTTTTCTTCAAGGAAATTGCTCCAATCAACAATCTCCTCTTTGGAATTAGTAAATCGATTTAACAATTCAGTATCGGAATAATTGCTAATGCACTTTAGTAATACTTCTCCTGTAGAAAATGACGGTTTAGGCAATGTTCGCATATATGTTTACTCCTCATAAAGTAAAAGTGATCGAAGTATGGTACGGGCTTCCATTCCTAGTTCACCATTAAATAAATCTATAATTTCGTCGTAATCTTTACCTTTTTCCACCAAATCTTCTAGCATCTTATGAAATCCAGAATATGTAACTTCCAAACCGAAAACTTCCCTTGTTAAAGTACCCACATTTTCTCCAAATGTTTCAATATCAGGTCTCTGTATCTTAATATTTTCACTATCTCTTCTTTTAATTATGGAGACACAACTCCTAGGCAACTCTTGAAGTATCACGGGTGAATGTGTAGCTATTATTGCAACACCATTTTGAGAAATCAATAGATCAGATAATGCTCTAATAAAAGCAGCCAGTAGAGGTGGGTGTAAGTGTGACTCAGGCTCATCTAATATTAATAAGGATTTCTCATCAACTTTCTCAATCAATTTAGTTATAATTAATAAAATGATTTTGTGGCCAGAACTAAGACTATTAAAGGTAATTTTCAGCTCCTCAATATCCCTAATATCCATGTCTTTTATTCCAAAACTTTTAAAAAGAGGGTCGCTTTCTAACATTGAAATTGATTCTTCCCATTTATGCAGTTTCCATAAATCATTAGTATCTTTAATCCTTTTAATACTATCAATAAACTCTATGATTAAATTTTCTGGACTCTTAGAAAAATACTTCTCTATAACATCAAGTTCCTCTTCATTATCTCCTACTTCTACTTCTTCACTATCTTTGAGACCTATATATGAATAGAGGGGGCCGTCTTCTTCATCTGTTTTATCACGGTAATGGGGAGTGTTATCAAATGCACTAAAAGATATAAAAATTGTATTGGCAAAAAGATTGGTAGTATCCAGTGTTTCCGTATCATAAAAAGCGTTATTATTACCTTCCAATGTAGAACCATTTAACAACGAGTGGATCATATCATTGATAATCGTGGTTTTTCCAACACCATTGCTTCCAATTAAGGCATGAATATTTGTCGGAGGCATTGAGTCCGGTTCTACTTCAAAGTCAAAAATTACAGGTTCACTTCCATTTAGGCTATGTCTATAGCTAAATTCATATGGTGTAAGGGGGACTCCCCCATTAGCTATCCTATGAAATTGGTTCTTAACACTAAATACTTTGAAGTCTCTTAATAAAGATGTTTTAGTGACTTCATATTTTTTAACTTGTTCAAATAAGTCTAAATCATAAGCTATATCTTTTAAACTATATAAGATGTCACGGCGTACTTCTGAACCCAGCTTCTTCAGATTTTCATAGTAACTTTTACCTTGACCCAAACTAAAATATGTATCCTCTAACTCGGTGAATTCATCAGGGATGTTAGTCCGCGTGTTTTCTTCATCGTCCATATCTTCCCTACCTATTTTAACCAGACCTATTTCAGATATTTGACCTTCATTTACGAAAAATGCTTTATAAAGTGTATAAAAACCATAATCATTCCAATTATCTTTTACTAGATGGACACCATTTTTTACTTTTTGTCTTCCATATGGGGTATCATAAAATTCCATTGTTAATCTCCTTATACAATTTCTAATTTATAATATAGATTAGACGGAAAAAAACTTCCGGTGTTGTTATATCCCATTTTAACCCAAGTAGATATACTCTTCAAAATGAAAAAATGGGAAAATCATCGGAATTAAAAATTCAAAAAAGCTTTTTTTCAAATAAAAAGCCCCTGATGAACTTACTAATCACCAGAGGCTCTAGATTTTAATTAGAATTCGATGTGAAATCCAGTCAAAATCCAGTCAATATTCATTTATAGGGTTTCAAATCCTTGTATAGCAAAGGGTTTGGGGACAGCTTACATCATGCCGCCCATTCCGCCCATGCCACCCATGTCTGGCATGCCGCCGCCAGCGTTGTTGTCTTCTTCTGGAAGATCAGCAACGACTGCTTCGGTTGTCAGGAACATAGCTGCAACAGATGCTGCGTTTTGTAGGGCAGAGCGGGTAACTTTTGTTGGGTCGACGATACCGGACTCAACCATGTCTACCCATTCGCCGCTTGCAGCGTTGTAGCCTACGCCGACTTTTTCGCCTTTCAAGCGTTCTACGATGATAGAACCTTCCAGGCCAGCGTTGTGGGAGATTTGACGAACTGGCTCTTCAAGCGCACGAAGCACGATGTTGGAGCCTGTTTCTTCGTCGCCTGTCAGCGTCAATCCTTTTACAGCGTTGTAGATGTTGACAAGTGCGGTACCACCACCGGCAACGATACCTTCTTCTACTGCAGCGCGAGTAGAGTTCAAGGCGTCTTCAATGCGAAGTTTACGCTCTTTCAATTCTGTTTCGGTAGCTGCACCGACTTTGATGACAGCAACACCGCCTGCAAGTTTAGCAAGACGCTCTTGCAGTTTTTCTGTATCGAATTCAGAAGTAGATTCTTCTACTTGGGCACGGATTTGTGCTACGCGTGCAGAGATTTTTTCTGGATCTCCGCTTCCTTCAACAACTGTTGTGTTGTCTTTGGTTACGACAACTTTAGAAGCGCGGCCCAGCTGTTCGATGCTAGTGTTTTTCAGATCCAGTCCAAGATCTTCAGTTACGACTTCTGCACCAGTCAAGGTAGCGATGTCTTCAAGCATTGCTTTACGACGGTCACCGAAGCCAGGAGCTTTAACGGCAACAGCGTTGAATGTTCCGCGAAGTTTGTTTACTACCAATGTAGCAAGTGCTTCGCCTTCTACATCCTCAGCGATCATTAGAAGTGGCTTGCCTTGTTGTACGACTTGCTCCAGTACAGGAAGTACTTCCTGGATGTTGGAGATTTTCTTATCCGTGATCAGGATGTACGGATCTTCAAGGACAGCTTCCATTTTATCCTGGTCTGTAACCATATAAGGAGATGCATATCCACGGTCGAACTGCATACCTTCCACTACTTCAAGCTCGGTGTTGAAGCCTTTGGATTCTTCAATTGTGATAACACCGTCGTTACCTACGCGCTCCATCGCTTCTGCAATCAGCTTACCTACTTCGTCGTCGCCAGAAGAAATAGCCGCTACTTGCGCGATGGAGTCTTTGCCTTCGATCGGCTTGGAGATTTTTCTAAGCTCTTCGGTTGCAACTTCTACCGCTTGTTCGATACCGCGGCGGACTCCTACAGGATTAGCGCCGGAAGCAACGTTTTTCAATCCTTCACGGATCATTGCTTGAGCCAACACAGTAGCGGTTGTCGTACCGTCACCGGCAACATCGTTTGTTTTCGAAGCAACTTCGGATACCAATTGCGCACCCATGTTTTCGAAGTGGTCTTCCAACTCGATTTCTTTGGCAATGGTAACACCATCGTTCGTAATCAATGGGGAGCCGAATTTTTTGTCCAGTACTACGTTACGGCCTTTTGGTCCCAATGTAACTTTAACTGCGTTTGCCAATGTATCTACACCGCGAAGCATCGCACGGCGAGCGTCTTCACTAAATTTGATTTCTTTAGCCATTTGTATGCCCTCCTTGAACTTTTAAAAATTATGTTATTGTAAATGGTCCTTCGCTTCCTTAGCTGATTACAGCTAAGATGTCGCTCTCACGAAGAATTAAGTATTCTTTGCCTTCGTATTTTACTTCTGTACCAGCAAACTTCGAGAAGATGATGAGGTTTCCTTCAGCTACCTCAGGGGCAACTTTTTCTCCATTATCTGTGACACGTCCTGAACCTACCGCAACGACTTTCCCTTCCTGCGGTTTTTCCTTTGCAGAATCAGGAAGCACGATACCGCTTGCTGTTTTCTCTTCTTGCTCTACAAGTTCAATAATGACACGATCACCTAGTGGCTTTAACATGTGTGAAACCCTCCCTAACCGTTATTTAATTGGTTTGTTTGTTAGCACTCGTGAGTGATGAGTGCTAACACAGTTATTATAATAATCAATTCGATTTCATTTTGCAAGCAATGCAATCAGAAATTTTTTCGACAAATTATGAACGGCCTGCAAACAGCAAAAAAGGACTCCCGCCAGCATTCCACTACGGCTGCAGCAGGAGCTGTTCAGTCCTTCTACTACATGACTATTCTAATTGTATGTTAAAATACGTACAATGATGTAGTAAAGTAAATCTGTTTTTGAAGGAGTAGTTTAAGGTGCCTAAACGATATTGGTATGTCATCATGACCTATATAATCATGCAGCTTTCCGGAGCTTTTCTCGTACCGTTCATCGATATGTGGAACATAGATCGGTTCACCTTCAGTGTCAGCTGGAGCATCATCAGCTTTGTTGCGGCTCTTGTGATCACCTTGCTGTTATTACGGCCGGACATGCGGCAGGGCAGTGACCGGAACGCTTCCGGAGCCGGCGGCATCATCGGCTGGAGTGTACTCGGAGTGGCGATGGCTTACATGGCGCAATATGCGGCTGTCATCATCGAAACGTTGGTTCTCGGTATCAAACCGGGCTCTGAAAACACGATGCAGATTATGGAGATTGCCAGAGCAGCTCCGATTTTCATCATCATTCCTGCTCTGATTGCACCGATTTTAGAAGAAATCATTTTCCGGAAAATCATCTTCGGCAGTCTGTACAAGCGGACGAATTTTTTCATCGCCGCTCTAGCATCTTCGATTATTTTCGGTCTTGTCCACATGGATGTCACTCACATCATCACCTACACAGGCATGGGACTGGTGTTTGCCTTTCTTTATGTGCACACCAACCGGATCATCGTTCCGATTATCACCCATATGGCCATGAACACCATCACGGTCATCGCCCAGTTCAGTGTGGACCCGGAAGAACTTGATCAAATGCTTGAACAATGGGAAAAAATGCAAATGATCTTAATTGGAGGCTAATCAGTTTATGAGAACATCCCCGTTGTTTATGGCTTTCTTGTATTTTGCAATGGGAGCTGTATTCACCTATATTGCAGCCCAATCGGTGGAAGAAACGATTTGGAACTTCATCACGATCCTGCTGGCTATTTTCGCCACCCTCGATTTTGTCGTTTCCTTCCGATTGATCGGCTTGCATTTTAAAATTCGAAAATCGAAAAAAAACAAATAGCTCCAGCCATATAAAAACAGCTGACACCCGTCAGCTGTTTTTTGTATCATTGTTTGGTTTTCCATTCAGGATAAAAGAAACGGGAACGACAACAAGCATCAATATCGAAGAAAAAATAAAAGCTTCGTTGATTGCCTGCAAGGCCGCTTCTTCTCCGGCCAATCCACTGACAGCAGAAATTTGCGCTCTTCTTACTTCATAGTAAATCGAGAAAAACACAATCCCGAAGGCAGAAAAAATTTGCCGCAATACGTTGTTCATCGCCGATCCTTGAGCGACCAGCTTTTCGGGTATGGCATTCATCCCGGCAGTGGTCGCCGGCATATTGGACATGCCAAGACCCGCACCACGGACCGTGTTGATCAGCAATATCAACCAAAATGGTGTCGATAACTGAAGGTTCCCCAGGGCAAAGGTGGTAGCCGCCAACAGCAGCAGCCCTGGCGGAACCACATAGCGTGGCCCTTTTTTATCCAGCAGTTTCCCGCCGAGGGTCATGAACAAACCGCTGCATAAAGCCGCCGGCAGAAACAACAAGCCGGTCTGGATTTCGCTCAAGCCGTACACATTCTGGATCAATAGCGGCAATAAAAAAATACCCGAAAACAGTCCGATCGATGCGGTGGCCGTCACTACGATGGAAACAGCATAGGTCGGGACTTTGAAAACACTCAGTTCCAGTAGTGGCTGGTCTTGTCTTTGTTCGTAAATAATGAACAGAATAACGGCCGCCACGCCTCCGCCGATCATGAGAAAACTGAACGGCTGTGTCAACAGTTCCCATGTCGAGCCCCTGCCGAGGGCAAACAAAATCGCCCCGACACCAGCTGTCACCAGCAGGAAACCGGTCAAGTCGAATTTCAGATTCGGGTCCGGCTTGGTCGGAATCAAGTATTTACTGGAGATGATCAACCCGATAAGTCCGAATGGAATATTGAATAAGAATAGAAAATTCCACGGCAAAAATTCGATGATCACGCCGCCGATGGTCGGCCCGATTGCCGGGGCCACCATCGCTGCAACTCCATAGATACCGACGGCGAGCCCGCGTTCCTCTCGGGGAAAGGCCTGGAAAATCAAGGCCATGGCGATCGGCATCATCAGTCCGCCTGCCATGCCCTGTACCGCCCGCGAGGCAATCATCATTCCCAATGTATGGGACAATGCACCGGACAGCGAGCCGACCAGAAAAATCGATAAACCAATCAGGTAAATCTTTTTCTTCCCGAACCGATCGCCCAGGTAGCCGGTCAGCGGCATCGTCATCCCCATCGATACCATGAAAATTGTCAAAATCCAGCCCACCGACACTGCGTTGGAGTCGAACAGCTCAATGAAGTGCGGCAAGGTCGGATTCAACATGCTGTTGTTTAAAATCACGGTGAAAGTGCCAAATAAAACAGAAACGACAACCAGCCATTTAGAATCTATTTTCTTGATACGTCCACCCCCCTATGAGTTTACGGTAAATCGTAAACCTATACCCTCTTCAGCGAGAGGGTATGCAGGGTTACTCTCCCGCTTCTTCTTCCAGAGGGTAATGCTTGAGAAAGTAAACCAGCGACTGAAGCTCGACGGATAAATCGATGTGATGCACCCGAATATGATCGGGAACGGTGATCCGTGCGGGTGTGAAGTTAAGGATACCGGAGACACCGGCATCTACCAGTCGCTCGGTAATTCCCTGTGCTTCTGTGGAAGGTACCGTCAGTATGGCGACAGCCGTGTTTTTTAAATGATCTTCCAAATCATCTACATGATACACAGGGACACCGCCAATATCGGATCCTACTTTATTCGGGTCGGCATCAAAGGCCATTTCGATTTTCGTATTGTTGTTTTTCATAAAATTATAATGGAGAAAAGCTGTTCCAAGATTCCCGACTCCGATGAGTGCGACCTTGGTCACTTCGTCCTGATCAAGGGTTTTCCGGAAAAAACTGAGCAGGTATTCGACATTGTAGCCATACCCTTTTTTTCCCAATGCACCGAAATAAGAAAAATCCCGGCGGATGGTGGCAGAATCTACTTTGACCGCGTCGCTCAGTTCCTTGGATGAAACGCGCAGCTTTCCCTGATGATGCAGGTTATTGATAAATCGGTAATATAGTGGCAGGCGCTTTGCCGTTGCTTGTGGTATTTTATTTTGCTCGTTGTTCATACATATCCTCCTTACAGTTGCCCTTCTGTCCTGTGTCCGCTTTCTAAGAAGCAATCAGGTTTATCGATGCCTTTTTCGGATAATCGATGACCAGCTATCAAGCTCCTGTACATAATTTCATTTCGTAACCGTTATCTTTTTTGATTAGGCAGTTTTCCACAAACACTTTGCTTTGTTCTCTAGACAAATGGGTGTGGCTGCGGAAATCCACTACGCTTTCCGCGGGCGGCTGGTGAGCCTCCTCGAGCTGCGCTCTGCGGGGTCTCCCCTAGGCCTTTCCTCCCGCAGGAGTCTTCGTGGATTTCCTCCGCCGTGAGTATGTTTGTTGTTTTTCACAAATCTTTTTCCTTTTTAGTCGGTATATCAGCCGCTTCTGAATGCGTACACTCCAAAAACAGCTACCCTAGCAGAAGCAATTACTTATGAAGACAAGGAACGCTTCGACACCGACTCCTCGCAAGTAAAAAAACAGCCCCACATTTACAACCGTGCTCATCAAAAGCGAAGTGTTATGCGGAGTTCGCTCTAGCACTGAACCTTACTAGCAAACCAACGAAGTTTCTATCAAATAGATGCTGTTTATCATTTACAATGTTACAAGTTTGGGGAAAGAGCTTTCCTTTATACAAGTACTTTTGCTTATTTTGTTTAACTTCTTTAGTTTATCAAAAATTCAGCAATAAGTCGTGATTTTATTCACATTCTTTTCCATACTTATCACTATATCGAAATCGGGGGAACGCATGAAGCAAAATAATCACCGGAAGCATTGCTGTGACGCTTGCCACCGCAAAGAGGATTAAGATACACTTAAAGCATTGAGGTGAACAAAATGATTTTGATGCAAGTCAATGACATCACAAAAAGATATGGCGCCGAGCTTATCTTATCCAATATAAAGTTAGAAGTGCAGACCAATGACCGGATTGCTGTCGTCGGAAGGAACGGAGCAGGAAAATCGACGCTGTTGAAAATCATCGCGGGAATCCTGCCCTTTGACGAGGGGGAAATCCACAAGCCGAAAGAGACGACACTTGGCTATCTCGCCCAAAACACCGGTCTCGAATCAAATCAGACGATTTGGCAGGAAATGCTGGGCGTATTTCAGCATTTTGTCGATACGGAACAAGAACTGCGGGAAATGGAATTGCAGATGGGTGACCCGGATGTGCTGGAGAATCAGGATGCCTATCAAAAATTGCTGGCTGCTTATGACGCCAAACAACAAGCCTTCAAAATGGAGGGCGGTTATCAGTATGAAGCAGACATCAAGGCCGTCTTGAATGGCCTTCATTTCTATGAACAGGATTGGGATACATCGATAGCAGAATTGAGCGGCGGCCAGAAGACCCGCTTGGCACTGGGCAAGCTGCTCCTATCCAAGCCGGACATCCTGGTTTTGGACGAGCCCACCAACCATCTTGATATCGAAACCCTTTCCTGGCTGGAAGGCTATTTGAACAATTACAGCGGTGCCGTCGTGATTGTTTCCCATGATCGCTATTTCTTGGATAAAACGGTCGAAACTGTCTATGAAATATCCCGGAACCATTCTACAAAGTACCATGGGAATTACAGCAAGTACCTGGAACAGAAAGCAGCCAATTACGAACGGGATGTAAAACAATTTGAAAAACAGCAGGCTGAGATTAAAAGAATGGAAGAGTTTGTCCAGAAAAATATCGTCCGTGCTTCTACGACAAAGCGGGCACAAAGCCGCCGTAAACAGCTGGAAAAAATGGAGCGCCTGGATAAGCCGCAGGGAGATGAATCCTCGGCAAAATTCACATTCGATATCAACCGCCGCAGCGGTAATGACGTATTGAAAGTGCAGGACCTTGCCTTTCGGTACGAGGATAGCGATAAACCTATTTTTTCCAACCTAAGCTTCGATGTTTCCCGAGGTGATAGCATCGCCTTGGTCGGACCGAATGGCGTCGGCAAAACCACGTTGTTGAAAACGATTGTCGGCGACTTGAAGCAAGCCAAGGGGAACATCCAGCTCGGAACCAATGTACAAATCGGCTACTACGATCAGGAACAAACCCGGCTACATTCCAACAAAACGGTATTAAACGAGCTTTGGGACGAGTATCCGATGACCAATGAAAAAGACATCCGTACTGTGCTCGGGAACTTTCTGTTTTCCGGAGACGACGTGCTGAAAAATGTAACGAGCTTGAGCGGTGGCGAAAAAGCCAGACTGGCGCTTGCCAAGCTGATGATGGAAAAAGCCAACCTGCTGATCCTCGACGAACCGACCAACCATCTTGATTTGGACAGCAAAGAAGTACTGGAATCAGCATTGATCGACTTCCCCGGCACGATAGTGTTCGTTTCCCACGACCGTTACTTTATCAATAGACTGGCGACACAGGTTATCGAAATGCAGCCTGCCGGCAGTACGATTTATTTAGGAGATTATGATTATTACCTCGATAAAAAACAAGAGGAATATGAATTACAACAGCTGAACGAACAAGACCGTACTCCAGAGCAGCCGGCAGCTGCGGCTAAGACGACTTTTGAACAGGAAAAAGAATTAAAAAAAGAAAAACGGAAGAAAGAACGCCGCATCCAGGAAATCGAACAGGAAATCGAATCAGTGGAAAAACGAGTGGAAGAAATCGATGCGTTGTTATGCGACCCAGATATCTATCAGGATCACGAAAAGGCGTTGAAGCTGACGGAAGAAAAAGAACAGCAGGATTTGCAATTGGAAAACCTGGTGGAAGAATGGGAAGAGCTTCATGAAGAGTGACGAAGTGGCCGGGACAAAACCCTGGCCATAAAAGTAAAAAACGAACCGGTTTGGTGCATACATCAAATCCGTTCGTTTTTTTCTTTTTTGTGTCCCTTAAATAGACTTCTTTTATCCTGTGGTTTGTTGCGTGTTCCTAACCTTTCCATCGCTATAACGATTGGCAGGTTCATTCCAATCAAAATAGTGAGTTATGCACAAACTTACACACATGCCAAAACCGGTCTAATAAGTTTTCCACCATTTTATCCCCATTATCCACAAATAAGCATTCATTTATCCACAAAAGCTGTCAACATATCCACGCTTACTCTCCCAAAGCTCGGTTGATTTTCTCCACATATTGAAAGCTATCCTGTTGATAAGTGGTTTTCTTGCAGCAAAAAAATCTGTCCTGCTGAGTTTTGCCCACACCCAGGGGACAGATTTTTTCTTTGCCTTTAAATTTATCGCTTTAATCCTCTTTTGCCGTATCGTTCCAAATCCAGCGATGGATTGGCATTCAAGTCCCAGCCTGCACGATGTCCTTGCTGATAAGCGATTGTGCCTGCAGCAGCGATCATCGCCGCATTATCTGTACACAAGTCCAGAGGAGGTATCAATAGTTCCTGTTTAGCATCGTCGAACTTATTATCCAGCGCTGTCCGCAATCCTTTGTTGGCAGCTACTCCGCCTGCCACTATGACTTGCTTCACATCGTACTGCTGTGCCGCCCGATACGTTTTTTCCGCCAATACCTCGACAACGCTCGCCTGGAAACTCGCTGCTACATCTTCATCTTTTAACGTTTCCTTGCGCTGTGCCGCATTGTGCAGAGTATTGATGACCGAAGATTTCAGCCCGCTGAAACTGAAATCATACGAGCCTTCTTCCAGCCATGCCCTTGGGAAAGCAATATTTGCTTCTCCTGTTGCAGCTAGTCGATCCATTTGCGGACCACCGGGATAAGGCAGATTCAATGTCCTGGCAACCTTATCATAGGCTTCACCCGCTGCATCATCACGCGTTTCGCCGATCACTTCAAATGAACCATGCTCATGCATGACAATCAATTCAGTATGGCCTCCGGAAACGACGAGCGCCAATAGCGGGAACTGAAATTCCTTGATAAGGCGGTTGGCATAAATATGGCCGGCAATATGGTGGACGCCGATCAACGGTTTATGCTTGGCGAAAGCAAGCGCCTTGGCCGTGTTGACACCTACCAGCAGTGCGCCGACCAATCCAGGTCCTTCCGTCACGGTGATGGCATCCATTTCCTCCGCAGTCATATCAGCTTGTTGAAACGTTTCCTCCAATACCATGGTGATTTGCTCGACATGATGCCTGGACGCCACTTCCGGCACCACCCCGCCAAACCGTTTGTGGCTCTCGATTTGGGAAGCAACCACATTCGAGACAATTTCCGTTCCATTTTTGACGATGGCTGCGGCTGTTTCATCACAGCTGGTTTCTATTCCTAATATATATACATCGTTCTTTGTCATAATTTCACCCACATTACTAATGCATCTTCATAATTGTCTGTGTAATAGTTTTTCCTGATTCCGCCCGGAACGAGCCCGAATTTTTTGTACATGTTCTGAGCAGGCAGATTGGATACCCTCACTTCCAGGGAAAGCTGCTTTGCCCCTAAGGCTACTGCCTGATTGATAACAAAGTGGAATAATGCCTGGCCGTATTTTTTCCCTCTATGCTCCGGAAGAATCGCGATATTGGTGATTTGTGCTTCATCGATGATCACCCATAAGCCGCAGTAACCAATGACCGTGCCGTCTTTTTCGACGACGAAATAAACAGCATATGGATTTTCTTTCAATTCATTCACAAAAATGTCCTTGGTCCACGGGGTTCCGAAGCTGACAGCTTCCACCTGCATGACTTGGTCGATATCCTCTACCCTCATTTGCCTGATGATTGTATCTGACATATTAGTTCTTCCCCTGTTGTTCCAGCCATTTGGCCTCGGCTTCTACAAGCCTTAGGTATTCTGGCGTCAAAGCATGGACCGGCCCCGATTCTTCCAATGCCCCGGCTTCAGCCAGATATCCAGCCCGCGGATAGTGGCTGACGAGTTCCGGAATGATGGCCAAATCCTTCATATAATCGGTGATAACCTGTCGGTGCAATTCGATGTCCGGACTTAAAAACACGACATGTTCCCCGCGTTGCGCCAATTTTTCCAACCACTCGGCAAATGGAATGTTCACTTCATTTTCTTCTAATGAAAGGGCGCCGTCTTTGTTTTTGTAGAGTCCGGTGTAAACGAGCCCTCTACGCGCATCGAAAAACGGACAGATCGACGCGTCCGTCAGCTGTGCCTGCAATGCGAGTGCTTTTAAACTCGACACTCCTGTCACCGGAATATTCAGTGCCCATCCCATTGTTTTGGCAGTGGTCAAACCAATCCTCACACCGGTATAGGAGCCAGGTCCTTTAGCCACGACTATCCGGTCGAGCTGCTCCGGTGTCATCTCTGTTTCCTTCATCAGTTGGTCTATCGCCGGCATGAGGCGGACGGAGTGATTTTTCTTAGCATTGGTTGTATATTCTCCGGCCAGCGAACCATCCTTAAGAATAGCAATCCCCAATACTTGATTGGAGGTATCTATCGCAAGTATATTCATCGAGCTAGCTCCTTACAAATGGATTCAAAATGATGTCCTCTCGGGTAAAATGTAATCTCCCGTTCCTGTTGTTCATTCAATCGAATGTCAATATCCAGGCGGTGGTCCGGCAAAAAATCGGCAATATAGTGAGCCCATTCGATCACCGTGACCCCTCCGCCATGAAAGTATTCATCAAAACCGATGTCTTCATCGCTGTCTTCCAATCGATACACGTCCATGTGGTATAACTGGAGTTCACCTGTGTATTCTTTGACGATGGTAAAAGTAGGACTGTTTATCGTTCTACGCACTCCCAGACCTGCACCCAGCCCTTTAGTGAAGGTTGTTTTTCCTGCTCCCAGATCCCCTTCAAGTGTCAAGACATCATTGGGCTTCAGTAAAAGTGCAAGTCTCTCTCCTACTTTTCTTGTTTCTGCTTCTGTCTGTGTCGTTATCGTTAACTCTTCCATCTCTATTCTCACCTATTTCAAATGTGTATAGCCTGCTTTGTCCAGGATTGTATGACGATTTCCTTCGTGCAATACAACATTGCCTGCCCCAGAAGACGGGGTGGTTACTACGCCTATTTTCGCAACAGGAATCATAGCCTTATTTGCTGCCGATAAAACGATGGGCCAGTCTCGTTCTGGAATCGTTCCGAGCAATTCAAAATCTTCGCCGCCAAAAAGCTTCCACTTCCGCTGCTGTTCCCTGTTGAACCTTTTAAAGCTCTGATGAACAGGAATTTGCTCGTCGTATAAATGAAGGGAAACATTGGAAGCTTCCGCAATTTCTGCAGCTTCATTGGCTATCCCGTCACTGATATCATTCAAAGCGACTCTTTCAGCGGCATGCAACGCTTTGGCAAATGAAACCCTTGGAGACGGCATCCGGTGTCTGTGAATAAAATAGTTTCTTGCCTCTTCAGGCAGACCTCGACCACTGTCCGCATTTGTCAGCAGATCCAGTCCAGCAGACGCATCACCCAAAGTACCCGTGGCAAAAACGATATCCTTCTCTCTTGCATGACTCCTATACCGTACTTTATTCTGTTCAACATACCCGATGATGGTGACAGAGATGGATAACTCCTTACCTGAGACAGTATCCCCGCCAATTAAATCGATATGATACAGGGAAGCAAGATCATCCATTCCTTTATAGATGGATGCCAAGTCTTCTTCGCTCCATCCTTCCGGGATAACGATTGATATCATATAAAAGGCAGGCGTACCTCCCATTGCGGCAATATCGCTTATATTTGCCGCCAACACTCTATAACCAACATGATAAGGGGCCATTGTTTTCCTGGTGAAATGGACGCCCTCTACAAAGGTATCCACTGCTGTTACAATATCCTGATATGGTTGTCGAAACACTGCTGTATCATCGCCGATCCCCTTTATTAGTCCGGATTGACGATGTACTTTCGGGGCAATGGATCGAATAAAAGAGAACTCATCCATTCGCAATTCCTCACTCAGTTTATAATGTTATTTCCATCATAGCAAAACAGGTAAGAAAAAGAAAAGGAGGCGTCACGCTTAGAGATTCTCCTTTAGTGTCGTACGGACATAAATAAAGCCCTAGGAATTTTTCCTAAGGCTTGTCATTGTTTGATATGTAAGTGGCGGTCCGGACGGGACTCGAACCCGCGACCTCCTGCGTGACAGGCAGGCATTCTAACCAACTGAACTACCGGACCAATATGTATGAAGTAAAATTCAACGTTGTAAGAAAATTAATTGGTTGCACTCTTTCAAGTACTTGGATTCTTCACTTGCCAAGGAGTAACTCGACGTAGTAAGTGAAATATTTTGGTTGCACTCTTTCAAGCACTATTATCATTTTCTAGCGAAGAAGTAAATTCAACGTTGTAAGAAAATTAATTGGTTGCGGGGGCAGGATTTGAACCTGCGACCTTCGGGTTATGAGCCCGACGAGCTACCAGACTGCTCCACCCCGCGACATTGTAAATAACATAATAAACGTTATTTATAAGAAAAGTATTTATGCCTGGCGGCGTCCTACTCTCGCAGGGGCAAAGCCCCAACTACCATGGGCGCTGGAGAGCTTAACTGCTGTGTTCGGCATGGGAACAGGTGTGGCCTCTCCGCTATTGCCACCAGACATCGGTATTCTTTTAAGAAAAGTGTACCTTCAAAACTAGATAAGAAGGAAGACATCAACGAATTTCACACGTGCTAGTGCTTTAATCCAGCTCCGACTCCCAGGTCCTCGCTGTATAAGCAATTCCTCTACAAGGCTGAAAACCAGCCTTTTCGCGGTCTTACTTATCCAGTCGGACCTTAACGGTCGTC
>NZ_JBEWYY010000007.1:0-264586 GCF_041366435.1 Sediminibacillus sp. JSM 1682029
GCCTTTCAACCTTTCTCCATGCGGAGAAAGGTATTACCCGGTATTAGCCCCGGTTTCCCGGAGTTATCCCGATCTCACAGGCAGGTTGCCCACGTGTTACTCACCCGTCCGCCGCTCGTTCCACAGGTTTCACCCCGAAGGGATCCGCCTGATTCCCGCGCTCGACTTGCATGTATTAGGCACGCCGCCAGCGTTCGTCCTGAGCCAAGATCAAACTCTCCATAAAAAGATGAGCTTGCTTGCTCGTTCAAAAAACTAGCTTGTATATCTTGCTTGACATACTGGTTGTTTTGTTCAGTTTTCAAAGATCAAAGCCGCATCAGCGACAGTAATTAAATTTTATCATCATTGTCACTTGATGTCAATTCCAATTTTTAGGATGTTTTGTCAGTTGATAAGTTCAACGCGACAGCAATAAATATATTACTATGTGTAGCTGAAAAAATCAAGAGGATTTTAAAATCTTCGCTGTTTTATAGGATGGGAAGTTCAGATATCTGCCTATACCCCACTTCCCACCATTTAAAACGTTAAAAAATCAATTCTCCATTCCACTTCATCATTCCACCTGCAAGGTTATGAACGTTAAAACCTTCATCTTTCATAAACAATGCAGCATTCATACTCCTCACCCCCGAATGGCAAATCACTATATATTCTGTTTGCTTGTCCAGCGATTCTATCGCTTCCGGTATCTCGCGCAGAGGGATATGCACAGCCCCTTCGATCATTCCAGTAGCGACTTCTTCTTCTTCTCTTACATCTATCAAGGATACTTTTGTATCTTGTTCCAACATTTCCTGCAATTCTGCTGCAGTTATTTCCTTTATGGGTTCCATCATTTGATTCTCCTTTTCTTTAAAACCTGAATTTTAAATCAGTCACCAGCTATATTATAAAAGGATAGACTTCAAGAGACAACAAGGAGGGCGGGATAAGAAAAACATTTAACATCGAAAGTAAAATACAATGGATAGTATGAAAAAACTGTGTTGGACCCTGCTGATCGCGCTACCCGATTACAAAAACCGAACGACTTAGAATAACCGTTCGGTTTCTGTTTGGCTATGCTTTTATGCCGATTTTCACCTTTTTAATTAGCCACAATATTAACCAGTTTACCTGGCACGGCAATGACTTTGCGGACTGTTTTGCCTTCAAGCCAGTCTTGGATACTCTCTAGTTCCAACGCCTGTTTCTCCAAATCATCTTTTGAAGCGTCTTTAGAAACCATCATTTTGGCGCGGACTTTACCCATTACCTGTATTGCTACTTCGACTTCATCTTCTACAAGCTTCGCTTCGTCAAAAGCAGGCCAACTTTGGTATGCAAGTGTTTCATTGTGCCCAAGTGCCTCCCAGATTTCTTCCGCCAAATGTGGCGCTACAGGGGAAAGAAGCTTTACAAACCCTTCCGCGAAAAGTTGAGGGATTTCTTTTGCTTTGTATGCTTCGTTAATAAACACCATCATTTGGGAAATCCCTGTATTGAAACGTAGAGCCTCAAAGTTTTCCGTCACTTTTTTGACCGTTTCATGATAGGCCTTTTCTAGGGACGTATTGCTTGAGTCCGCGACGATTTTTGCAGCAGGCTTTCCATCCTCTGTCACAAACAAACGCCAGACTCGGTCCAGGAAGCGTCTTGCTCCGTCCAGTCCATTCGTGCTCCAGGCTACTGCTGCATCCAGCGGTCCCATGAACATTTCATAAAGTCTGAGTGTATCTGCTCCATGAGAAGCAACAATTTCATCAGGATTTACGACATTGCCCTTGGATTTACTCATTTTCTCATTGTTTTCTCCGAGAATCATTCCCTGGTTATATAGTTTCTGGAATGGTTCTTTTGTTGGAACCACTCCGATATCATACAAGAATTTATGCCAGAAGCGAGCATAAAGCAGATGAAGAACAGCATGTTCCGCTCCGCCGATATACGTGTCTGCCGGAAGCCATTTTTCCAATCTCCGATAATCCGCAAGTGCATCTGGATTATGAGGATCGATGTAGCGCAAGAAATACCAACAGCTTCCCGCCCATTGCGGCATCGTATTCGTTTCACGCCGGCCCTTTTTGCCGGACTTCGGATCGACTACAGTGACCCAATCTTCTATATTGGCCAGTGGAGACTCGCCGGTTCCTGATGGCTTTATTTCCTTTGTTTTTGGAAGTTCAAGCGGCAGATCCTCTTCCTTTACTGCAGACATGGTTCCGTCTTCCCAATGGATAATCGGGATAGGTTCCCCCCAGTAACGCTGACGGCTGAACAGCCAGTCACGAAGGCGGTAGGTTACCTTGCGCTCCCCTTTTCCATTGGTTTCCAGCCATTCAATTGCTTTAACGATGGCTTCCTGCGTATCCAATCCGTCAAGAAATGCAGAATTGATGTGAGGACCACTTCCTGTATATGCTTCTTTTTCCGTATCGCCGCCTTCGACCACCGGGACGATCGGAAGTTCGAATTTGACAGCGAACTCATGGTCCCTTTCATCATGAGCAGGAACTGCCATGATGGCACCTGAACCATAACTCATCAGTACATAATCGGCAACCCATATCGGTAACTTTTCTCCATTGATCGGATTCACCGCAAACGCACCAGTGAAAACCCCGGTCTTTTCCTTCGCAAGATCTGTACGCTCTAAATCGCTTTTCGCCTGGATTTCCTTGATATAATTGGCGACTTTTTGTTTTTGCTCATGGGAGACAATTTTGTCAACCAACGGATGTTCCGGTGCCATGACTGCATAAGTGGCACCGAACAATGTATCAGGACGAGTCGTGAACACAGTGAATGAATCTTCCATACCTTCGATTCCGAAATAAACCTCTGCTCCTTCAGAACGGCCGATCCAGTTTCGCTGCATATCTTTGATGCTTTCAGGCCAGTCAAGCTCCTCCAGATCCTCCAATAACCGATCGGCATAGGCTGTTATTTTCAGCATCCATTGCTTCATGGGTCTCCGCTCGACCGGATGGCCGCCACGCTCGCTTTTTCCATCGATCACCTCTTCATTGGCCAAAACGGTACCAAGCGCGGGACACCAATTAACAGGTACTTCATCTATATAAGCAAGTCCTTTTTCATATAGCTTCAGAAAAATCCATTGTGTCCATTTATAGTAATTAGGATCAGTAGTGTTGATTTCCCGATCCCAATCATATGAAAAACCGAGCTCCTGGATTTGCCTGCGGAAGGTTTCTATATTTTGGCGAGTGAATTCTTCCGGATCATTCCCTGTATCCAATGCATATTGCTCAGCCGGTAGACCGAAGGCATCCCAACCCATGGGATGCAATACTTCATAGCCTTGCATTCGTTTCATCCTTGCAATGATGTCGGTTGCTGTATAACCTTCCGGATGACCAACATGCAAGCCTGCACCGGATGGATAAGGGAACATGTCGAGGACATAATACTTATCCTTGTTTGTATCACTGTCTGATTTAAATGTCTTGTTGTCCAACCAATAATTTCGCCATTTTTCTTCTATTCTTCGATGATCAAATGACATGGGTCATTCCTCCTTCAATTGATTCGACCTGCCCCCCAAGCCGCAAAAAACTGCAAAAAAGCTATAAAAAAATCCCTCCATCCCATAATGGGACGAGAGATTAATCCCGCGGTACCACCCAACTTAGCGCAATAAGCGCCCGCTTGAAGCCTTAACGCGGCCGACGGCAAAAGCTACTGGCAGATTCACTTCTGCGACATCAAAGGCGAGTTCATAATGTCCGGGAACAGCTTGCACCGGCCGCTGTCTCTCTGACACCCGGAAACATTATTACTACTCCTTATCCAAGTCGTTCATTTGTTAATGTAACCGTATTGTAAAGAAACCCCAGGTATTTGTCAAGGTTTGTGACAAGACGGGCATACAAGTCCGTTTAACGTTGGAATGTATCGACTGTTTCGTTCAATTCATCTGTCAGTTTTCTCAACTTCGCAACTTGCTCTACCATATGATTGAAAGCTGTCAATTGTTCTTGTGTAGAAGCGGAAATTTGTTCATTTCCAGCAGCTGACTGTTCCACAACTGCACTGATGCTTTCCACATTTTCCAGCACTTTTTGCCCAGTTTCTTTCGAGCGTTGAATGCCATCCAGCAAAATCGATAACTCTTCGCTGAAACCTTCCACCTTCTGTTCGATATTGGCAAAAGCGGAAGTTGTTTTATCCATGGAAGCCTGCTCCTCCTGTACGATACCGGCTCCTCTTTCTGCTGAAATGGTAATATCGCTGATTCCTTCTTCGATTAACTTTACCATTTCAAAAATATGCCCCGTTGCAGTCGAAGAGTCTTCCGCAAGCTTGCGCACCTCCTCTGCAACAACTGCGAAGCCCTTCCCGGCTTCCCCTGCCCGTGCCGCCTCTATGGCAGCATTCAATGCAAGCAAATTCGTTTGGTCGGCAATCTCGGCAACCGATTTAGCCATGTTGTTGATTTCTCCTGTATAGTTGGCAAAAGTCTCAGCTGCTTGTCTTATTTCCTTCGATGTCTTGGCATTTTCCACTACTAGTTGTTGTTGAGATTGAATTGCTTTTTGTCCGATTACGACTGCTTCCCCGGCAGCATTTCCGAATGTAACGGCTTGTTGCGTGTGTTCCACATTTTCTGAAAAGTCATGATCCATTTGTTCAATCAAGGTCACGGCATCCTGCAAATCTTCCGAAATGGACTGGGTACCTGCGGATAGCTCATCGGTGGATACAGCAACTTGTTTACTCACTTCAGTCAGAGACTTATTCTCTTCATCGATTACAGCTGCAAAGTTTTCAACATCTTTGCTCACCCCGTCAATGGAGGAAATCAAGTCGCGCAGCTGTCCCGTCATTTTACTGAACGAAACATTCAACGCTCCCAGTTCGTCTTGCTTATTGTAATCCAGTGGGCGGACTGCCAAATTCCCAGTCGCTATCTTTCCGGCATTATCGGCAAGCCTACGCAGGGTAGTCGAAATAGAATTCGTCACTTTCAGGGTAGAGAAAGAAGCAAGAATCAGCAGTACGATACAACCGATCAAGGAAGAAACGATCGTAAACCGGATTTGGTTTTTCAACTGCTGTTGTATATCCTGGTAATTCCTTTCAGCCGATTGGCTAAGCATGTAGATATCGTTCAGTATGCCATCTGTCCGGATCGATTGACGCTTTGCTTCACCGAGGTCCTTTTCCTCAAGGGAAGCAGCAACTCCCTCCTTCCATTCGGCGAATTTCGTTTCTGCCTTTGTCAGATAACCTAGGCTCGATTGGTCGGTTACTGACGCTTTTAATTCTTCAAGCAATGCCTGACTTGCTTCCATTTGCCTAGTCGATTCCTGTTTTAAGGCATCGGTTCCTGAAAAAGAAAAATTGCTCAAGCTTTGCTTTGTCCCATTCATTTCTGATTGAAATTTTTCAATGTTCAACAGGATGGAAACTTGGTCGGATGATGATGATTGAATGTGCAACATATTATAAATAATAAATCCTACGATTAAACAAGCTAGCAATAAAATTCCGAGTGAGTTGAGTAAAAGTTTTTTCTTAATCGTCATGATATCCCCCTAGCATTATTGCATTAATTCCTGCTTTGCATCTTCCAACAACTCATTTTCTTTCTGGGTCAGGTTAACAATCCGAACAGGAGCCAATCCCACACCTTTTTCTTCTAACCCGAGGTCCAATTGTCCCTGCTTAATTTCATTATTTTCCACTAATTGGGAAGCAAGTTCATAAACCGCGGCATCAATATTCTTCATGACAGAAGTAATCACCGCTTTTTCGGCATGGAAATATTGATCCGAGTCCACGCCAATTGCATATATCCCCAGATTCTGGGCCTCCTTTAAGGCGCCCGTTCCTGTAAACCCGGCGGCTGCGAAAATGACATCTGCATCTTTGTCTGCCATTTCGCCTGCAAGTTTTGCTCCCAGCTGGTCGTTACCAAAGTCACCGGCATACTCTACCAACACATTGATGTCGCTGGAAACCGATCTTGCCCCTTCTCTGTATGCATGCATAAACTGGTTGATCGTATCGTTGTTTTCCCCTCCAATAAACCCGATTGTATTACTATCGGAAGTCAAGGCCGCCAGAACCCCTGCCAGATAACTACCCTGGTCAGCTTTAAAAGTGACCGAGGTTACATTCTCTAATCCTGAAACGGCGTCGATTAATACAAATTGCTGGTCTGGGTTTTCTTCTGCGACTTTTTCCAATTCCTCTTGCACCATGTACCCGAGCCCGATAATAATATCATTATCCTCTGCGATCAGCTCGTTCAAGCCTGGTTCATAACTGCCTGATTCATCTAACTCCCTGTAATCGAACACAATGCCAAGCTCATCTCTGGCTTTGATCAACCCGGTGAATGCAGAGTCACTGAACGATTGGTCGCCAAGACCGACATCCGAGAGCATAATCCCGACTTTCAATGGTTCTTCCTCTCCTTCGGCAGTTTCCTGTTGACTGCATCCGGCGACAAAAAGAACCGATATCAGAGCAAATAAAGCAACTAATGCGATTTTTTTCATTTGTGTAAAAACTCCCCTTTAAAAATAGTCCCAAAGGTAATATCGGGAATTGAGTGAATATGTGAAGGATGCCTTCCCGGATTTCACTTTTAAAAATAAATTCAAAATATTTTTTCTATTTATCACACAGATGGAAAAGCGCAAGCGCCTATTTAAAGGTGTACAGGCTAAAGCCGCCACGTCCTGTAGCAACGCCTGCATGACCCATATCGTGTGGGCCTCCGACAAGCTTAAGAACAGCCTCGGCGTGGCGCTTTTGCCACACAGAGGGTGGGGCTCAAGACTTCGAGGGGTAGGCGCTGGAGCTGGACGTGGCTGTTTCGGCCAATAATTATCCACAGACAGTTACTTTTTAATTTCCCATACAATAAAAAAGAGTGATTTTCATTGTTGGATACAAGAAAATCACTCTTTTCAGCTTGACCATTGTTGATTTCACGATGAGCGATCGGTGATGCCTGCGGGGACAGCGCGAGTAGAAGATCCACTTAATCAAGTGTCCCTCTTGACCAAGTCGACTGAGGCCGGACCCGCTGCCCAGCAGCCACCGCCAAGCGATTCGCGGAGTCAAAAACTAACGTTGACAGCAGATTCGATTAACAGGGGCATTTCAGTGTCCCAGTATGAACTGTGGCGGTATTCTTGATTATTCACCAGCTAAATCGTTTTGATCCAGTATCATATCATTCAAGCATTGGCTGGCCTTCAAATGCAGCCGGTGCAGTTGTTCACGTTGCTGAGCGTTGGAGCTGTCCATTAATTTGGCGATTTCCGCTTCCATTTGGGTCAACTTTGCCTGCGCTTCAGAATAATCGGCATCGACTGAATAGCCATTTCGATTGGTGATATCGAGCTGTTCTTCTGCATTTGATATACAGTCATTTGTTCTGGCAATTAGATCATCGATTGATTGTCTGGTAGCCAATTTCATCACCCCTTTATAAGGTGTGCATTCTTGGCTATTTTCATACTCTTGCTATAGCTGTGCTATTTTCCCCAACAGGAGGTTATGATAAAATATGGACTGCTTCCACTTCAAAAGAAGGGAAAGAGGAAATCGTGAAAAAGGTTATACCATTTGCACATGACTTATTAAGAGAAACCGTAAAACCCGGAGAGATAGTGGTTGATGCCACTTGCGGCAATGGACACGATACAGCATTCTTGAGTAAGCTTGTCGGCGACAAGGGTACCGTTTACGCTCTGGATATCCAACAGCAAGCAATTGACCGGACAAGGCTGTTACTTGAACAACAAAGAATTTTCAATGTCCGCCTCTTGTTGGCTGATCATCAATATGTGAAAACTTACATACCAGCGACATCTCATGGGCAAATTGGCGGGGCGATATTCAATTTAGGCTATCTGCCCGGAAGCGACAAACAGACGATTACGACCCCGGAGAGCACAATAGGGGCAATTCGAGCTTTAGCCGATATCATGAAACCCGGTGGTTTAATCGCTATCGTCGTCTATTATGGTCATCAAGGCGGCCAACTGGAGAAACAGGAACTGCTCGATCATCTTGCCGGTTTGGATCAAAAGGAGTTTTCTGTCCTGCAGTACGCATTTATCAATCAGCAAAACAATCCGCCGTTTCTGCTTGCTCTTCAAAAAAAGGGATAAACAAAGCACAAGGCCGATTGTTCTGCCTTGTGCTTTTTCTCATCGTTTGAAGCGATTGTACACTTTCACGTTCAGATGGAAAAAAGCCGACCTGATCCCCCCGGCCCGCAAAAGCTTCCTGGTCACTTCCCTTCCTCCGGACAAGTGGGCAACTTTAGGGTCTGCCAAATAGAGTCCGACAAGTCCGTTATGTACCATTTCATGAAATTGACGGTCTGGCAGCCGTTGTACATTTTTGTTTGTTTGTTCAATGAAAAATAGGAGACGCCGCTTCATTTCTTCCGGTGTCTTATAGTAGTTGCAAAAATTCAAGTCGCCTTCTTCAAGGTCCTCCTGCTGATCGATATAATAATCCAGCAATATATGCAACCCCTGCATGAAAGGAAAATAACTTTCAAACAATTCATCGGCAAGCGACTGAGACATTCTGCCACCCATCGTGTAGGAAACAAGGCAAAAAATACCGAGTGTGGAACCGCTGCATGCTGAAAATTCATACCAGCTTAAGTAAGGCCATTTTTCCCTGTACTCCTCGAACCATTCTTCCAATCGCGGAATTCGTTCTTCTTCCTTCACATGCTTATGTACCTGGAGATCGGCATAAAGTCCCTCAAGCTGTTGAATATGAGTACTTATCAACGGATAACCGCTCAGATTGCGCAGGCAGTTTTGACAGGTCCTTACCAAGTCTGATAAGTACTCTCCATCATTCTGTTCATCTCGGTAAAAATAATAAGGTTTTATTGATTCAGCCGGTTTCAATGCGTCTTGCATCGATTGATGAAGCATCCGGAAATCTCTTGGATCAAGCGAGGTGCTCCGATCACATAAGTTGTCGAGGTAATCACTGATTGTTTGATAAGCAACGATAAAACGGACGGCTTCTCGCCAATATGGACCGGCCAAAATACTATAAACAGCCCCGCCTTGACAGTGGAACTTTTTGTCTCTTATGCTGTCTTGTGCTTGTTTACGCAATTCGTGATCCGGAATCTCGTTTGCTCTGTTTTTCCAGAAAGACAACTCACGATCGACCTGCGGGAATATTCTTGTGTACACATTTTTCATTAAAATTGGCGAAGTTCGCGGGATGCTGTATGGCAAAGTTTCTCCCTCTTTCTGTTTCTTTAAAACATTTTTGTCATCTGAATTTGGTTTAAATGGCCGCTTGCATTTATGATACTATTATCTATATCACCATAATTTACAGGGGGATTCAAATGATTTACGAATATAAAGGGAAAAAACCTGTCATTCATGACTCCGCTTTTATAGCCGAAGATGCTGTCATCACTGGAGAAGTGACCATTGAAGCATTTGCGAGCATCTGGTTCAAAACAGTTATCAGAGGCGACGTCGCTCCCGTCCATATCGGAAAACAGGCAAATGTCCAGGATCTCAGCCTGTTACACCAAAGCCCCGGTCTTCCACTTGTCATCGAAGACGGTGTTACGATCGGCCATCAGGTGACGTTGCATTCAGCCAAAATCAGGGAAGCAGCCTTGATTGGAATGGGTTCCATCATACTTGACGACGCAGAAGTTGGAGAGCACGCCTTCATCGGTGCGGGAAGCCTTATCCCTCCCGGCAAAGTTATACCGCCAAACACTCTGGCTTTCGGACGGCCTGCCAAAGTGGTCCGCGAACTGACCGAAGAGGATTTCAAAGAAATGGGCAGAATCAGACAATCTTATGTGGAAAAAGGGCAGTATTATAAAAATCAGCAGGAAAAATAACGTCAAATTGTCAAAATTGCTTCCTGTTTATTTTGTCGAAATGCGTTATTCTATAAACAGGAGGTGCAGTGTACCGTGCTATTATTTATCGGGTTTTTTGCATTCCTGATGACACTCATGCTCACATATTTTCATCGAAAAGCGAAAAAAACAACTTGGCGGCTTTTTTATAAATCCAACGCATTACTGTTTGCGCTTTGCACTGTTACAGTTTCACTGATCATTCTTTATCATAATCGGACGGCCTGGCAGCCGGCAGCGACAGAATGGATAAAAGAACAGGCCAATCCAGTACGGGCCCTGGCAGATGAGCTTCCTACAGCCGAATTGGAGCCTGTTTTCCCCTTGATAGAACAATTTCAACTTCCCGAGTCTGTTCAATTGGATGCACCTCTGATTATGCAATACCCGGAACTGCCACGCGGTTGCGAGGTGACCAGCCTGGCCATGCTTCTCCAATATAATGGAGTAGAAGTATCCAAATTGAAACTAGCTGATCAAGTTGAAAAAGATCCCACTCCATTTCATAAAAATGAAAAGGAAATGTTCTTCGGCAATCCTTCCAAGGGTTTTGTCGGTGACATGTATTCTCTGGACAAGCCCGGGTTCGGGGTTTATCACCAGCCCATCGCACGACTTGCAGAAAGATACCTGGGTGACCGGGTTCACGATTTCAGCGGCGGACACTTTTACGAAATTTTCAACTATCTCCATAACCGCCAACCGGTTTGGGTCATCACCAATACAACCTTTAAAAAACTGCCAGAAAAAGAATTTCAAACTTGGAATACGGAACAGGGAAGTATCAAGATAACGATGAAGGAGCATTCCGTCTTGGTAACCGGATATGATGAAACGTACATTTATTTCAATGATCCACTTGCCAAAAAACAAAGAAAAGCACCCATCAATGACTTCAAAGAAGCGTGGGTGCAAATGGGAAAGCAAGCAATTACGGTTAAACCGTAAGCTTGCTTTTTGTTTGGTCTTCTTCTTGCAATTCCTCGAAAGAATACTTTCTTTCCACATAAATTTGGTGCCACAACATGAACATCAATACCGTCCATATTTTTCTGCTATAATCGCCTTTGCCCTGGCAGTGCTCCTCGAGAAGGTTCTCAATGTACCCTTTATGAAGCAAGTGATCTGTTTCACTTTCGGCAATCAGGTTTTTTGCCCAATCATAGAGCTCATCCTTCAGCCAGTGACGAATCGGTACTGGGAACCCAAGTTTCTTTCGATCAAGGACATGATCAGGCACGATGCCTCTTGATGCTTCGCGCAAAATACTTTTAGTTGTCCCGTTAGCGATTTTTAAGTCGACGGGAATTTCACTTGCGATACGGAACACTTCTTTATCCAGGAATGGCACACGCAATTCAAGAGAGTGGGCCATGGTCATTTTATCTGCTTTCAATAAAATATCCCCGCGAAGCCACGTATGAATGTCGATATATTGCATTTGATTCACCGGATGTTCACCTGCTACGTTGGCATAAAGCGGTTTGGTGATTTGCTGGTAATACAAATCAGGATGATAGGCTTTCAACAGCTGTTTTTTCTCCTCATCCTCGAACATTTTTGCGTTGCCGATATACCGATCCTTCAGTGGCGTGGTTCCTCGTTCCAAGAAGCTCTTGCCCCTGACACCTTCAGGAAGCACGGCCGCCACTTTGGAAAGCAATCCTTTGGCAGGTGACGGAATCGACTCGAACAATTTCAACGATTCCGGCTCGCGGTAAATATTATATCCACCGAACAATTCATCAGAACCTTCACCGGAAAGCACAACGGTTACATGCTTACTGGCTTCTCTTCCGACAAAATACAACGGTACACATGCCGGATCTGCCAGCGGATCATCCATATGCCACATAATCTTCGGCAGTTTTTGCACATATTCTTCCGGCGTGATCGTGTACGAGATGTTTTCGACATTCAGTTTTTCCGCAGTTTCTTTCGCTACATCCACTTCGGAATAGCCATCTCTTTCAAATCCTACCGAAAAGGTTTTGATATCGGGGTTGAACTCCCTGGCCATTGCTACAATCAATGAAGAGTCAATCCCGCCGGATAAGAATGAACCGACCGGGACATCACTGCGCATATGAACATTGACAGAATCATACATAACATCCTGGATACGTTTGATCCATTCGTTTTTTTCCATTAAAACCGGCGCGAATTTGGCATGCCAATAGCGTGTGAATTCAATCGGTTCGCCTGGCTTTTTGACAAAGAAATGGCCCGGTTCCACCTTTCCGATGCCCTTGGTCAATGTCAGTGGTTCTGGAGCGAACTGAAAGCTTAAATAGTGCTGCAGGGCTGCAGTATCAACTTGCTCACTTTCCATCATCATGGTAATGCTTTTTTTCTCGGACGCGAAGTATGTACCCTCGTCCATTTCGCTGTAAAAGAGCGGCTTGATCCCGAAAGGATCTCTAACCCCATACAGTACTTGCGTCTGCTTATCCCAAATCAACACAGAAAACATTCCTCTTAGTTGTTCAAAAGCGGCGGTTCCGTGCTCTTTGAACATAGCAATGATAACTTCCGTATCAGATTCGGTGGTAAACGTGTATCCTTTTTCGATCAATCGGTCGCGCAGCTCGATATAATTGTAAATCTCTCCATTGAAAATCATCCAATAATGGTCGTCATCATAATTGAACGGCTGCTGACCGCTTTCTATGTCGATTATGCTTAATCTTCTAAAGCCAAGTGAAATATATTCATCATAGAAATACCCTTCGTCATCGGGCCCTCTATGGGAAATAATGTTATTTTGCTTTTGAAAGGTATTTTTGTTGTCTTGTTCTGGTGCTTGAGGTTGGTTGCGGATCATTCCGATAAAACCACACATAATCTTGCCTCTCTTTCTATATGTTTACATCTTGTTAATTATAGCACAATCCAAATTTCAATACTAACCGAAAAAGGGGCGGAAAGTGCAATATCACAAAAAACCTGCCAAAAGACCCGGCAGGCTTCCTAAATATTTTTTCGGAAACCTGGACGGGTTTTCGGCAGTTTCTCCTACCAAAAAAGGAAAGGAAGCAAGGTAAGTGCCGCTATGGAGGCGAATGCTACTCCATATGCAGCTCCGTAGCCCCATCCCCAGCCCGGTCCATATAAAAACAAGCCCGGACCGCCGGGACCAGGATCTCCGACTCTTTCTTCGATCGGGCGGATAAACACACGGTCCCTGTGCACTCTATCGATGATTCCCCGATGCACAGTGCCATCATGACAGGTAATCTTGACCGCTTCCCCAATATTTCTGTTGCACGTTTCAAAATGGCTCAAAGAATAACCTCCTTTGCCTGGCATCTAGAACTTTCCATGAGTTCTTCATACGCCGGTTACAGCCATTATATGAAACCATCCCCCCAGCCCAATCGGGCGGTTGGACCAGAATTGCTGCGGATTTTGATTTTCAAAACCATTTGCCCTTCTGTGTTTATTGGGTTTTCATTCTCGGTATCCGACATGCTGTTTGAGTTTGTTAGCTGTAGATTCCAACAGGTCTTGATTGATTTTTACATAGTAAATTCCATTAATGAATGTTTCCTCCGTACCCTTTTCCATATCCATGACCTCGACGGATGCAGCATTACTCCCATCCACTTGGAAATGGTTAAGAATGTTGTCGGGTATATCCGTTTCACTCACTTCTAATATCTTGTTTATTTGTGAACCGGATAATCGCTCTTCCAGTAAATCTCTCATTTTATATAGCTGGACTGGACCATTCTTGCGGTCGTCTTCCTTTATTCCCAACATCCCGTATATTTCTTCTTCGGAAAAAATGGAATAGTAATCAATGGGCATATCGAAAAGTGTAGAGACTGTTGCCAAAACAGCTTCTGGGGAGGAATGATAAGCATAAGCATGCATTAATTTGTCTTTCTGGGTCATTTCTCCTGCAGGATCACTTATATCCACATAAGCATCACTTGGGATGGGCACTAACTTTACACTTTTATCGATGCTATTATAGGTCAGCAAAATATGAATCGAAGTTCTACCACTATTGTCCTCAACCGCTTCCTTTCCGATCAGTAACGCGGAAAATGATGTGTTTTTCTGCTCAGAGGCCTGATTCGAACTCGGTACCTTTGTTTCATTGGTTTGATAAAATTCAGGTAAAAGGAAACCGATCATTATGAGCACTACCATCAAAGTGCCCAATATGGGGCCGACATACCGTTTACCAATACGGCGCAAGGTAGTGCTCCTTTGATGATAGGGGGCAGGGCTCCGCTGGATTCTTTTAAACGTTTCCAACCTGTCTTTTTTAGTGAACGTCAAATCCTGATTGTCTTCATACCTTGATATTCGCTTAGTGAATTTCCCCATACACCTCAGCCTCCTCAAGTAAATTTTTCAGTCTCTGTTTCCCTCTTCTCAGTCTCGTTTTAACGGTGTTCAAATTCAAACCAGTGACTTCCGCTATTTCCGTGATGGCCAAGTCTTTGTAATAATATAAATAAATAACTTCCCTGTAGCTTGCGGGTAAAGAAAACATAATATTTTTCATTTCTTCAGATTCCGATTTTTTTATGACCTCCTTTTCTGTCAAGGAGGAAATAGATTTGATCGCATTTACAAAAGCGCTTTTCGTTTGGACTTTTCGGTAATGCCAGCTTCTTAAATAATCTTTGCACTGGTTGACCGTGATTCGGTATAACCATGTTTTCATCGAAGAATCGCACCGAAAGCCATCTAAGTTTTCATAACATTTAATGAAAGAATTCTGAACCATGTCTTTTGCGGTTTCCCTGTCTTTCACGTAGTTGAATGCCAATCTGACTAAATCACTTCCATGTTTTATCATCATTTCTTCCAAGATAGCTTCTTTTTCGTCTTTTTCCATGACTCCCCTCTTTTCCACCTTTCTCAAGTAGCTCCATCTATAGACGAAAGCCGAAATTTATTTGTTTCAGATTCCAGTAACTTTTTTGAAACACTCAAATGTTATACGGAGGAAGGTATGTTTCAGGGCGCTTTATTACAGGGACCGGTAAAATACCACAAAAGAAGAAAAACCGAACGAGTTCGAAGGTCGTCCTTCGAATCATCGTTCGGTTTTCAGGGGGTCACGGTTTTCCCCCGGCCGCTCTTATTGATTTAAAATTTTCTTCAAGCTGTCGACCTTATCGGTCTGTTCCCAGGGGAACATGACGTCAGTTCTGCCGAAGTGTCCATAGGCAGCTGTGTTTTGGTAAATAGGACGTTTAAGATCAAGCATCTTGATGATACCGGCAGGGCGAAGGTCGAACAATCCCCTTACAGATTTCACCAATTCATCTTCCGTCACTTTTCCCGTGCCGAAAGTGTTGATCGATATAGATACCGGTTCTGCAACACCGATTGCGTATGCAAGCTGCACTTCACAGGATTCGGCCAGTTCCGCTGCTACGATGTTTTTCGCTACATAGCGCGCAGCATATGCAGCCGAGCGGTCCACTTTTGTGGCATCTTTTCCGCTGAATGCTCCGCCTCCGTGACGGGCATAGCCCCCGTAAGTATCTACAATGATTTTTCTGCCGGTCAAGCCGGCATCTCCTTGTGGACCACCGATTACAAATCTTCCGGTAGGATTGATGAAGTATTTTGTCTTATCGTCCAGTAACGCTTCTGGCACAATCGGCTTAATGACGAATTCTTTAATGTCCTGTTGAATTTGCTTGAGCTCGATTTCCGGATGATGCTGAGTGGAAACGACAATGGTATCCACTCTTACCGGTTTGTCATTTTCATCATACTCGACCGTCACCTGGGTTTTTCCGTCCGGACGCAAGTATGGCAGGATGTTTTCTTTTCTCACATCGGACAAACGTTTACTGATTTTATGGGCAAGTGAAATGGGAAGCGGCATAAGCTCTGGTGTTTCATTGTTTGCATATCCGAACATGAGGCCCTGGTCACCAGCACCGATTGCTTCGATTTCTTCATCGTAGCTTGTATCCTCGCGTGCTTCCAATGCCTGGTCAACCCCCCCTGCAATATCTGGGGACTGTTCATCAATTGCAGTAAGGACAGCACAGGTCTCTGCATCAAAGCCATATTTTGCTCTTGTGTACCCAATATTTTTCACTGTCTTGCGAACAATGCTTGGAATATCCACGTAAGTACTGGTAGTGATTTCCCCCGAAACTAAAACAAGTCCCGTCGTAACGGTTGTCTCGCATGCCACACGAGCATCGGGATCACTTGCTAAAATTTCATCTAAAATGGCATCAGAAATCTGATCACATATTTTATCCGGGTGTCCTTCTGTAACCGATTCTGAGGTGAATAATCGACGATTTGCAGTCATTCTGCTAAATCCTCCTTCATTTCATCAAATAATACGGAACCGCTCTTTCCTAGGTATGTTATTACAAATTCATTCAGCAGGTGAATTTCCATTTCCGTTTCAACTGTTTTTTGTCCTCTATACGAATAAAATCATATGCGCACGGTAAATTACCTTTTACCAAACAAAAAACCTTTCCTTAATAGGGAGAAGGAAAGGAAAATGGCCTTTCTCATCTTATCGTCCAAGGTAAAACCTTGCATCAGGTTGGCACCTTTTCATCTTCGTGATGGTTGCCGGGTTTCTTCGGGCCTGTCCCTCCGCCGTCTCTGGATAAGAGAGTATCCGTTCGCACTTTATCGTAACGAAACAAGCCGGCGATGTCAATAAATTACCACCTTTTTGGTTGGAATTAAACACTCCTATTGCGGGAGTTTGCACACGCCGTTTGTGCATTTGTTTTTGAAAATGCGATAACGGTTTCTGGCTATCAACCGGTATACTGGATCTCCTACCACTTCGGCCTTTGGCAAGTACATCAAGACTCCGAGAGGGGCAGTCAAAGGGCAGCGCGCAAGCATAAACCGGACTGCATGGTAACCTGTGCTTATTTTCCCGTCCGGCTTCACGATATGGATTTCACCCATCATCGCCTCCCGTTGTTTGTCCGAAATGGTTTGCCTTTTTTCATATTCCTGCAGCGATAACCAGCGAAAAGCACCAAACCAGTCCAGCATTTCAATTGCTTGTTTTGTTTGACGGCACAAATAACAATCTCCATCATAAAGTACAATTGATTTATGTTCCATATTATCCCGCCTTTTTTAAAAGATAAATAAAAATCTCAGAGAATGTCTAAGCCCGTACTTCTTTTTCCCACAGCCGCTTGATGCGCTTTTCTTGTCTTTTTAATCCTTTACCCTTTATTTTAACGAAAATAAAACGATAGCGGAAATCTAAACGATCATCTTTCAATTTGTCATTAAGTATGTTATATATTAACCATTATGTTATACTACTCGTTATCAAGCCATCAATTCATACAAAGGAGTGAGCATGTGAACCACACAAATGAAAGCGCTTCTAAATTATCCGATTCCCTGCAGAACTGCAGACTCAATCTTTCAACAGAAGAACTGGTCGAAATCATCGAGGAACGCGGCGAAGGCAGCATAACTGCCGATGGGGCAGTCAGCGTCACTACCGGAAAATATACCGGGCGCTCTCCGAAAGACAAGTTCATTGTAAACGAAGGGGAAGCTTCTGAACAAGTCGATTGGGGTTCTGTCAACAAGCCGATGGATAAAGACAGCTTTAACGCCTTGTATGAACGCGTAATCGCATATCTTCACTCCCAGGATACAGTGTTCCGTTTCAGCGGATGGGCAGGAGCTGATACAGACTACCGGCTGCCGATTGAAGTCATCACCGAATTTGCCTGGCACAATTTATTTTCCCGACAGCTTTTTATCCGCGAAGAAAAAAGCAATGCCGATCATCATGATGCGTTCACTGTCATCTCCGCCCCCACGTTCAAAGCGGATCCGAAACGGGATAACACCAATTCAGAAGCTTTCATTATTATTTCTTTTGAAGAAAGAGTCATCCTGATAGGTGGAACCGAATATGCCGGGGAAATTAAAAAAGCTGTTTTCTCGGTTATGAATTACTTGTTGCCGCAACAGGGAGTGCTCCCTATGCACTGTTCTGCCAATACTGGAGAGACGGGAGATACTGCCTTGTTTTTCGGCTTGTCTGGTACTGGCAAAACAACCTTGTCAGCAAACCCTGACCGCCGCCTTATCGGAGATGACGAGCACGGGTGGTCAGCCAATGGCATTTTCAACATCGAAGGGGGATGTTATGCCAAGTGTGTCGGACTGAGCGAGGAGAAAGAACCTCAAATATACCATGCCATCAAACATGGTGCAGTTCTGGAGAACGTTTTCTGTCATAATGGAAGGCCCGATTATTCAAATACGGAAAGGACGGAAAACACACGGGCGGCTTATCCACTTACCCACATTGACAATAGTATTTTTCCGAGCCAGGGATCGCATCCCAAATCGATTATATTCCTGACTGCCGACGCGTTCGGTGTCCTTCCGCCGATCAGCAGATTGACAAAGGAACAGGCCATGTATCATTTTCTGAGCGGATACACCAGCAAGCTGGCTGGTACAGAGCGGGGGGTCACCGCGCCGGAAGCAACTTTTTCCGCTTGCTTCGGTGCACCTTTTCTACCGCTTGCTCCAGCGGTATACGCAGACATGCTCGGTGACAAAATAGACGAATATGATGCAGATGTATATCTGATCAACACCGGTTGGATAAAAGGACCGTTCGGCATCGGAGAAAGAATCCCGCTCGTTTATACAAGATCGATGGTCGACGCCGTCCTCGAACATAAACTTGATGGAATAAACACAGTACCGGATGACTTCTTCGGTCTCCATATACCGGAATCCATTCCCGGTGTTCCCAGTCAATTGCTGAAACCATGGGAAGCATGGGATTCCTATTCCTCTTATCAGGAAAAAGCAGCACAGCTTGCGGCTAAGTTCCATGATAATTTCCGGTCTTTTGCAAAGGTAAGTGAAGAAATCAAAAATGCCGGCCCTGTGTACTCCAGGTAGATGGACACAGTGCCTTCAGAACCGCCACTCCATTGTACTCGCCCAAATCCTGCAGAGAATCTTCTGATTTTCTGCAGGATTTTCATTTCTCCTTTTTTGAACTATCCCACAATCCTTCACAAATGAGATGCTTAGCTAAATAAAATAGCAAATATTTTTAATTAACCTGCAGGAAAATCGGCCGACTGTTCTTAACTTCCTCTACCAGTGGGCATTATGCCTGCTTATTTTTGATTCTATTCGCCTGGGCATTTCACACACTTTGGGCTTGCGCATACAATAACCCAACCGAACATATTTCAACGAAAGGTTGACCGATATGAAAAGAAAACAACTGTTTGGCTTATTTATACTTGTATGTGCGCTTGCATTAACAGCGTGCAGCTCGAATGGAGGAAAAACGTCGGTGAAAATCGCCGAGGTCACCCGCAGTATTTTTTATGCTCCTCAATATGTCGCATTGGAACAAGGCTATTTTGCAGATGAGGGACTGAAAGTCGAGCTGCAGACGACTTGGGGAGGAGACAAAACCATGACGGCGTTGTTATCCGATGATGCAGACGTAGCATTGGTCGGATCCGAAACATCGATTTACGTAGCTTCGCGCGGGGCCAACGATCCGGTTATCAACTTTGCCCAATTGACCCAGACTGATGGCACTTTCCTGGTAGCAAAGAAACCAGATGAAAATTTCACTTGGGAAAATTTAATCGGAAGTGACTTTCTCGGACAACGAAAAGGCGGTATGCCGCAAATGGTCGGTGAATATGTGTTGAAACAGCACGGAATCGACCCGCACGAAGATTTGAACCTGATTCAGAACATCGACTTTGCAAATATTCCTGGAGCATTCACCTCCGGGACCGGAGAATACGTCCAGTTATTCGAGCCGCAAGCAAGTAAGTTCGAAGCGGAAGGAAACGGTTATATTGTTGCTTCGTTCGGTGAAGAATCGGGCCATGTGCCATATACGGTGTTTATGGCAAAACAAAGTTTTCTCAATGACAATGAAGAAACGGCGCAAAAATTCACCAGAGCCATTTACAAAGCGCAAACCTATATCCAGGAACAGTCACCTGAAAAAATAGCTGAAATTGTAGCACCTTATTTTGAAGATGTAGATTTAGAGCTGCTCAGCTCCTCCATCCAACGCTATAAAAGCCAAGGATCCTTTGCAGAAGATCCCATTTTGGATGAAGAGGAATGGACCAATCTCAAAGGAATTATGGAGGAAGCAGGGGAACTCCCCGAAGATATCCCGTATGAAGAACTTGTAAACACTACCATTGCCGAAGATGTGATGACAGAATAGGAGGAGAAGACAATGGCTTTCCTGGCTCTCAATCACATTTCCCATCAGTATTTTACGGAAAAAAGCTATACAAAAGCATTGGATAATATCACCTTGACAGTGGAAGAAGGCTCGTTCATCTCCATTTTAGGTCCAAGTGGCTGTGGAAAGACAACATTGCTTTCCATCATTTCAGGCCTGATCCAGCCTACCCGGGGGGAAGTGACACTCGGTGATAAAAACGTAACAGATGCAGAAGCGGAGATTGGCTACATGCTTCAACAAGATTATTTGTTCCCTTGGAAAACGATTCTTGATAATGTCCTCATCGGCCCGAAAGTCCAGCAAAAATTAACGGGAGCCATACAAAAACAGGCAATGGATTTTTTGAAGGAGATCGGTCTGGGGACTGTTATTCATGCCTACCCCTCCGAACTTTCCGGAGGCATGCGGCAGCGTGCTGCACTGATTCGCACGCTTATTACTGATCCGAAACTGTTATTGCTGGATGAGCCGTTTTCTGCACTCGACTATCAAACAAAATTGAAGCTGGAGGACTTGGTTTCACGTCTATTGAAGGAATACCATAAGACCTCGGTACTTGTTACCCACGACATTGGCGAAGCCATCGCGATGAGTGATCAAATATACTTGATGAAAGCAAATCCCGGGGAAATAGCAGAGGTTTTTGAAGTACCGATCGAACTAAGAGATTTGCCTCCTTTTCAAGCAAGGAAGCATCTAAAATATCAATTATTGTTCGATCGTATATGGGAGGAGTTGAATTCCCTTGAAAACAAACAGCAAGTCTGACGATCAACTTTTTGAACTACACCAAAAACGCCGCAAGTCTTATCGTAAAAGCGTTATTTTTTGGCAGTGCATTATTTTTGTTGTATTCTTTGCCTGCTGGGAATTGGCGAGCAGACAGGAATGGATTGATCCGTTGATCTTCAGTTCCCCATCCCAAGTCGGTTTGCTGTTCACAGAAAATCTGCTGGATGGGTCTCTCTGGTTTCACCTTCGCGTTACGCTTATTGAGACGATTATCGGTTTCGCGGCCGGTACCTTGCTCGGGATCATTCTTGCTGCCATCTTATGGTGGTCCGAAAAACTATCCAGAATTTTAGATCCTTACTTAGTCGTACTAAATGCCATGCCGAAGGTTGCCTTAGGGCCGATTATCATTGTTGCCTTAGGACCGGGCTACTTTTCGATCATTGCAATGGGAGCGATCATCTGTGTCATCATTACAACCTTGGTTGTCTACTCTGCCTTCCGGGAAGTGGACGAAAACTATGTGAAAGTGTTGAAAAGCTTCGGAGCCAGCAAGAGACAATGCTTTACAGCAGCCATCCTTCCCGCCTCCTTCCCGTCTATGATTTCCACCCTGAAGGTGAATGTCGGACTTTCCTGGGTTGGAGTGATTGTAGGGGAATTCCTTGTTTCCGCCAAAGGCCTGGGCTACCTGATTGTCTATGGCTTTCAAGTCTTCGATTTCACCCTCGTTCTTTATAGCTTGCTGATCATTGCAATTCTGGCCGCGATCATGTATCAGCTTGTTGAAAAACTTGAAAAATGGCTGATCAAAAATGCCAGGCAATAATCTATCTACTCTGTTGAAAAGCCTGGAACAAAAGCACCCTGACCAAAAATCAAAGCCGAACGATATTCGTTCGGTTCTTTGATTAGGAAAGAGTAAACCGTTCAATAGTGGAACTCTCCACACATAGCGATGCGCGAATCAAACAACAGTATAAATAGGCAGTCAAGCTTTACAAAAAAGCCGAGCGAATTCACTCAGCATTTAGAGTTCGCTCGGTTTTTGCTTTGGCAGCCATGTTTTTGTACCCGCAACTTTTTTAAGTTGAAAGTGTTGAATGAAACTTCGACAACCGGAAGGTCATTTTAGGATCAGAACCTGGTCAACTAAACTGAGCTAACATATATACACGCTTCAAACTTAATGGAAGCACTTGATCCTTCATCATGAAACTATAATCCGGATTTATTTTCATATGCTTCGGAAATTCATCAAGCCATACCGGCCCTTCGGTTTCATAGTAGGTGGGTTGTTCTATTACTTGTTCGATTGTAGCAAAGTAAACATTTTTTATAATGGTTCCGCCTTTTCCAGCTACATGGTATTGACCGATATAGACCAGATCTTTGACGATACCTCCGGTTTCCTCGTGGACTTCCCGGACAGCCGCCTGTTCGGCTGTTTCACCTGGTTCCACTTTGCCCCCGGGAAATTCGATTCCCCGCTCTTTATGCCTTGTCAACAACCAACGGTTTTCTGACCGGCAAATCACCCAAACATGCTTTGGAGTTTTTGAAAAAGGATGATCATCGAAAGAAAGCTTTACTTCGTTATTGTAGTAATCTGTGAATGTGTTCATTATTGGTTCAACTGCCTTTTAGAACTTGAATATCAAGAATGTTTCGTATCGGTGATCTTCCAGCTGTCGTCATAAGTTAATTCAAGCTCTAGCGTATAGCTCCCGTGCAAATCAGTCTGGTTGTCCTGAATGACTTTCACTGTTCCATCTCCTGATTCTATCATCTCATATTCAGACTCACTTTGAAACCATGGCGGCGTTTCAGCCGGCAAAAGATATAACCCGTCCCCTTTTTCTTCATAATAATAATCGATATATTTTTTTGCTGCACTTGGCGTGGCTACCTTGGTAAATGCGTCCGTTATTTCATCGATCGAGTGATAATTCGTCACCCGGTAATTGTCATCTGTTTCCTGCACAAGCAAATCAATAAACGTCTCCGTAACGGAAACCAACTCCTCATGCGTCGGGGTACTTTCTTTTGTTGGTTCATCTTCGCCGGGGCTTTCATGTGCCGGACTTGTCTTTGCCTGGCTTGCGTGCTCTATGTTATTCGATGCGAGGATATCTGCTTTATCACCCTGCCCGGACAAAATCAGTAGTGGTATAATCAAAATAAGTACAAATGTCGCCAGGATTGTTGCTGCTGTTTTTCTCATGTAGCCTCCCCCTTTAGATTCATCATGCTCGATAGTTTTTTATACCTTTATTCCCATTTTTTTAAACCATTATTAAAATTGAATTACCGGTGAAACCTTTTCTTTCTTCTTAACGTATGGTTAATGAAACGATTTAATTACCTGTTGCTCCTGTTTTATGGGTGCAATGGGACAGTATTTTAAGGCTCTTATCCAGAGATCGTTGGTGGACCAAGAGAGAAACTGTGCAGTAACCGCTGTCGTCCTGATGATAGTTTGGCGCACAACTTCAGCGGCAGCGGACGAGGTCTGGGGTCTACTTGAACACGTCCTTTGCCCCATTTGGTCGAAGAAACCCGCGGAGTTTAACTCCTGGAGATGCAGACCCCAAGGGCCTGACCGTCCCCCGGAAAGGGAGTGTTTTCCGCAGCAATGAACAATGCAGAGACCCAATGAGCTTCTTTTAAGAGGGGATTTTTCCCTTTTGACGATACACCAACAATCGATGCGAAAAAGCCAAAAAAAGGAGAGATATTTTTGAAAAAATTCATTTTACCAGTGTGTAGTTTGGCTTTCCTGATACTTTTCACGGTTGCCTGCAGCGCGGAGGAAAAGGCCGAACTCGAAGATATTTATCAGGAGACGCTCGCGGCTTCCGAGGAATTGAAAAATTTTGAGATGGAAGCAGATGTGGATCAGGAAATCGCTGGCGGTGGAATGGAAATGCCGTCAATTTCGACCACCATTAACGCTGAAATCCAGCTAGAACCTCTTGCCCTTCACCAAACAATGGATGTAATGGGCCAGGAAGTGGAAATGTACTATACAGAAGAAGGGATGTTTTTCAAAGACCCGCAACAAGGACAATGGATGAAAGGTCCGAAAGAATTGGCTGATCAACTGAATACAGCAGCGGTCCAGCAGCAACAGAATCCTTCTGATCAATTAAAACAACTTGAAGCCTATGCAGATGACTTCAACATGGAGGAAAAAGATAACCGTTACATCTTATCATTGAGCGCATCCGGAGAAGGTTTCGATCAGCTGCTGAAAGAGCAGATGAACAACCTGCCGGAAGGAGAGGTCACAGAGGAACTACTCGACACCCTGAAAATCAACAAACTTGATTACACCATTGCCGTGAACAAAGATACGTATTACCCAGAATCGATGACGGTGGACATGGACATCGATATAGAAGAAAACGGAGAAACAACCAACATCTCTCAAAAAATGGAATCCACCTACCGTAACTTCAATGAATTGGATAGCATCGAAGTTCCTCAGGAAGTAACCGATACCGCGATCGAAATGGAAAATCCCATATAAGCTCAATGGACCTTGCCCGCACTGGGGCAAGGTCTTACTTTAAAGATAAGAAAGTCAACGTTTGAATTGCCGCAATTCTTCCAGGAGGAACATTTGACTGCAGTTAATCTCCGGGTGCCTGCTCAGATACTTTCCGGTCCAGAAGACTATTCAGGAAGAATGTGCATGCTATCGATGTGACTTTTTGTTTTTTCATCGCCTAACTCGTAAAGCTTTTGAAAAGCCGATACAATTCCTGTGTCATAACGATCATTGGCAGAATCCTTATGATAAGGTATTGGTAAATGGGTGCGAAAAAAGGCAGTAATATCGGAATTGTACATTTCGTTGAAAATTTCTCTTAACTGGAAAACCTCTTCATCGCTTGCGAGAATCGAGAAATCATTGTTATTCCCCGACTCCACCTGTGAAATTTCCAAAGTACCTATGTTGACAAAGTATCTTTTCTTTTCCATCTTTCACCCTCCTACCCTTTAATTTTCGCTATTTGCAGGAATTTATGAACAACTTTTTTATGTTTCTGCATATGGTAAGTTACAAACAAGCTTAGAAAGGAAAGGGTAACATGAAATTCGCAGACAACCTTTTTGAATTATATTTGCGACACTTTGAAGAAAAGGAATTTTTAGAAGTATTTATTCACTCTGTTTTAGAACAAATGGATCATGAGGATTTACTGGAAGTTTTTGAAGGTTGTCCCAAAGATGAACTGGATGAAATATTAGGCGGCTATCTAAACAATAAGCTGGAAACAAAGATTGTTTCAGCCCCTGATGAGACAAATTTGTCATAAAAAAACCCACTGACAAGATCAGTGAGTCAATCATTTTATGCAAGTGATTCTGCTTTACGGGCCTGGCGTGCTTCTTCCACAGCACTTTTTATCAAACAGCGGCCTCTACCATGCGGAATACACATAGGCGTTCCGAACATCGGATCATATGTCACATCACATTTCATGTTGAACACATCATGCACCATGTTGCAGCTGATGATTTCTTCAGGTCTTCCCTGTGCATATACCTGTTTATCTTTGATGGCGACGATATGATGTGCGTAACGGCAAGCCAAGTTCAAATCATGCAATACCATTACGACGGTGCGTCCATCCCGCTCATTCAATTCAAATAATAAATCGAGAATTTCGATTTGATGGGTCATATCCAAATAAGTAGTCGGTTCATCCAATAATATGGTATCTGTTTTTTGTGCAAGCGTCATCGCAATCCATGCTCTTTGCCTTTGACCGCCGGATAAAGAATCGACAGGCCGATCCTGAAGTTCTTTCATGTTGGTCGCCTGCAACGCTTCCTCAACAGCCTGGTCGTCATCCTTTGACCATTTTTTAAACATGCCTTTGTATGGATGTCTCCCCTGCTTTACCAGGTCCAGGACCGATAATCCCTCCGGACTTACAGGGCTTTGCGGCAAAATCGCCAGCTTTTGGGCGACTTCCTTTGTCGGCATCTTGGCAATTTCCTCGCCATGGAGAATCACACCGCCTTGTTTTGGCTTCAACAACCTTGCCATCGAGCGCAACAGTGTCGATTTTCCGCAGCCATTTCCACCAATGAAGACTGTAATTTCCCCTTTAGGAATAGTTATATTTAAATCATCAATGATTATGTCCTCTCCGTATCCGAGGGTCAAATCCTTTGCTGTCAATGTTTCCATTTCGCGATCTCTCCCTTACGAGCGATGGCTTAAAAGCTATTTCAACGAAAATGCCGTTCCCTAATCGTTTTTACTCTATTACCAGTTTATTTGCTTTAGAGCTCGGCGTCAATGATTTTGATAATTGTTCTCATTTATTTTTTGTGCCCGGTTTTCGTAAAGGGACATAAACGGAGCTTTTTATTTCCTTTACTCCGCTCAAATGTTTGGATTCTCTTCATATGAAAGGTTACGCACATCCCTGACCTCACCAAAGACCAAACCGCTATGCGGCTCGGCCCAGGTAATGTCCTTTTCTGCCCTTCCTCCAACGAAATGTCGACGATGCACTTAACCGATGATGACCCGTTCTTTTGGATAATGATAAATATCTTTTGTAACACGACCTCTCAGCAAGAACAGGAAGGAGAATATCCCGATCCTCCCGATAAACATAAGGAAAATGATGATGATTTTCCCCGCCGTCGATAAATCGGGAGTTATCCCCATCGACAACCCGGTTGTTCCAAACGCTGAACACACTTCGAACGCAATGGATATTAGCGGGAATGGCTCCAAATATGTCAATGCGATAATGGATCCTAAACAAAGCATCGCCGCTGTCGTAATGACAATGAAAGACCGCATTACATCTTCCTGATCAAGTTCTCTTCCGAACACTTTTATGCTGGTGTTGCCCTTGGCATAATTGTATATGGCCAACAGCATAATCGCGAAGGTGGTGGTTCTTATTCCACCGCCGACACTGCTTGGAGAAGCGCCAATGAACATCAGAACACAAATCACTACCAGAGTCGGTGAAGTGAAATCGGCCACATCCATGGTAGCCAGTCCTCCATTTCTCGTGGTGACTGATTGAAAAAGACTATAGAAAATTTTTTCATGCCAAATCTTATCAGCCAAAAAAGCATTTCGTTCCAGTACGAATATCAATAGCCAACCAGCCAAAATCAATGAAAAAAATGTCAATGTCGTCAACTTTGAAAACAAGGAAAACGTATATTTCTGGTTAATCTCCGATTGATGACCTCTCATCAGTTCCTGCACTTCAATCAATACAGGAAAACCGATTGCCCCCAAAATCAGCAAGATAATATTGACAAACTGAACAAAATAGTCATCCGCAAAGGGAATCAGGGATGCTCCGGTTATGTCGAATCCTGCATTGGTCGTGGCACTCACCGAGGCAAAAAAACCTTGCAGCAATGCTTCCTGCCATGTATCAAAATAGGATAGAAAATAAGTGCTTAATATAATGGTACCAATGACTTCAATCGTCACAATGATCTTCAGAATCTTGAGCATTAATTTCACCAGTCCGGATAAAGTGGTCCGGTTTTGATCAATCTGGATCAGCTGTCTGCCCCGAAGACCGATTTTTTTCCCCAGCAAAATCCATATGAACGTCCCCAGGGTCATAATCCCGATACCGCCGAACTGAAGTACCACCGTCAATGCAATTTTTCCTGCAGCATTAAATGTATCTGCTGTGGAAACAACTGTAAGGCCAGTCACACTGACGGCACTTACTGCTGTAAACACCAAATCAATGAAGGATATGCTGAAACCACCCTGATGAAAAAGCGGGATGCCCAACAAAAGAGTCGATATAAGGACGGTCATCAAATAAAACAAAACAATCAAACGGATTGTCGATAGGTGACTTGCTTTAAATAATCGCGAAAAAATGTTCATCTTGATTCTCCTTGCCTTTCAATTGCAGCAATGTAAGTTTACCAAAAAATACAGTTTGTTTATATAGTTTTTTTCCGGTTATCTGCCCCTGCTTCTTTTAGCGTGTCATCGAGGGGGATGGACAGAGATTTACAGGCCTTCGTCTTTCGTCTTTTCCGCATTGTTCGCACTTCGGCTGCCTTCTATACAAAAACAAGCAGGCCCGGGCCTGTCTGGAATAAATTAACGCTGTTTAAATCCTTGTAGCTGGGTTATATTATAATCAAAACGAACATACGTTCTTCGATAGGAGGGATTACATGCTGCCGACAAACCTGAAGCTTCCTAGAAATAATGTTCTTTGTATCGATATGCGTTCTTTTTATGCCAGCGTAGAATGCATGAAAAACAATTTGGACCCCATGCAGGATATGCTCGCAGTCGTAGGCGATAAAAAGCGGTCAGGGAGTATCATTCTGGCAGCATCCCCTCGATTGAAGAAAAAACACGGAATAAAAAATGTGAGCCGCTTTTTCGAACTTCCGGATGATCCGGACATCCATATCGTAGAAGCGAAAATGGGCGATTATTTACAAGTGTCCATGGAAATAACCAAGCTCGTCAACCAATACGTCCCGAAAGAAGCAATCCATCAGTACTCCGTGGATGAACTGTGGGTGACGGTGAACGGTCTGGAGAAGCTATACGGGGACTCCTGGCAAGTCGCCCGGATGATCAAAGCAGAATTGCTGGAAACAATGGGGTTGACCTGTTCGATCGGGATTGGGGATAACAAATTTTTGGCGAAAGTTGTCATGGACTTGTACGCCAAAGAGACAGGGATTGCCGAGTGCCGGTACGAAGATGTAGAAAAAATGCTTTGGCCGGTACCGATTGAACAGATTTGGGGAATCGGGAAACGGATGATGCGTAATTTAAATCGAATGGGAATTGTCACATTGGGTCAGCTGGCGGACTTTCCCGTGGAGCGGCTTAAGAAGCGATTTGGCATTATGGGAGAACAACTGTATTGGCACGCGTGGGGCATCGATTCAAGCCCAGTCATCGGCGATTTTCAAAAACAGGAGCAAAAAGGATTCGGACATGGAATTACATTGCTGCGGGATTATCGTGGTGATGAAGTTTTCGCCTGTATTCTTGATTTGTGCGAAGAAGTGTGCCGAAGAGCAAGGACCGCCGGCCAGACTGGCAGAACGGTCCATCTCGGTATCGGTTATTCCCGGGAAAACGGCGGAGGATTCAGCAGGTCCCGTTCAGTGGCACTTCCGACAAACATCACCATGGAAATATACAAAGTGTGCATGCAGTTGTTCCGTGAATTTTATGACGGTGTCAGCAAAATCCGCCGCGTGTTCGTCACCTTGGACAACTTAGCAAATGATGAGGAAACCCAGCTGGATTTGTTCATGGACAAAACCAAACAAAAAGATCTTGGTTATGTCATGGATCAAATCCGGCAAAAGCACGGGGCCGCTTCCCTGCTTCGGGCCACCAGCTTTACGGATCTGGGTGTCACCCTTAACCGCACCCATAAAATCGGCGGCCACAAAGCCTGAGGAAAACCGGCAGCATCATTGGAAGATGGGGTTGGCTTCCCATTCTTCCCGAAGCAGACCCATCCGGATCGAATCATAAAACTTCCCATTATAATAACGGCACTTCCTCAGCCTTGCCTCCATGGTCATGCCTAGCTTCTCCCCGACTTTTATCATTCGCTGGTTTCCGGACCAAGTAGTATAACCCACCCGGACCAGCGGCATGGTCTGAAACAAATGATTGATCCACAGACGCAGGGCTTCTGTTCCATATCCTCCACTCCAATACTGGGGCTGATAGATGACAATTCCCATTTCCAACCATAGCGAAGGCTTATGCTCCCAATAATAGCTGACCATACCGATCACCTTGTCATCCACTGTAACAACCCAGCGTTCATCCTGGTGGATCAACTGATCTTTTTTATCAAGATATTCATCCAGGGAGATTTGACGATGGGCAAAGTATGGGGCATCCCACTTTTTCCACTCAGGTGACTTTTCACTGTAAGCCAATTTCCACAGTGTTTCCAAATCTCTTTCCTCGATCTGACGAATCAAAATATTTTCCTGGCCCATTTCCCAGCTCCTCTCTTAGGATTCTCCATCCCCCGCCAGGTCAACAAGCTTGTGCCTGACGAGCTTATTTGATGCATTGCGTGGCAATTCAGCAATAAAATAAACATGTTTCGGCACTTTGAATTTAGCCAGACGCTCCCTGCAGTACCGGAAAACTTGCTCTTTGGTTAAATCGGCATCGGATGGGACGATGAAGGCAACGGGCACCTGCCCCCATTGATCGTCCTCCCTGCCGATGACGCCTGCCTCTTTTACTCCATCCAGCCCGGCAAGAACACTCTCGATTTCAGCTGGGTAAATGTTTTCACCGCCGGAAATGATCAAATCCTTCCGTCTGTCCATTACATAAAGAAAACCGTCTTCATCCAATTTTCCCAGGTCCCCGGTGGCCAGCCAGCCATCCTGAAATGCTTTGCTGGTGGCTGAGTCATTTTGATAATAACCTTTTGTCACCATCGGGCCTTTGACTACTATTTCTCCGACCGTTCCATCAGGAGCGGGCTTTCCATCCAGCATGATTTTCAATTGTGCAGGAACCAGGGGTTTTCCTGCCGACCCCAGCTTGGATAAGGCATAGTCTGGGCTAAGCGTGACAATTTGCGAAGAAGTTTCCGTCATGCCGTACGTTTGAAAAACTGGTATTTCTTGTATTTTCGCCCTCTTCAACAACGGCTCCGGAGCCGGTCCGCCGCCTAAAAGCATACACCGGAAGGAATCGGGATAACGCCCTCCATCCAATTTGTCGATCAGCCGTTCAAGCATCACTGTTACCACGGAAACAATGGTGACATTTCCTGAAATGATCGCCTGATGGGCCAGGTCGATATCAAATTTTTTCATTAAATAAATCGGCATGCCATAGACGACACTTTTCACTAACAGCGATAGACCCCCAACGTGAAACAGTGGAAGGGAAGCCAGCCATTTATCATTTCTGCTCAACCCTAGATTGAGAGCGGAAGATACCGCACTCCACCAATGATTACCATAGGTATGTTCCACCCCTTTTGGAAAACCGGTAGTTCCAGATGTATAAATGATCGTAAACAGCTCATCCAGTCCCAACTCTTCCCGCAAATCGACAGTTGCTTCTGTTTGTTCATCAATCTCCTGAAAACTGCTGAAATTTGGACAATCGGTTTGGTAGACAGTAGAAAGGGCCAGCTCGGTGTGGTCCTCGTCATATAGCAGAAACGAAACTTCTGCATCATTTAATTGATAAGCGAGTTCTCTAGCAGAAAGACGGACATTCAGTAAAACGGCGACAGCCCCCAGATATGACAAAGCATGAATGGCGGCCGCCATATCTGAAGAGTTCGCAGCCAATAAAGCAACGTGGTTTCCTTTCCGCACACCAGAGGCAGCTATTTTCCTTGCCAGGGACCTGCTTTTATCCCGCAGCTGCAGAAACGTCAGCTCCTCTCCATCCGATGTTTCAATTGCTGTTTTATCTGGTGATAAATCTGCTTGTTTATTGAGCCAATGAGGAATAGTTTCTGTCATGATGTTCGAATCCTTTCTTTAAAAACCTGATAACTAGTATGTCACAATTTTATCGAACAACGGAAAAAAATAAAAGCTTGGCCATCCAAAAGCGGATGGCCTTCTATCCAAATTAAGTAACAATTTCATCACGTCATCTTTAACACCTTATGTTAAAATAAAAAAATACTAAATCGGTGGAGAGTGAATGAAGCGGTACACCAACTATTTGCTCTCCACTTTCTCATGCTGTTCGATATAGCAATCACATAAATAAAGGTGGGTTTATCAATGAACAAAAAAGATGTCGCTGCTATCCGCAAGCAATTTAAAGTAGACAATGATTTACTAAAAATATCTGACATATTCAATGTTTATATTATGAAGGAATCAAGTGAAATTTATCATCATCAAAGCCAGCCTTTTGAAATGCTGGAACAAGATCAGCAGGAATTATTCATGAACAATTTTAAAAAACTGCTTACTGGACAATTGGATGAAAAACTATTCGAACTGAAATTCGAAAGGGACATAGAAAACAGCAGTCAGCTTGTTTTACATCAAGGGTTGCTGAGCAGCGATGTAGAAGACTGGAAACAGCGGATGCTGCATATCGTTGAGAAAATGCTGCAAAACAAACAATACGAGATGGATATCGTAGTCACCTTTATCAAGGCAGAGTATCTGAAACCGATGAAACGCCAGAGTGAGGAGTCGGAGGAAAGTGAACGGGATACCGTTTTTTCCAATCCGTTTATTCTTTGCAGCATCAACAAAACACAAGATCCAAAGAAGGAGCTGCTTTTTGATTATGTCGAGAAGGAATTCAAATACAATGTCGTCGTCGATCCGATCATCAACTTGAACGCCCCGATGGCAGGGTTCTTGTTCCCTTGTATCACGGATAATGCCGCAGACGTCAACCATATCCTCTATTCAGCCGGCAAAGTGAATGAGCCAGACCCAAGCTTCGTAGAAGAAGTGTTGAATGCACAAGAAACAATCACCGCCAAAGAGGATAAGACCGTTTTCGAGGAAATTGTAAAGGATGTAACGGGAGATCAATTGAATACATCCACACTCGCCAATGTTTATGAGGAAATCAACCGCGTAATGGAAGACAATGAAGAAGAAGAAACACCAAAGTTAGACTATCGGGATGTTGAACGGGTATTAAAAATGAGCGGAGTCGAGGACGTAAATACAGAAAAGGTCGAAGCTGCGTTTCAACATGTTATTGATGACGAAAAATACGAGCTGAAAGCGAAGTATGCTACCGAAGCGGGGGTTAACACGCTTTTACATAGGCTATGGTACTCCCAATTACAATTACTGCGTAGTTTATCATTTGCGCAAAAGTAAAATAGAGAGAAAAGGGCTGCGTTTGCAGCCCTTTTCTCGTGATTATAGAATTGAATCAGGTTGACAGCTGCGCTCTATAAGGCGCGGATTGCTTCGTTAATCGGCGTAGTTCCACCCACTACTTGAAATTCTTTGCCGATTGTCGAATCGTTCTCCAGACTGGCAGCGATGACGTTTGCAATGTCTTCCCGTGGAACTTCTCCTCTTTCCACTTCAGTTGCTGCCTTTACCTTCCCTGTTCCTTCCTCATTTGTCAATGCACCAGGATGAATGATTGTATAATCCAAGTCCGTCCGCTTTAGCCACTCATCTGCGTAATGTTTTGCAGCAACATAAGGCGCAAACGAGGAAGGAGCAGCCTGTATTGCTTCCCTTCTAGTATCAAACGAGCTAATCATTATAAAGCGTTTCACGCCAGCCGCTTTGGCAGCTTCAATTGTTTTGACAGCTCCGTCCAAGTCAACCATGATCGTTTTGTCTTTTCCCGTATGTGGGCCGGAACCTGCGGTGAAAACAACGGCGTCTGTTCCCTCGGCAGCTTTTGCGATAGTATCGATGTCCTGTTCCAAATCCACTACTGCTGTTTCAGCGTTCAGTTCTTCAAAAACCGCAGCCTGTTCCTGTTTCCGGATCATTGCCTTCGCTTCCAGATTGTCCTTATTCTGCATAATCGTGACAAGATGCTTGCCTATCTGTCCGTTTGCTCCAACAACTAAAACTTTCATTGCTTTCATCCTCTCTAAATAATGAGTAGACCCTTATCTTTATCCTAAAGTGAAAAGAAGGGAAATGTCCAGAATCAACTATATGCAAATGAAACTAACTCCCGATCAGTTTATCTGCTTTTCTGCTTCGATTTGCACTTCATAAATATCCGATAAGATTAAATCAACGGCTTTTGCCGCATAGCGGATTAACGTAAGGCCCGAGCTCAGCCGAACAGCATTTTGTACCAAGTGTGATCAAAAGCAAAAACCGAACGATTTCAATCATCGTCCGGTTTTTTGATGGTCGCTATGCTTTTGTCCCAGTTCTTGGTTCTTATCAAGGAAAACGAGGGAATTGCTTGAAGTCCGGTTTACGCTTTTCTTTGAAAGCGTCTCTTCCTTCCTTCGCCTCATCTGTGGTGTAATACAGCAATGTCGCATCGCCGCCCATTTGCTGTAAGCCAGCCAAACCATCTGTATCAGCGTTGAAAGAAGCTTTCAAGAAACGGAGGGCAGTCGGTGATTTTTCCAGCATTTCCTGGCACCACTGAACAGTTTCCTCTTCGAGCTTATCCAACGGCACTACCGAATTCACCAAGCCCATATCCTCGGCTTCTTTTGCGCTGTATTGACGGCACAAGTACCAGATTTCCCTTGCCTTTTTATGACCGACAATTCTCGCCAGAAGACCGGCGCCATAACCAGCATCGAAACTCCCGACTTTAGGTCCTGTCTGCCCGAACACCGCATTATCGGCAGCAATCGTCAAGTCACATACAATATGTAGAACATGGCCGCCTCCGATTGCATAACCGGAAACCATTGCTACTACCGGTTTTGGAATAACGCGAATCAATCGCTGTAAATCCAGCACATTCAGGCGGGGGATTTGATCCTCGCCGACGTAACCGCCATGACCGCGGACCTTCTGATCTCCTCCTGCACAGAACGCTTCATCACCTGCACCTGCAAGGACAATAACACCGATATTGGAGTTGTCACGCGCCCGGGTAAACGCGTCTATCAATTCATTCGTTGTTTCTGGACGAAATGCATTGCGTACCTCTGGACGGTTAATCGTGATTTTTGCGATTCCATTATAAGATTCGTAAAGAATATCTTCGTATTCCCGTTCTGTAACCCATTCAATTGCCATAGGGATACCCTCCATTCAAGATTGTTTTGGTTTCTTGTTCCCGGGAAGCTAAGGGGGCTATTCGGGAAAGACCTCATAGAAAAATCATAAAAGCACTTCCCTGATTTCTATGCTCCATTAGCTTCCTCAGACATTTTCCAACAAGAATTCATGTACTATTGTATCAAATTTTTGTGGTTGCTCCACATGAATTGCATGCCCGGATAAAGGAATTATTTTCAACTTGCTGGAAGGCATACTCTGATGCATCTCTTCTGCAATGCCGACGAACTTCTGATCCATTTCACCCGCCAGAAGTAAAACCGGCAAGCGAATGTCGCCCAGTTCTCCCCACCAGGATGGCTGCGCCCCCGTCCCCATCCCGATCAGCGAATCTGCAAGTCCCCGCTCTGTATGACTTAATCTTTCCTGGCGGATGCGATTTTGGATGGAATCTGGAAGTTTATTTTGTGAATCAAACAAGGGAAGGTTCTCCCAATAGTCCACAAACGAAGTCACACCTTGTTCCAGAATTCTTTCGGCCAGTGCCTCGTCTTTTGTCTTTCTCGCAAGCTGTTCGTCAGGCGAACCGAGACCAGGGGATGCACTTTCCAGCATCAATGACTGAACTCGTTCAGGTTTCATTACCGTAAAAGATAATGCCGTCCTCCCACCTAGTGAGTAACCAAGCAAATTAACCTTTGAAATAGAAAGCTGGTCCAGCAATTGTCCCAGATCATCACAGAAATCCTCCATCCGGATAGGGGCTTGGGTCTTCGTCTTTCCGTGACCAGGCAAATCGAGCAGCAAAACCCGAAACCGATCCTTCCACTTTTCGACATATTGCTGCCAGCTTTCACTGCTGCCGGTAAAACCGTGCAGCAGTAGCAAAGGAGGGCCGCTGCCAACCTCTTTCAACCAATATTGTTTCCTGTCGATTGTGTAATACATCCTTATCACCCGCCAAGATAATCTAGCAAACGATGTTCGATTTCATTCCATTTTTCTCGATGCCATTCCACGTTTTCCTGCCGATTCGTTTGAACTTCGATAATGGACAATCCCTCATAACGATAACTGTCAGATAAGGCTTGCCGCAAGTCGTTCCAAGTTTCCGGCTTCGTGTATTTCCCTTCATACAACGCACTCGCATGTTTAAAATCAAGATCCAACGGGGTGCCGAAAATGGTCTCGAAGTGGCTGGTCTGCCCTGCCTGCGGCAAAAAGGAAAATATCCCTCCACCGTTGTTGTTGATTAATACCACTGTTAAATCGAGTTGATATTGTTTGGCCGCCATCAAGCCGTTGAGATCATGGAAAAAGGTTACATCACCTAATAAAAGAGTCACTCTTTCCCCTTGGGAAGCAGCCCCAAGCGCAGAAGAAGTGGTGCCATCTATCCCATTGGCTCCTCTATTGCCCAGTACGCGGATTGATTTCGGCGTAGCCATAAAGAAGGTGTCCATATCCCGGATGGGCATACTATTGCCGACAAAAATAGTGCTTTTCTCCGGAGCTGCTTCTGCCAGTTGTTTCACCGTATGTCCCTCGGTTAAAGAAAATGGTTCTGCATTTTCTTCCAAAAGCTTGGCTTTGGCCGTTTTATTCATTTCCCTCCAAGTTTGCAGCCATTGCTGGTTGTATGGAGGAACAGTTCCAACATGCGCTAGATCCCGACAGAGCTGGATGGGATCGGCATAAATGAATTGAGCCGATGTACCAGCCGGTTCCCGATACCCATGATGCGGTTCTACCACAAAATGTTCGATACCCGGATGTTCTTTGACAAACAGCAAATACGGCTTAGAAACAGGCATAGCCCCAAATCGGATAATAAAGTCCGGGTCGATCCGATCCCTGACTTGCTTACTTTTCAGTACAGCATCGTAGCTTTCCATGACGTTCACTTTGTCATGCTGTCCTGCCCTCAACTGGGACAATGGATCGGCAAGTACAGGAAGCTGCCACTTTTCTGCCAAAAGGCAAACGGCCTCTGCCAAATCCGGATCGAATTGAGGACCACAGACAAGCAAGCCTTTTTGATGCACAGACAGCTGTTCAATCAGTTTATCAAGCTGGTGTTGCTCCAATCTTTTTCCGCCCGTATATGTTTGATGGTGGGACTTGCCGTTACTGTCTCCCCATATATTCTCCAAAGAGAAATCGGGCATTAAAGGTTCGCGGAATGGAAAATTCAAATGCACAGGCCCAGGGTTTCCTTCCGCTGCAGTATGGAAAGCCCTGGCTGCTTTACTTCGTGCATATTGCAGCATGGCCGGCTCCTGCTCCGGAAGCGCCATTTCCTGAAACCATTTGGCGTATTTTCCATACATTTCGATTTGTTCAATTGCTTGAGGGGCCCCGACATCCCGAAGTTCATGCGGACGATCCGCCGTCAATACCACGAGAGGCACACGACTGTAATATGCTTCTACAACCGCAGGAAAATAATTGGCCGCTGCTGTCCCGGACGTACAGACAATGGCGACAGGTTTGTTTTGCTGCTTTGCCATACCGAGAGCAAAATAGGCCGCAGATCGCTCATCCATATTCACCCAATGACTGATATGCGGATGTTCTGCGAAAGTGACAGCGAGCGGGGTCGATCGTGAACCTGGTGAAACAACTACATCTCTCAGTCCACTTTGATACAGTTCATCGACAAAATTGGCAGTATATCTGGTCAACGCCTCGGTATAACTCATGATCGTCCTCCTAAAACAGACAGTATCGGTGTGAACTTTATATTTGTCTCCTGATACTCTTCCTCCGGGTTTGAGTCCTTAACAACGCCGCATCCGGCAAATAGGGAAGCATGGTCGTCCTGGATCAGTGCCGAACGGATTGCAACGGCGAATTCTCCGTTTTGATAGGCATCCAACCAGCCAATCGGTGCTCCGTACCAACCGCGATCCAGGTGCTCGTGTTCACGGATGAATGCAACCGATTCCTCGCTTGGCAGACCACCCAATGCAGGCGTCGGATGGAGCCGTTTCACAATATCGAGTATGGTATAGCCATCATGCAGGACGGCTTCCACAGGGGTATAGAGATGCTGCAAATTTTTCAACGGATATAAAACTGGTTCATCCGGAACCCGGACGTGATCACAACATGCGGATACAGCTTTCTTGATCATTTCCACCACAAACTGATGTTCACTGCGGTTTTTTTCATCGGTCAAGAGCTGCTCGCCGATCCGGTTATCTTCTGCTTCGGTCGTTCCCCTGGGCGCAGTACCAGCGAGACACGTCGACAGCAGCTTTTGATCTTCCACCTTCACCAACCGTTCCGGTGTGGCACCTAAAAAACAATCTTCGTCGTTTTCAAAGGCAAAAATGTAACTATTCGTCTGGGATTCTGTCAATGCTTTCAAGACAGGGGCCACATGTGCCTTGTCCGAAAATTGTACGCGGAGCTCACGCGCAAGCACGATTTTTTCGGTTTCCCCTTGCTTGATCGTTTCCGTAGCTTCCCGAACGAGCTGTTTCCACGCCATGGGTTCCACCTCGCTTTTTTCCGAAACAACAGGCCCCTCCGGCAATGTAGCAGAAGATAACAGCAACCGTCTGTCTTTATCCATGCGCTGTTCGATGTCAGCTGCCCTATCGTCCTGATAAACAACGATGTTGCTAGTCAAATAATGTTTCCCGTTTACGACTGTAAGCAAGTAAGCGGGAATTCGAAGTTTGCTGTCGGGAAAAGACTTCCAAAGGGAAGTAGCCGGTTTAGCAGGATCAAAAGAAAAACCGCCGAAGGCAATCGGCCCTGTTCCCGGTTGACGCTGAGGATTGTGGATGATCGCCTGCTGGATCATCTTTTTCCATTTATTCTCCATTTGTTCGAACCGTTTTTCTCCTGAAGCAATTAAAGCATGGGCTTCTCCCGCTCCTGCCAGCATGAGACTGCCTGCAGAATTCCCCCAAAAAATCCGGCCGCCATCAAACGAAGACCCATTGGCGAAAAAAGAAATCGGATTGACTGCAGGAACCGGTTCGGTAAAACTTAATAACTGGGGCTCCTGATTTGACCTGGCTGCGGTGACCGCCTCCTCGACAGCAAGTCCCAATTCTTTCAATTCTGTTTGAATCATGTATGATACCCTCCAATACAATAGGGAGAAAGTATGTGATTATTTCTTCCAATATAAGTACAGAAACGAGCACCGGTCCCTCGACTGGCAAACCGGCCCATGTATCTATTTACCCATAAATAAGGCACATTAATAAAAAATATAACTTCCAAGCTATAAAATCAAGTATTCACACCTGCACTGCAGACTTGAGAACCACTATCTATTTTATTCCCTTTTCGTCCGTTTCTCAACAATTGCCACTAATTCCTAGTAAATTATTATAATAGATAATTGACACGGTCTTGTCGTTTCCCTAAACTTAATATGATATACCACGATTTGAAGGCTTATGTAAGGAGAGAACCATATGCAATCCCTTGATAAAAACGCAATCAGCAGTGCGCTCAATGAAAAAGCAGGGTTTCAAGTCTGGTGGCGTCTGCTACGACCGCATACTCTTACCGCTTCGTTTGTACCAGTTTTTGTCGGTACCATGGCAGCACTGCTGGATGCTTCCGTTAATTTCTGGTTATTTGCAGCAATGCTGTTGGCTTCCATGCTCATCCAGGCGGCAACCAATATGTTCAATGAATACTACGATTTTGTCAGAGGGTTGGACAACGAGAAATCTGTCGGAATCGGCGGCACCATTGTCCGGGACGGGGTCGCTCCTCAAACGGTGCTTCGTTTGGCGCTTAGTTTCTTCGCCATAGCTGTCATGCTCGGCGTCTATATTTGCCTTGAATCCAGCTGGTGGATTGCCGCAATCGGAATCATTTCCATGTTGTGCGGCTATTTATACACAGGGGGACCTTATCCAATCGCATATACCCCTTTTGGGGAACTGATCGCCGGTTTTTTCATGGGAACAGTCATCATCGGGATTAGTTACTTTATTCAAACAATGGAAGTGACCGGCTCCGTTGTATGGATTTCCATTCCTGTAGCCATCTTTATCGGCACGATCATGCTTTCTAATAACATCAGGGACTTGGAGGGCGACAAAGAAAACGGCAGAAAAACAATCGCTATTTTAATCGGCAGAAAAAATGCGGTGTTACTGCTAGCGTCCTTATTTACTATCAGTTATTTATTGATGGCAGTTTATGTGTTTACAGGAATTCTGCCTATTTGGTCCTTCATCACCCTGCTTGGAACAAAAAAAGCGGTAAGTGCAGTCAAAGGCTTTAAAGGAAAAACCGTCAATTTGGAAATGATGCCGGCAATGAAGGCAACAGCGCAGACGAACACCTTTTTCGGGTTGCTGCTGGGACTGTCGTTGCTGATTGAATATTTCATTCCATTTCATTTTTAAGTACACCGAAGTAAACGACAAGCTGCCGACTTGTCGTTTTTTTATTCCATAATACGTAATGCCGGGATAGCCAGGAAGAAAATGGACGTTTCAACCTATTGTCCCGGGGAAATATGATAGAAAGGATGTTCACTATGAATCTTGAAAACACCTTGATGGAAGCACTTGGAATGCAGGTAATCACACAGGAGAAGAATTTAGTCGAAATAACCATGCCGGTAAACAAACAAACGCACCAGCCAATGGGTTATTTGCATGGAGGTGCCAGCGTTGCATTGGCAGAATCAGCAGCAAGCATCGCTTCTTTCTTGAATATAGATGCAGACAAACACCAGATTTTTGGTATAGAAATCAATGCCAACCACATAAAAAGCAAACGTTCCGGAATCGTTACCGGAAGAGCTACCCCGCTCCACCTCGGCAAGACGACTATGGTTTGGGACATTAAAATTGTGGACGAACAAGAGCGACTCATTTCTGTTTCACGCTGCACAGTGGGAGTCGTACCCTTGAAAAACTAAGAAAAGAGCAAGACGCCTGTTTAAAAGCGCAGAGAGTCCCGCACGGCCTGTGGCACCAACGCCTGCATGACTCCGTCTGCGGGCCTCCGACAACGGGGCGGCGTCTTCTACCACAGAAAGAATCGGCTTATGAACGTGAGGAGAAAGGCGCCGGAGCTAGACAAGAACAGCATGGAGCGCTTTGTCCTTTCCATCACATCTGCTCTTATCCTCTGAACCTGCAAGAAAGGAGTATCGTTAATGGATCAAGAAAAACTCGCACACTATAAACAATTATTGGAAACGATGAAAAAAGAGGCACAAGAAGAACTCGGTCAAAATGCCGACAGCTATAATCTGGATAAAGAATATCCGGACGACTCGATCGGAGAGTTCACCAACTATGACAACCACCCGGCTGACTTGGGAACGGAAATGTTCGAGCGGGAAAAGGCGGCCACCCTCAACTCACAAGCACGTCAACGATTAAGCGAAATCGAACATGCTTTGGATAAAATCGACAAAGGCACTTACGGTTTCAGTGAATCGTCAGGAAAACCAATTCCCGAAGAGCGTCTGGAAATAGAACCGACGGCGCGTTATCTAGTCGAGGAAGTCGACGGAAACGACTAATAAATTGAAAGCGGCCGGGACAATAGCACGGCCGCCAAAGCAAAAAAACGAGCGAATTCTAAATGCCCGAAATAAAAAGCACCCTATAGAGCAGACACTTAAAAAGAGTCTTCTTATAGGGTACTTTTTATGGAAAACGTTCGGCTTTTATTTTGCACTTTGCTTCTGTCCCAGCTTCTTTTCAGGAGATATTAAGACGCAGCCATCCTTTTTTTCTCCAGCCATGGTTTCAACTTTATAAACAGCGGCACGAAAAGCGCACCGATAACGATTCCTTTGATTACATTAAAGGGAAGAATACCTCCCGTTACCGTCACCAGTTTCACTTGGTCACTCATCGATTCCCACCCCATAAACATACTGTAAGCGGGCAAAAGGACAAAGTAATTCAGCAGCCCCATTCCCACTGCCATGACAACCGTGCCTGTCACTAACCCGGAAACCAGACTCTTTACCCCTTTGAACTTATGATAGAGCATGGATACAGGCACTACAAACAGAACACCGGCGAGGAAATTGGAAGCAATGCCGATCGGATCACCTGCACCTGTATAAATCAAATAAAGCAAATTTTTGACTGCTTCCACTATGATGCCTGCCCCAGGGGAAAAAATCAGGGCGGCAATCAATGCCGGTACTTCACTGAAATCAACTTTCAAATATTGCGGCAGCATCGGAAGGGGAAAATTCAAAAACATCAACATCATTGAAATAGTTCCCAGCAGTGCCAAAATAATCAATTTTAATAAATTTGAAGATTGCTTGGTTGTTGTAGCCAATATCTTCTCCTCCTTCATCTTGTGCATCGAATCCTATCTGGCGATGAAGGTGAAACAGAATTCCCATGAATCAAGAAATCCATCAGAAAACCCTGAAGCGTATAGAAGCTTCAGGGTTTATGTTCAGAGGGAAATAAAAGGCAGTCTTATCCATGCCTTTTCTGTTCCGTATCTTCTCCCATCCAGACTGTAACTGTCGGTCCTGGAATCGCACCAGGTCAGCCATCCGGCGTTAGCCGGACAGGTCACGGACTTAGAGCTCAAGCTCTTCACCGTCGGTCGGGAATTTCACCCTGCCCCGAAGATAGATTCGATATTTAATTGGTAATCTTATTATACTACCTTTCCAAACTTTTGCAAATAGAAACGTTTGATCAGTCCTCCAGCGGATTCAGACTTTCATTGCCGGTCATCTCGGCAATCATTTTGACCAACAAATCAATTTCTTCATCCATATCCTTGATACTGACCGTTTCCACAGGTGAGTGCATATACCTCAGCGGAAGGGAGACAAGTCCGACCGGAACTCCCCGACCCGTAAGACGCATCTTGTCTGCATCCGTTCCTGTCGCTCGTTGGGTCAATTCGTATTGCACCCGCATATTCAGAGAACGGGCTGCTTTCTCCAACAGCTGGTTGATTTTGATATTGATCGGTGCCCCTTTAGCCAGAACCGGCCCTTTTTCCAATTGAACGTCGCCATATTTATTTTTGTTCACACCTGGATAATCGGTCGCGAAAGTTACATCACAAGCAATAGCCATATCAGGTTCAATGCCTGCGGCAGCAAAATAAGCACCACCCATATTGGTTTCCTCATTTACTGTACTGGCGGCATACACGCCCACATCTACTTCCTTCTCCGCCAGGCGGCGAAGCACTTCTGCCACTATGAAAGCGCCTGTCCGGTTATCAAGGCCGCGGCCGGATATATATCGATCAAGCAACACTTCCGGTTCCCTTTTGTAAACGGCTAAATCACCGATTTGGACATATTTCTCCATTTCCTCTTTCGAGCGTGCACCGCAATCGATGAACAAGTCCTCTAAATCGAAATCACCCTTGATGCCGCCATGATGTTGGGCATTGACTCCAATCACTCCGGTGATTTCCTGGGCATAGCCCAAGACCGTCACTTTCATTCCAATGGCTGCTTTCGGATTGATGCCGCCCATTTTGTCGAAATGAAGATATCCTTGTTCATCAATCCGGTTGATCACAAGGGCGATTTCATCACAGTGACCAGCCAAAAGAATTTTGAATTCAGCTTCCGGATTGAGTACACCGATTGCATTCCCTGCATTGTCGGTGATTATTTTGTCAGCGAAAGGTTTTACATAGTCGATCCACTTTTTTTGAATGTTCATCTCCATACTGGATGGAGATGGCGTTCGCAGCAAGTCCATTAAAAATTGTTGTCTGTTTTGTTCCATATGTAGTTCCTCCTTTATCACATATGTTAATGATACCAAAAATTTGGGAAAACACTAAATGTTGTGAAGCCAGAATCCATTTTGAATCAAAAAATCAGGAGTGATACAGTTGAATTTAGAAACATGGTACCAAAAAGGGATCGATCCGGATGACTATATAGAATCGATGCAACAGCATAGAGAAAACTTGTTGTACGTATATGATCATTTCACTTTGCCTGAAGACGATTTGCTTTTCGAGAAGCTTGCAAAAGAAAACCTGCGTGTCATCGTCTTAACAGAGGACTGGTGTGGGGATGCCATGATGAATGTACCGATTTTGTTCCACCTTGCCGAACGGGCGGAAATGGACGTGCGTCTGCTTGCCCGTGATCAAAACCTGGAGTTGATGGATCAATATCTGACAAACGGAAAAGCTCGCTCCATTCCGATTTTCATCTTTATCGATGAAAATGGCCGGGAGATTGCAAAATGGGGGCCGCGGGCGTCCGAGGTCCAGCAGTTTATCGACCAATCCCTGGCCAATCTTCCAGAAAAAGAAGCTGCAGATTACCAGGAAAAACAGCGGGAATTGTTCACTTTCGTAACCAAATCATTTCGAGACAATAAGGACTTCTGGCAGCAAACGTATCAAAGCATTCTTTCCACTTTAGAACATGCAATCTAATCTTATTTTCCCCGGCCGCAAGTCGGGGATTTTTATACTATGGGAAAGACATTTTGGAAATACTGGATAGTAAAAAAACAAAAGGTGAGCTTACCCAATGCAAACACTTCTGCAGGTTTATTTCCGCATGCCGATATTTTTCCGTTTATTATCATCTGTCCTTCTATTGATGATGTTATTCGGTATTGCTATTCACATTCTGGAGCCCGTTCACTTTCCGACTATTTTTGATGGTATTTGGTGGGCATTTGTTACCGGGTCGACGGTTGGGTACGGTGATTATGTACCGCTCAGCTCTGCCGGAAGACTGGTTGCCATTCTGTTGATTCTCGCCGGCGGTGGGTTGGTGACATTTTATATGGCCACCATCTCTGCAGGGACAATCAAACATGAACGAGACCTTTCAAAAGGACTGGTAAAGTACAGAGGCAAAGATCATATCATCCTAGTAGGCTGGAACGAACGGACTAAGCAGCTCATGGAAATGATTGTGGAAAGGAACATGAAAAAACAAATCGTGTTGATCGACCATACCATGAATAATTTGCCTTATCAAAAACACCAATTGCATTTTGTGCGTGGCTCCGCCTTTGAGGATGAGACATTGGAAAAAGCCAATTTAAAAGATGCCAAGTACGCTGTCGTCACCGCTGATCCTTCCAAAAAAGAACTTCAAGCCGACCAGTCGACAATCCTGACAGCAGTCGCTATCAAAGGGAACAATCCTGATATTGTCCTGATCACAGAAATATTGACAAAAGAGCAAATCAAAAACGCCAGCCGGGCTGGCGCAGATTCCATCATTCGGTCAAATGACTTTATGAGTACCCTGTTATTCCACGAGCTATTCCGGCACAAACCGGTCAAACCGTTTGATTTGCTGATACAAGTACTGGCAGATCAGCAGTTCCATCAATTCCCTTTGCCTGAAAATCTTTATGATAAGACTTTCTTACAATGCGCCGATTATTATGCCGTTTCAGAACAACTGTTGATCGGTATCATGAGGAAGGGGCAGATGCTCGTCAATCCAGCTTTTAGCACCACGCTCCAAAAAGGTGACACGTTAATTGTCCTTTCATCGCTCCATGAGTGATCGTTCCACTTCCTGGAGAAGCTCTTTCCCCTCTTCTACAAATTGATCATTTACTTCTCCATCAGGATCCACCGGTGTTTGAAATTGGTCCACCGCACCCCTCAGGGCGCCATTGCGGCCGTCTGCGTCCACTCCGGACTGGTACACATGGGAAAGCACGAACGGTTTGCCCAATTTGACTATCACTCCAGGTGAGTCAAGCATGCCTTTTACTGCTTTGAAGGGAATTCGCAAAAACTGGTAGCCGTCCTCTACCCCCATTTTGTAATCAAACGATCCTTGGTCATAATCCCAGTTGCCGCCGATGGAAAAGCCCATCGGTTTTAATGTTTCTTCCAGTGCATGAAGTGAAAAATCACGATTTTCCAAATCAGATGGTATTGGAATCATTTTCAACTACCTCCTTTGATATCAGCTTGCCCCGATCAAGCAATTTCATGAGAAATCCAATGAGCCTGTAGAAGCTGAATGTCATGGAGGTGTAAAGAAAAGCCTTGGTGAGAACTCGTCAAACGCTCGGGAGTACGCTTGGCGCCACTATTGGAATGCGCAAGGTTGCCTCAGCAACATTCACTGCAGGTGATGAGGGGCTCATTCACATCATGCCGAAGGTTTTTCTCTCAAATAAAAAAGGGAGTGCCAATAAGTTAAAAACTTTTTGACACTCCCTTTTTGTATTGCCGATTTATTTTTTTAAACGATTTTCCAATTCTTGTTTTTGTTCCTCAAATCCTGGCTTGCCCAATAAAGCAAACATATTTTTCTTGTATGCTTCCACACCTGGTTGATCAAATGGATTGACACCCAGCAAGTAGCCGCTGATTGCACATGCTTTTTCAAAGAAATAGACGACATAACCGAAAGTGTAGGCATCCAGTTTCGGCAGGTGAACGATCAGATTAGGCACTTGTCCGTCTGTATGGGCAAGCATGGTACCCTGGTATGCTTTTTGATTTACTTCATCGATCGTTTTACCTGCAAGATAATTCAAACCATCCAAGTCTTGAGCATCTTCTTCGATGGTGATGTTCGACTTCGGCTCTTCAACATGAAGTACGGTTTCAAACAAATCTCTTCTACCTTCTTGAACATACTGGCCTAATGAATGGAGGTCAGTAGAAAAATTGGCTGAAGAAGGGTACAGCCCCTTGAAGTCTTTCCCTTCACTTTCCCCGAACAGCTGCTTCCACCATTCCGCAAAATATTGGAGGGCTGGTTCATAGTTGATCAGCATTTCGATGTTTTTTCCTTTATTGTAAAAGATATTACGGACAGCAGCATACTGATAGGCAGGGTTTTCATCCAGGTTTTCAGAGGACAATTCCTGCTGCGCTTTGTATGCTCCATCCATCATCGCATCGATATCAATCCCGCTTGCAGCTATCGGCAGCAAACCTACCGCAGTTAGAACGGAATAACGGCCGCCTACATCATCGGGAATGACAAAGCTCTCGTAGCCTTCCTCGTTAGCCAGTGTTTTCAATGCACCTTTTTGTTTGTCTGTCGTTGCATAGATACGTTTTCTTGCTTCTTCCACACCGTATTTATCTTCCAGATATTTACGGAACAGACGAAACGCGATCGCCGGTTCTGTTGTCGTACCGCTCTTGGAAATAACGTTTATCGAAACGTCCTTGCCTTCAAGCATGTCATACAAGTCGTTCATATAAGGTGCGCTGATACTGTTTCCGACGAAGAAAACCTGTGGGGTTCCACGTTGCTCTTTAGTCAATTCATTATAGAATGAATGATTGAGCATTTCGATTGCTGCTCTTGCTCCCAAATAAGAGCCGCCGATGCCGATCACCAACAGAACGTCAGAATCAGATTTGATTTTTTCTGCAGCCTTTTTAATCCGGCTGAACTCTTCCTTATCATAGTTTTCAGGTAAATCGAGCCAGCCTAAAAAGTCGCTGCCTGCTCCCGTTTGATTATGCAAATCCTGGTGTGCAAGCTTCACAGGCTCTTGTAAATAATCAATTTCATGCTTGCCAAAAAATGATAGGGCGCGTTCATATTCAAAGCTTATATGTGTCATCATTCTACCTCCAAAATTAAAAAATCAACCTGATTTAAATGTACCGAAACCTAATCGGTAAATCAAGCAATGCCCATCATCCAACATCACACGGGCCAGAGATGAAAGGAAGTCGGAGATCGTTCCGCGCATCTTATCCTGTTTGGCAGTGATTTTTTTGCATATTTCCCTTCCTTCTGGGGATTGCTATTACTGGAAGTTAAATTTGAAGGAGGGATGCTGTGTGAATGCATTACAGCGTATTTCTTTACTGCTTGTGATCATCGGTGCGGTAAACTGGGGTCTTGTAGGTTTATTCCAATTCGATTTAGTTGCAGCCTTATTCGGCGGCGGAGAGCAAAGCGGTGCTTTTGCCAGGATCATATACACATTGGTCGGCATCAGCGGGCTGATTTGTTTATCGATGCTGTTTAAACCGGACGAGCAATTTGCTGATAAAAGAGAACCAGAAACAGAAAGATAATGCATACAACCGTCTTGTACTTCCAAAGTACAGGACGGTTCTTTACAAGAAAAAAGAAACTGGTCAGGAATTTGCACATATAAATAACCTAACAGTTGCAAGAAGGCAGGCGCTTGCGCTAAACATCCCTGAATTTTATACTTTTTAATCATATAAAAAAACTGCCTGAAAAAAGGCAGTTTCAAAATCAAATTAGTTTTTGTATGTGTTTTCGCGTTCTTTCGACTGCTCGATCCATTCTTCCAGCTTGTCTTTCAATGTGTTGAAACCTGCTTGCTGGCTGTCCTGCTGAACGGCAGCATTAGACTTTTGTCGCTTCGGTTCAGGCTTTTTCGGCGCCTCTTCTGTAGCACGGATGGATAAAGAATACTTATTCTTTTCCTCATCTATTTGAAGAATTTTCACTTTTACTTGATCGCCAACTGAAAGATGATCGTTGATATCCTTCACATAACCATGTGTCACTTCTGAAATATGAACAAGTCCCTGCACTTCATCGTCCAGTGCCACAAACGCACCGTATGGCTGGATACCTGTTACTTTACCTTCAATAATTTGTCCTGTTTCAAACTTCTCTGCCATGCTGAACAACTCCCGATTTTATTTTCTATGATTAATACACAATAAACAATTTTAGCATATAAAGTGTTTTCCCGCAAAAAAATGCATAATCCGAGGAATTTCAGACGTCGATTATAAAAAAATAACCTTTTGATAAAATTTTTTTGTTTTTTAATGTTTAAAAAGAGATCAATACGGTTATACCTATAACTGTAAGACTTTCTCGTATTCCCCCTGTTGAAGACAAAGCAACGTTGCTTTGTCTTTTTTTTGTCTTTTAACAACTCCGACACTCAAATAAACCGCAAAAACTGTGGAATAATAATCTTTATCTTTTAATACCGGGGGATTTACATGGAAACCACTAAACAGAAAAAAACCATTCACTTTCAAAATGCCGACATCCACTATCGCCTTTATCAATCTACCGGAAAATCAGACAACCCTTGCCTTTTTTTGCTGCACGGCTTCTTATCCAGTCAGTTTTGCTTCCGTAAGATGATTCCGCAACTCCGCCGCCATTTCCATATACTCACCATCGACCTCCCACCCTTTGGAAAAAGCGGAAAAGTGACATCCTTTTATTATTCCTATCAAAATATGGCCGATTTGGTTATATATGTACTTGATGCATTGAACATCGGAAAAGTTTGGATAGGTGCTCACTCGATGGGTGGTCAAATCGCACTTCGTTGCGCGATGTGTTACCCGGAGAGAATAGAAAAACTGATTTTGATGGCCCCTTCCTGTTACATGAAAAAAGCTTCCAAAATGCTGAATGCTTTTAGTGCATTCCCCACCTCCCCCAAACTCTTAAAAGCGGTTCTGCGCCGCGCGGGTGTCGACGGTATTCTGAAAAAGTGTATGCACGATGAAAAATTGATCACCAAACGAATGATTGCTGTCTATACGAAACCTTTTTTAGAATACGACATTTATCCGTGTCTCACCAAATTGATCCGGGACAGAGAAGGAGATTTGCCATCTTCCAGCCTGCGTGCCATTGACCAGCCATGTCTGATTATTTGGGGAAAGCAGGACTTGATTTTGCCTGTTTCCAACAGTTACCGACTCTTGCGTGATTTACCAAATGCAGAATTGTGTACGTTAAGCAGGGCTGGTCACTTCTTGCCGGAAGAAGCCCCAGGACTCATCTGTGATTATATATTGGCTAAAACCATCCGAAGAGAGAAATGAGTTCAAATTGTTTCCAATCTATTTTTCCTGTTTATATAATGAAGAAGAGCATGAAAGGATAACAAACCGTGAAACGATTTTATGCACTTACAAGACTGCAAGTTGGCGTGCTGAAGGACCACCAGTGCAGTTAAGAGTACTGAAGGAGGAAAAGACCATGGTTAATTTCGATCAAGCCCCACAGCGTACCGGCACCAGATCGGTTAAGTGGGATTTATTAAAATCTATTTATGGATCTGAAGAAGTTCTGCCAATGTGGGTCGCCGATATGGACATCGCCGTACCTGATTCCGTCAAAAACGCCCTCGTAGACAGGGCAGAACATGGAATATTTGGATATACGGTGACAGATAAAGCAATCAGTGATTCTGTCATCAGTTGGCTGGAAAGACGGCATGGATGGAAAATCAAACCGTCATGGCTGCTATATAGCCCGGGTGTTATCACAAGTCTCCATATGGCTGTACAGGTACTGACAGAAGCAAACGACAAGATCATGATTCAAACACCGGTTTATCCACCTTTTTATGATCTTGTCGAAATGCATGATAGACAGCTGGTCAAATGCCCGCTGAAATTGAAAGAGGGCCGTTATGAAGTTGACTTTGATGCATTCGAAACGTCCTTGAGCCAAGGGGTAAAAGCGCTCATCCTTTGTAATCCGCACAATCCGGTCGGAAGGGTATGGACCGAAGAAGAACTGCGAAAAATCGGCCAGCTCTGTTTGAAACACAATGTTTTGATCTTCTCCGATGAAATTCACGCAGACGTAGTTTACCCTGGCCATACACATGTTCCAATTGCTTCCCTTTCCGATGAAATAAACCAGATCACCATCACGTGCATGTCTCCTACCAAGTCCTTTAACTTGGCCGGCTTGCAAGTTTCTTATTTGATTACGCCAGACAAACATAAACGTGAAAAAATCGATCACTTTTTCCATAAGCAAGGGATAAAAATGATCAATACGATGGGAATAACAGCTTTGGAAGCGGCGTATAACGAAGGGGATGATTGGCTGGAACAGCTGCTGCGACTGTTGGACGGGAACAGGCAGCTTGTCGAGAAAGCTTTTGACAACCGGGATGAAATAAATGTTATACCAGCCGAAGGCACTTATCTTATCTGGCTTGATTGCAGGTCGTTAAACATGTCGCAGGAGGAACTGAAAAGGTTCATGCAGGAAGATGCTAAAGTAGGACTTAATGACGGAGCCTCCTTTGGGAAAGATGGGGAAGGGTTCATGCGCATCAATATCGCTTGTCCCCGCGCGACAGTCGAAGAAGGGTTGAACCGGATTCTATCCGCCTTGGATGCCCGAAAAAAATAACTCCAGTTCTTATGAAACGAAAAATACATGCCAAAAAACAGGCTGTCGCAACCGCTTTTAATGGAGCAGTTTCGGCGACAGCCTATTCTTGTTCTTTCTCCTGATTATCTTCCGTCGGATCTGTCGGCGACTGCTCAGCCGCGGAATCTTCTGCTTGTATTTTTCCACAAACAATTCTGGCACCAGATTCGCCTGCAGGCTGACTTACACCATCATCCTGGCTTTCATGGAGGACCAGGGAAGTGCCATCTTCTTTGAGCAATGAATTTTTTCCATCGGTCAACGTGGCACCGCTGAGCATCAATTCCGCTTCGGCTATCCCATCCTCCGCCACTTCCACATTGGGAAGGTCTCCAAGATGAGCGCCTTCTGGATGCATCAATCCATGCTCCTTACCTTCTGGATTCAAGTGACTGCCTGCCGTTGTGAAATCCGGCCCTTCGCATTTAGGAAATTCATGTACATGAATGCCGTGAAGGCCAGGCTCCAACCCCTCCAAGGACAGTTTTACTTGAACACCATCTGATTGTTCTGACAGTTCAGCTGTCCCCAGGGAATCTCCGTCGCTATTCAACATGTCAATCTTTAAAGGGGATCGGGTATCCTCCTGACAGCCGACCATGAAAACCAACGGCACACTAAGAGCTGCCTTCAGTAACAGCTTAACCAAGAAATCAACTCCCACCCAAAACTTCATATGGGAATAGTATAGCCGGTTAACTGCGGATTTATCCTTTTTCAGACGTGCTTTCAGACAAAAAAAGCATGGTCACCAAGCAAAAAACGAACAAACTCCAAAAGCTAATCGAATTCATATGGTTTTTATTTGTATCTCTTTAGTAAACTTCTTTTAATCCTGTTGTTTGGTACGCGATTCGAATCGCTGCGTTTTTGTGGTCAGATTTCTAATTTCTACACGATGCCTGCCTTCGTCACTGTTTAGATACTTATCAGTGAATCGAAGAATACGGTACTGTCCATCTTGTCTGGCACGAACTGAAAGCGAAATACCTTGCGGGAATAGATCATTACAATATTCATAAGTTTCCGCTAATCAAAACAACCGAACGAATGGTGGATTCGTTCGGTTGTTATTTTGGTCTCGATGCTTTTGTCCCAGGCTCACCGGGTCACTGTTTGGGACGATGGTTTTCATTCGAGATAGGTGAAGAAGAAGAGTCGATCGAGTACTTTTCTTCCATTCGTCTTTCCTCTTTTTTCGAATGCTTGTATATAAGGTACATGGTGACAGCGGCGCCGATAGAAAATATCACCAAGGATATCACAGCAGGTATATATTCTGTTTTATCCTCAGGAAAATATAAAAATTCCATCATGATAAATCACGTCCTTCTGCCCTCATTATAGCAAAACGGGTTAATTCTTGTACATATATTCTGCATCTGGCAAAATTGAATTAACCTACAAAAGGGAGTGACCTGAATGGAGAATGCCACAATAGGTGAAATCGTCAAAGCCCATTACAAATCGGGAACATATATAGGAGAGGTCATCGAGGATCGCGGTGCAAACTACTTGATTAAAGTGCTGGCAGTCGCAAAGCACCCGTTACAAGGTGACTTACACAATTACGGAAAAACAGAAGATGTGTTTTTCCATCAACGAAAAGCATTGAGCTGGCAGGAAAAAATGAATGTGTCGAAACCTGCAGTCCATCCATATACGGAAAACTCGATCCCTGATTATGAATCATCCCTCCGACAATCGGTTGATGAATTGAAAAAGAAATTGAGCAAACAAGATAATCCATTTAACCAGAAGGCAATCAAAAGCCTTGAAGAACTAGAACGTTCCTATTTTCAATAGGTAGTCAGCACCTTGCGCCCACATGCTCAAGAAAAGCCTCGGGGCTTCCGGCACCGAGGCTTTGGCTTTGCTTGCTTCTCTGGCAATTAAAAGAACAGACTGCCCCGATAACAGCTTGGCTTGTTCGGCATTATGTACCAGGTACCCGTAAATCCTTCTTCTTCGGCTTTGCTTTTCCGTAAACCTTATTGGTTATTTTCGGAGCCTGTTCAAACAACAGCATGCCTAAAAAAGCAGCAACCAAAATATAGATACCGGCCATTACCTTTACTGTCCCGGCCGCTGTGGCAGCCATCACCACGGAAAACTCTCCGCGGGCACATAGCGATAAACCAGCACGTAATGATACCTTTTTCGACAATCCATACCATCTACCGCCGATGGTGCCCACCAACACTTTGGAAACCACCGACCAAGCTAGTAAGGAAACCAGCAGCAAAGGCATCGGAATTCCATTGCCTAATTCAATGGTGGTTCCGAAGTAGATGAAGAATGTCGGCAGCATCAAATCCCGAAGCGGAACAACGGCTTGCTCGACCCGGTGAAGGTAGCGGATTTCAGCAAGCATCATGCCGGCCAGAAACGCCCCCAACACCTCCGATAAGCCGAGAAGCAGGGCCAATCCTCCATAAGCCACAGCAATCCCGACCAACAGGGCCATTTTAAAATCTTCATCTTCAACTTTCTCCCACAAATGATCGAACTTCTTGAAAACCACTTTACCAAGGAAAACCGCCAACAGAGCCAGCCCGACAATTTTCCCCAGCAAGAATACCAGATCATTTGCGGCAAAACTGCCACCGCTTCCCATGCCAATCAAAATCGCCACGACCACCGGGGCGACCAAATCTTCAAAAATGAGAATAGCCAGAATGAATTCGGTTTCAGTGTTGGCCATCCTGCTATTGTCGTCCAACAGTTTGGCCGTAATGGACGAACTCGTAGCATATGCCACGCCGCCAACAATAAAAGCAGAAAATAAGTCCATTCCAAAACCGACCGCAATCATCATCGAAACACCAAAGCTCAATACAACATCCAAAAGCCCTGAAGTCCAGGCTTTTTTTGCAATTCCGCCAAGCCTGGAAACACTGAATTCCATTCCAAGTAAAAAAAACAGCAGTACAATGCCGATTTCACTGGCGACGTGAAGGATTTCATTGTCATTCAAATAGTCGGCCAGAACAATCCCGAACAAAATATATAAAATGACACTCGGGAATTTTATTTTCAAGCTTAAAAAACCCAAGTAGAAAATGCCCAGAAGGATTAAGCCAGCACCCAGTAATACTGGTAGTTCAGTATGCAAGGACGATCATTCCTCCCCTTTGCACAAAGCGGTCAATGCGGCGATTTGGTCTTTTTTGCCCACACACATCAACAGATTTCCCGGCTCCAATTTAGTCGTTGTTTCAGGAATGGCAATCGTTTCTCCCCCTTGGACAATACCGATGATAGTAGCCCCTGTCTTGTTTCTCACTCCAGATTCTTCGATTGTTTTATTAGCCAGCGACGAACTTTCTTTTAACTTCACATAATCGATGACAATTTGGTTTTGAAAAATTTTCAATTTGTCTGCATCGACTGGCTGATAAGTGGCCCCCAACAGTTGAGCTCCCAGCTCCCTCGTTTCGTCGGGTGTAAGGTCCATACCGAAATCAGCCTCATCGCTGTCTGCATCATTAAAAAAGTACAACTCCCGTTTGCCCGAGTGGTGGACCACTACCACAAGCATGCTGTCCTCGCATGTCTTCAACGTGATTTTTTGTCCAATCCCCGGCAACTGTGAAACCGATACATTCATTTTTGTACACCTCGCTTACTTCTTGCATAATTGTCTGTAAAAAAAAGCTAGAGAGAGTCTCTAGCTTTTTTTCTTCCTTGCTATAAGTGAAATTATTCACCAAGATGTTCTGTAATAACTTCTGCCACGCCTTGGAGTGCTTGTTCTTCGTCGCTTCCGTCGGCTGTAACAGTGATTTCAGCACCTTTTGGCACACCAAGTGACATAACGCCCATGATCGATTTAAGGTTAACTGTTTTGCCGTTGTAATGCATTTCGATTTCTGATTCATACTGACCTGCTTTATTCACAAGAAGAGTAGCCGGTCGTGCGTGAACTCCTGTGTCGTCTGTAATAGTGAATTTTCTTTCTTGCATTGTTATCCATCCTTTCAGTCTTCCCATTTATATATCACTTTTCCATAAGCTATGTGTTTCAAACCCATATGTGAAAAGTTGAACTCCAATTTATTATATACGAAAACCTTTGATTTAGAAACAAAAATCTCCTGTTTTTCGATACCGAAATAACTAAAGGGAATTCTCGTCCGTTATTTGTATTTAAATTTTGATTATGATAACTTAAGTTTGTACATAGCTAACAAACAGGAGGTATTGCCATGAGCGTACATATTGGAGCGCAACCAGGAGATATAGCCGATAAGATTCTCCTTCCCGGAGACCCATTGCGTGCTAAATATATTGCAGAAAACTTTTTGGAAGATGTCCACTGCTATAATGAAGTAAGAGGAATGTATGGTTTCACCGGTACATACAAAGGCGAGAAGTTGTCTGTACAAGGAACCGGCATGGGCGTCCCTTCTATCTCTATTTACGTCAATGAATTAATTCAAAGTTATGATGTGAAAAAGTTGATCCGTGTCGGGACTTGCGGGGCTATTCAAGAGGATGTCAAAGTCCGCGACGTCATCCTGGCTTCCACTTCCACGACTGACTCGCAAATCAACAGGATGGTGTTCGGCGGTATAGATTTCGCGCCATCAGCAGATTTTGAACTGCTGAAAAATGCATATGAGACTGGAAACGAAAAGGGACTTCACCTTCGTGTCGGGAACGTCTTCACCAGCGATAGCTTTTATCGGGATAATGGATTGGAGCTGTTTAAACAATTAGCTCAATATAACGTACTGGGTGTGGAAATGGAAACAACCGCCCTTTATACGTTGGCAGCTAAATTCGGACGGCAGGCACTGTCTGTATTGACTGTTTCCGATCACATTCTTACTGGCGAGGAAACAAGTGCGGAAGAAAGACAGACCACCTTCAATGAGATGATCGAAGTTGCTCTGGAAACTGCAATCAAGTAAGGAAACACGCCGGCTTCTTCAAAGGTGCCGGCCTTTGTTTGATCAATACGTTAACCGATTAATTCGATGGGTTGACAATAAAGACAGATGGTTCTATTCTTAATAAAAAGGAGGGGCTTGAAATGAAAAAATTTACTGCTGCAGACTTATCAATGGGAGCTGTTTTTGTTGGATTGATGGCCATTGGCGCCAATATCGCAGTCTGGTTCCCCTTTTTGGCGGTTCCAATCGGAGGGGTTTCTGTTCCACTTTCGCTACAAACGTTTTTTGCCATCCTTGCGGGTTTGCTGCTCGGCAAAAAGTTAGGTGTATTTACGATGTTTACATATATCATGATTGGTTTTGCAGGTGTGCCTGTTTTCGCCAACATGAAATCGGGACTTTTTGTCCTGTTTGATTACACTGGAGGATTTTTGCTCTCTTTTTTAGCTGTCGCCTTTATTACCGGGTGGATTGCAGATAAGATGGAGCCCCCTAAGTTGCTTCCATTAGCCGGGGCAGCTTTCGCCGGGGTGCTCGCTAATTACTTGATTGGCGTCAATTATATGTATGTGGCAATGAACACGTGGCTCGGCCTCCACATTTCTTATCAAGCTGCCTGGCTCGGCATGGTGCCTTTTTTGATAAAAGATGTCGGCCTGACAATGGTCGCGGCTGCCTTAATGCTGAAAATAGCCAACAGCTTGCAGCACCGTTCCGCTCCCTTTTCCTCCACTCCCCGATAAGATAGAAAACTGGCAACAGCAGCTGAAAAGCAATCTTTTATTCATATATCCGCTGCCAACCAGTTGAAGCGCAGCCCGGAGGTGGGAAACAATAGAGGTATAAAGCCACAGTTGCCATCTCCCTTTTTGCTTTAATAAGGACTGCCGGAAACTCCATAGGTTATTGCCCAACCGGGGCTGGCCCGCAAGACAAGATTTGCTTGCAGGGTCAGCCCTTTCTCTGTTACGGTTTGCTTTTCAGTTATGATATAATCGAACTTAATTCAAACGCCTGCCGTATGCATCTGCACTTTTGCAAAACGAACGTTATGTGGACAGGATGTTGGGGAAAACTATAAGACGAGATATTGGCCAGGAAAGGATGTAATGGTTTTATGGATTTATTGTTCAATTTTCCCTTGTTGGCTGCTTTGGCAGGTATCGTGATAGCCCAAGCAGTAAAGGTTCCGATTCATATGGTAGCTGAACGGGAATTCAAGCCTGGCTTGGCTTTCAGTACAGGCGGCATGCCAAGCAGCCACTCCGCTGCAGTTGCAGCGGTATCAACCGGTATCGGGATGCAGGAGGGATTTGATTCCGGAATCTTTGCCGTTTCCTGTGTCTTCAGCATTATCATCATGTTTGATGCTTCCGGTGTCCGTCGCCAAACCGGTGAACAGGCCATCCTGCTGAATACACTTGTAAAAGACTTCGGTTCCTTCATGGAAGAAGCGAAGGGCTGGGGGAAAAAGGGAGATTATCAGAAGCGGGAGGAACTGAAAGAACTGCTCGGTCACCAGCCGATAGAGGTGTTTTTCGGAGCTTTATGCGGTATTATCATCGCGTTGGTACTTTACCAGTTTACGTAAAAAATAAAGGGGGAATCCTCTCCTCTCCGGGCACTTTGCTTGCTGAAAAACTCGCTTAATCGGCGGGTTTTTTGTTTGGTTATCTATGAAAACAAAAAGAAGGCTGACCCAAGGAAAACAATAGCACTTCCGGTTTAACTCCGTGCTGCTTTCTTCCTTTGCCAGCCTTCTATTCGTTTCAACTCTTTTTTATTTGCTCGCGAAATACTTGCAGCGCCTCCGTTTCATTCAACGCCGTCAATTCTTTCTCTGTAAGCGAACCATCGCCTTTTTCCACAACAAATACTTCTACTTCTTTTTTGCCCCATTTGGCAAAGACATCTTCGACTGTTGGATAGTACAAATCAATTTTGTTCCCTTGGATAGCCGATCCCTTATCTGCAACCACTCCATAGCCATAGCCTGGAATATAAAGGATGGTTCCGATCGGATAAACAGTCAAATCAGCAGCAATCGTAGAGTATAAATCTCTCGTGACCTTGACTCCGGAATAAGTGATTCCGTATTGCGGATGGTCAGGGGATTTTCCAGTTGACTCCACGCCTGCCGTATATCCTGTGGCCATCACGGTGGCACTGGGATATTGATCGAAATCGATTGCTTCCTCCAGGGTTTCTGGACCCTTTACCTGTTGACTGGATATATAAGTCGTTTCTGTTTTTAGATGGTTTAATGATTTCTTCGACAAACTGACTTTTCTTTCAGACTGCAGGCCATATGATTTTTGATCTGCAGGGGCGCCGTTCATTTTTTCACTGATGCCGTTTTTCAAATCCATTGCCGATACATTTGTCAGTGCCCCAAACGTAGCATAGAATGCTCCAAGAAACAAAAGGATCATCATGCTTCTTCTTAGAAATTTTGATTTTCTCATGGATAACACCTCTCTGGATGTCATCCTTTCCATAAATGAGAAAAATTATACAAAACATCATGAATCAAACGTAAATCAGAACATCTGGTAGCCGTTTTTTCGCAACATCCTGATTACAATGCCGGATACAATCGTGCCGATAAATCCGCTGACTAATATGACAATGTCAACGATTGTAAGTCCGACCAACCTGTCTCCCAAATCCTGAAATGCACTGCCGGTATTGGTAAAATACTCTTTGAAGGGAATGTCATCTACAATCAACAAAACGATGATCGGATATATAAATGCCATCAGCCACGATTGGCGGAGCAACATATTCAATATAAATGCAATCCCGAAAAATAAGACAAAAAATAGTAAAATAGATACGACTAGCTGTATCAACCGCTTTTCCCCCTTGAGCGCAATCGCCCATTAATTCATCCACAACCAATTTTATAGCGAAAGAAACAATTGCGCAACCGCCGTTTGCAGACCGCCTTTTCTTCCCTGGCTTTATTAGTTGTACCCTGTCTGAAGCATCCCATCGTAAGACGGGTGTTTTATCGCGGTAATGCACTACCATCCATTAAATAGATTGACGAAGGGCCGCGATAGAGAACAGCCTACACAAAAAAGGGCCGTCCGAACGGTTGTATTGAACCGTGGGACAGCCCTTTTAACATGACACATTAGCCAAAGAAGTTGAATTTCCCTTTTTTCAACAGGAGACCGACGCCTCCAAGCTTCAATAAATAACGGTTATCGATGACTTTTTTCATGACCGAAGCCGACCAGCCGAATAATTTTTTATCGCCGAATACGACACCGATCGCATCGTCATGACCCAGGGAAGCAACTGTTCCGCGATCGTTATACGCGAAACTTTCCAATTGAGTCCCGCCGCCCGCAAGTATCGCCAGGTTATGAGCAGCTACTTCAGCTTCCTGAATGGCAATTTGAGCTGTTGGCGGGTAAGGACGTCCTGTTTCTTCGTTCATGATCAATGCGCAGTCACCCACTACAAATACATCAGGATGAGAAGGTGCACGAAGGTCTTTCTGGACCTCTACTTTGCCCCGGTTCACTTCCAGGCCGGACTCTTCCACCAGGGAATTCGCTCTCACACCAGCAGCCCATACGGTAGTATTTGTCGGTATTTCTTCCCGTTTTTCATCTTTTTCGATAATGATGCTATTTGGCGTACATTCCTTCAACATAGCACCAACTTTAAATTCTACTCCCTTCGCTTCCAACGCATTCATTGCGTATTCCACCAATGCTGGATCGAATCCCGGCAGAACAGTAGGTGCGGCCTCTACATTGATGATCCGGACCTGGCTGCGATCGATATCATATTCTTTGCAAAGCTCCGGAATGCGGTTGGCAAGTTCTCCTACAAACTCGATTCCCGTAAAACCGCCTCCGCCGACAACAATGTTCAAACGCTCTTGTTTCTTCTCGGCTTCATTATTGTATTTAGCGAAATTGTATTCAATGTGTTCCCTGATCAGACGGGCTGAATTGATATTGTTGATGGTAAAAGCATTTTCAAGCAATCCTGGGATTCCGAAAGTCGCTGCTTCAAAGCCTAGGGCAACTACCAGATAATCGTAGTCGAGCTGGCCGTTTTCCAACTTAACTTGTTTTTCGTCCGGATCGATGCTGACGACCGTATCTTGAACAAAGTTGATTTTACTAAAATCAACGACATCTTTGATCGGCAGGCGAGTACGGTCCTGATGAAGCGTTCCGGCGGCATTTTCATGTAGCCATGTAGTCTGGTAGTGGTAGTCATGTTTGTTGACAAGTGTGATGTGCGCATCGTTGACCCCAAGTTTTTTTTGCAGTTTCACAGTTGTCATGATCCCGCCGTATCCGGCTCCAAGGATGACAATGTTTGGCTTGTTCATTCTGATCACTTCCATTTAATATTTATTTGGCTTACTTTTATTTTCCGAAAGTTTACGATTATTATTACGTGATGTTTTTCACGTAATCCTCCATAAAAAGACAATCAGAAAAACGGCTGTAATCTCCGCAATCCCGCACACTTAGTAAAAAAGAACTAGTTGACCGGGGTTGTATGTAATTGTCACAATATCGTAATATATTTAACACAATGATAATCTTAGCCCTTTTTCATACAACTTTCAAGCCAATTTTTCTTTTTTAGAAAATTGAAATTATAACGGGAGAGTCATTCATTGTTAGCGGAACTCCTTTTTATGTTAGAATAGTGGTTGTGTATCCAAGGTAATAGGAGGAATCAATCATGACCAACGAGGTATATGATGTGACAATAATCGGCGCTGGTCCTGTCGGTTTGTTCACTGCCTTTTATGGCGGTATGCGGCAAGCCAGCGTAAAAATATTGGAAAGTTTACCACATATCGGAGGACAGTTGTCTGCTCTTTATCCAGAGAAATATATATATGATGTGGCTGGATTTCCTAAAGTCCGCGCACAGGAGCTAGTAGACAACCTGAAAGAACAGGCTGACATGTTCGACCCTGCCATAGTCCTGGGGCAGTCCGTTGAAGCGATTGAACGGTTGGAAGATGGTTCTTTCAAAATGACTACCAATACAAATGATGTGCACTATACCAAGACCATCATCATAACAGCGGGTAATGGTGCGTTCCAGCCGCGTCGTTTGACAATTGAGGGTATCGAAGCATTTGAAGGGATCAATCTTAACTACTACGTAGAAGATATGAATAAGTATGCTGGAGAGCGCGTCCTATTGTGCGGCGGCGGTGACTCTGCAGTTGACTGGGCCTTGATGCTGGAGCCGATTGCCAAGGAAGTGACATTGGTACATCGGAGAGATAATTTCCGCGCCCATGAACATAGTGTAGAAAAATTGATGAATTCCAGTGTGAATATCATGACTCCGTTTGTTCCGGAAGAAATGATCGGAGAAAATAAAATAGAGCAAGTGAAACTGAAAGAAGTAAAAGGTGACAGAGAAGAATTGATCGATGTAGACTCGGTTTTAGTCAACTATGGCTTCATTTCCTCCCTAGGCCCAATCAAGAAATGGGATTTGGAAATAGAAAAGAACAGTATAGTGGTGAATTCGAAAATGGAAACAAATATTCCTGGCATTTATGCAGCCGGTGATATTTGTACCTACCCTGGCAAGGTCAACTTGATTGCTTCCGGATTCGGCGAAGGACCGACAGCAGTCAATAACGCGAAAAACTATATCGATCCCAACGCTCGTGTACAGCCAAAGCATTCCACAAGCATGTTTTAATTGCTCACTATATTTTATAACTTGCAGAAAACCTAAACGTTTTTCTGCAAGTTTTTTTATTTTCTGCCATAGCGTAAAAAATATAAACTGCGCAGTAACTGTAATGGGAACTTCCATTGCTTATCCAAAAAGCGTATTATCCACCGCTTCGGTAGCATACTTCGCTTTCCGCGGGCACGGCTTCAGCTAACTTGGTAAAGAAAACCGCTTTACCAAGTGGATCTTCAGCTCGCGCTTTTCCCGCTGGAGTCTGCGTATGCTACCTGCGCTAAGGAGCATGCTGCTTGTCGTAAGTATAGAGAATTTTCTTTAAGCCCAACAAGCCATCTTAAAAACGGTTGTCAGAAAACATGTACTTCTTTTCATAAAAAGAAAGTTGGAATTCTGTATTTGCTCCTTCTCTTGAACTTTCTGCCTTGTTTTCCCAGCTATCTCCTTTGATGATACGGTGCATGAAGTATTATGAAAAAAATGCGAGTACACGCGTTTCTAAACAGAACGCTGTTCCTAGCGAAGAAAATACCTGGAGACTCCTCGAAAATACAAAACAATTTTCTTCGTGCGATGCATCGCTGCCGCAGCCTTCCTTGTCCTGCGGGAGGAAAGGCCTCGGTGAGATCCCGCAGAGCGTCAGCTCGAGGAAGCTCACCAGCCGCCCGCGGAAAGCGCAGGGTATTTTCGCAGCGTCGAACTCCCACTCAACGAGTGGAAGAAGTTGGGAAGACAAATTCAAACCATGTCGCAGTTTCTATCAAAAGGGTAAAATATAGCTAACAACAAATTTCAAGACGGTTAATTAAAGCAAACTTCCCTCCCCTTAACCAGCTTTTTGTTTAGAGACAGGATGGCGTTGGTATACAACTATAAGTAAGTCTTCCACTGGCTGCTGATAGGATGGCTGCTTGCGGGGATAATACGAATGGAATATGCCAATGGAGGTGCTTGTACATGGAAAATGAATTTGAAGATAGACTCATTCCGGCCACTTCGGTTGCCAGCGGGGTTGGTAAAGAGCTTCTGACCGACCTTTATTGCTTCCCGATTCAAGTCGTCAATATGTATTTTTATGGACATCCTGGCGATAGATGGACAATCATCGATGCCGGAATGCCACGTTCAGCCGATAAAATCATAGATGCGGCAGAAAATCGATTTGGAAAGGATGCCAAACCGGAAGCCATTATCCTCACTCATGGACATTTTGACCATGTCGGAGCGATTGTCGAGCTGCTCGAAAAATGGCCGGTACCTGTGTATGCCCATAAGGATGAGTTGCCATACTTGACTGGCAAAGAATCTTATCCAGAACCCGATGCTTCCGTCGACGGCGGATTGGTCGCCAAAATGTCGCCGATGTTTCCAAACCATAGTATCGACATTTCCGAGTATGTCAAACCGCTTCCCGATGACCACTCGGTTCCTGGCATGCAGGGATGGGAATGGATTCATACACCAGGGCATACCAAAGGACATGTTTCCCTGTTCCGTGAAGAGGATCGTTCTTTAATTGCCGGTGATGCCTTTGTCACAGTCAAACAAGAATCGTTGTATAACGTAATGACACAAAAACAAGAAATCAGCGGTCCTCCTAGATATTTAACAACGGACTGGGATGCCGCAAAGCAATCCGTCTTCAAACTCAACGAGCTGGGACCTCTCCTGGCTGCGACAGGCCACGGGATTCCAATGACAGGAGATTTTCTCGCCCAGGAACTGCAAAAACTCGTCGACAATTTTGACACCATCGCAGTCCCGGAACAAGGTCGTTACATGTAGTATAATTTAACGATAAACAAAGTGGCCGGGACAAACACATGGACACCAAAGCAAAAACCGAGCGAATTCGAAGTGTCAATCAAATTCGTTCGGTTTTTCCTCGTATGTTCAAAAAACTTCTTTTTTCCTGTTGTTTGATCGGTGCTTCGCAGCGCTACGGCAAGATTCTACGCGTTCCACGGGCACGGCTTCAACTTCCTCCGAAAGCACCAACCGCTTTCTTGCGGGATTTTCAGCTCATGCTGTTCCCGTTGGGGTCTCCGTATCTTGCCTCTGCTACGTTTTCGTGGTCTTGATTTCTACATACCAAGAAAAATAAACAAAACCGTATTCTTCTATTGACTTTAGGTTTCTAAATAGAGACGAAGACGAAAAATCAGCAGGGGAAGATTCGTTATTCTTCAGAAATTGGAAGAGCAGATCAACAGCATAGGAAGGAAAATACTCCTCGCTTCCATGCGGTTTAGCTTTCTATTCGAAGCAGCAATAGACAAGACGGAAATCACGCCAGAAGAGAAACCATCTTCATTCAACGGAGGCAAGGTGCGTAGACTCCTGCGGGAGGAGCGCGAGCTGAAGATCCACTTGGCAAAGTGCTTTTCTTTGCCAAGTTAGCTGAAGCCGTATCCTCGGAAAGCGAAATACCTTGCCGGAGTGGAGTGCTATTCATAAGACAAAAACCGAACGAATTCATCGTTCGGTTTTTACATTGGTCGCTATGCTTTTGTCCCAAGCTCTTGTTTTTTTGTGATTTTTGATCAGCAATCCGGATCTGGCGTACCGGCATTTGTCGCTGTTTTGAAAGATGAACCACAGCCACAAGAAACGATGGCGTTTGGGTTATCGATGGTGAATCCGCCGCCCATCATGTTTTGTTTAAAATCAATTGTCGTCCCTTCGATAATCGGGATGTCTTGTTGGCTGATAATCAAAGGAATGCCATTGCTTTCCTCGACTTTATCCAGCTCCGAATTAACTTCTTCATCGAACCCCATGGAGTAAGATAAACCACTGCAGCCGCCGCCTTTCACGCCAAAACGGAGGCGAACGTCGGAAGATTCCTCTTCTTTCATCATTTCTTTGATCTGCAGACTTGCATTGTCCGTAATATTGATGGTCATACAAAGCCCTCCTAAATTTCCGTCTTCCCTCTTGCTTTATGATAAAGACTTATAGTCAATTCGTCTTCTTTAGTATACTAAGGAAGCGGGAATACATCAACATTAACGCTTCCAATAAAAGGTTCCTGTTGTCGTTGTTTCTGCTTTGCCCCGCATCCAGACGCGGCCATCTCCAGCCCATTTGATAAACAAATCTCCCCCGCTTAGATGGACACAAACTTCCGTATCCTTCTGGGCATACCCATTCAGAATACTAGCCACGGCAGCTGCACAGGCACCTGTTCCACAAGCCTGGGTGACCCCCGATCCTCTTTCCCATACCCGAAAATGCATTTCGGTTTCGGAAATCATCTCGATGAATTCCACGTTGACTCCTTCGGGAAACCGATCGTCGTTCGTAATCAACGGGCCGAGATCATACAGCGGGGCATCATTGATGTCTTCCACAAAAAAAACTGCATGAGGATTCCCCATAGAAACGGCCGTTAATTCTAAAAGATGATGATTCACTTCGAATACTTCCGAAATCACTGTGTCGTCATTTCCAAGCATTGGAATTGCCTGTCTATTTAAAATCGGCTTGCCCATATCAACCGTCACTTCCTCGACGGTATCTCCATCAAGAAAGACCTCAGCTGTTACATTACCGGCACGGGTCTCAATAACAAACTGCGTTTTATTTACCAGGTTATTCTCAAATGCGTATTTCGCGACACAGCGAAGGCCATTTCCGCAGTTTTTACCTTCCGATCCATCTTTATTGAAAATACGCATGCCCACGTCTGCTGCAGCGGTTGGATGAATCAAAATCAACCCATCTGAACCTATTCCGGTATTTACATCGGATACTTTCCGAGCCAAATCGACTAATATTGATTCTTCCACAGAAAAAGAAAATAAATTCAAAAATATATAACTATTGCCCAATCCGTGCATCTTTGTATAAGGTATTTCCACCTTGATCACCTAGCCTCACGAAGTAACTGTTATGCCATCACCAGCAAGCAGGATGGCTCTATTTATAGCATGGGATTTTCCTCAAGATACTGATAAACATTGTCCACTAATTCTTCTGGACTACCAGCAGTTACCGGTTCCCCATTTACAATCGCAACCAAAAACTGAGAACAAAGCCCGCAAAAGCTTGTACAACCATATTCTATGACATCTAAGTCAGGGTCTTTATCAAGCTCTTCCTTTGCTTTCTGCGAACCGCTCACTATATTGTTAATACAAAATTCGATAGTTGGATTCAACAAATATTTCTACCTTCTTCCCTGACCAAACCCATGGTCTGTTATGTGGAGTCCTGCCTTTTGCATGCCAAGCAATGTGCACAAAAAGGTCCATCCTCATTGAATACTAATCGTACCACAGGGCGGCCTGTCCAAACAATTGTCTTTCGATAAGTCTATTTTTCATCTTCACTGTATTCCGTGTGCCTCCAGAGCCTGAAAAACTTTTTTCAAACGTGGATTTCCTTCGTCCACCACTTTGCCGTTTATCAACACAACAGGGTAAAAAAATTCTTCATTTCGCACCCGCCTGGAAAACGCCTCCTGTTCTTCCTTGTCAGAAGGCTGGAAAATGTCTATATATTCGTATTCAATGGAAGCGTCCTGATATTTCCGTGCAATGGCTGCTTGCAACCATTCATAGGTTTCTCTTGAACCTGGTGCGTTAACACAACTGGCGCAAATCTGATTCGCTCCATACACGGTTAACTTAACAGATTGATCACTCAATCGCTGCCCCTCCCTTGCGGCTATATTGCCTTTATATAAGCGTTTTTCCAAGAAATCACTGTTATCCATCAATAATAACTGTTATTGATGGAAAGCTTTCATTTTCGGCTGGCTATACCCGGTGATGAAAGCCTTGAGGCTCCCCGCACTTTCCTGAAAACGCGGTTACTCCCCTGCCCCCTGCTAAGAAGACAATTGCATAAAGAAAAGCCACTTTCAAAAACAACAGCAATATCCTTTCCTTGCCATTATACATAAATTTAAAAGTTTATTTTACAAATTCAACTTTAAATAATAAAATAATGATAAACACACCTAATTGAGAATCAAAATCATTAATGATAGATTTTTTGCTTAAAACCATCTATAATAAGAAATGTAATCAGGAAAGGAGAAGATGGATGATGCAAGAACAAGTACAAGAAGTGTTGAACAAACTGCGTCCATTTTTATTGCGTGATGGCGGGGATGTTGAGTTGGTTGATGTAGATGAAGGCATTGTACGTCTTCGCCTAATGGGAGCGTGCGGCAATTGTCCAAGTTCGACAATTACGCTTAAGGCTGGAATCGAACGGGCTCTCATGGCCGAAGTACCAGGTGTAACGGAAATCGAACAAGTATTTTAAAAACTTCTACAAAATGAGAATACAAAATAAACACCTCTTATAAAAAAACGAAGGCAGCTGACCGTATCACAGCACCTTCGTTTTTTATTTGTTCCATTTAACCCATCCCGCATTGCGCGGCAACATCGAACCATCCCCGATGCGGGGGCGCAGTTTATACGTCGCTGTTCAAGGCGTTTTCGCTTTTCTTTGTCTAGCTACAACGCCTATCGACTAGTAAACTTCCTTTGCCTCTGTGCGATAAAGAAGACTTGCCGATTGGTGTAACCAGAGGTTTAGTCGCCCTTATACCCCCTTGGGTGAAAGTCAACATCGTCGCTTTCGCTCCGTGTTTCCTTTATCTCCGACGGCGCAGTCCAGTTTATACGTCGCTGTTCAAGGCGTTTTCGCTTTTCTTACCTCCATGCCATTTGTGTCTACTTGGAGTTTCATCCAATGGCAGGTTTGGAAGTTGTTCTGCCATTCAGCTAGCAGTGATTCCGGTACGTCTTTTTCTGCCAAGGCTATGACAGTGGGGCCCGCACCACTTATGAACAAGCCATAGACCTCTCCTTGCAAGTAAGTCTGTAGTTGTTCAAAATGCGGTACAAGTTTTTTTCGGTAAGGCTGATGGAACAAATCCTTTTTCATCAAACTGCCGAGCAGCGGCCAATTTTGCTGGCAAATGGCTGCCACACTGACATTTGCTATACTGCTGGCATGGACACTTGTCTGAAAGGAGAGCTCTTTGGGCAGTACTGCCCGCGCAGCTTTTGTTTTCAACTCAAATTCAGGAATCATTGCGATTAGTGATACATTTTCAAACGGGAGCTGAACACAGTTTACTTCCTCTTGATAATGCCCAATCACGCATCCCCCGAGCAGAGAAGGGGCTACATTATCTGGATGCCCTTCGATAGCTGTAGCAATAGCCAGCTTTTCTTCTGTTTTCAACTGCAAATCAAGCAGCTGACTGGCCAGCTCTATCCCGGCCAAAGTGGCAGTCGCACTGCTGCCGAGTCCTCTGGCAAGCGGAATCTCGCTCTTTACTTTCACTTGGCATGGAGGTAACTGTGCAAAACCATACTTTCGGGCCACCTTATCAGCAATCTGATAGATGAAATTGTCTTTCCCCGAAGGGAGGTCCTGCAACGTCTTCGAAAGGGGAATGAATTCCCATGCATCGGACTTATTTGCCTCCAGTTCCAAATACAGATTCAGGGCCAAACCGATCGAATCGAAACCTGCACCTAAATTAGAGGTACTGCATGGAATTTTGACGGTGAAATTCATACAAGGACACGGCCTCTGATTTCCCCTGCAATTTTTTCCTGATCATTCGGAAGCACCTTTGGTTTGATGGTGCTATAATCAATAGCAGTGTCGGGGTCTTTCAAACCATTTCCGGTCAAAACTGTCACAATGGTCGATCCCTTTTCCAGCTGGTTGTTTCTGTCGGCTTTGAACAAGCCGGCCACCGAGGCACAGGATGCAGGTTCTGCAAAAATCCCTTCATTGGCAGCGAGCCATTGATAAGCAGCGATCATTTCTTCATCTGTTACTTCGTCAATTGCGCCACCTGATTCGTTACGTGCTTGTACTGCGCCCTTCCAACTGGCCGGATTGCCGATTCTGATTGCAGTTCCTACGGTTTCCGGTTTTTCGAATACGCGGTCATGAACGATTGCAGCCGCTCCACTTGCTTCATACCCCATCATTTTTGGAAGACCGGATCGATGTCTTTCATTAAATTCTTTGAATCCTTTCCAGTAGGCCGTGATATTCCCTGCATTTCCAACAGGTATAAATAAGTAATCCGGAGCTTTTCCAAGCTCTTCACAAACTTCAAAGGCGGCGGTTTTTTGCCCTTCTATCCGATAAGGGTTCACCGAATTCACCAGCGTGACATTTTGTTCCTTGCTTATTTGCCTTACCGCCTTAAGCGCGTCATCAAAATTTCCTTCAATCGAAAACACTTCCGCCCCATACATCACAGCCTGTGCAAGCTTCCCCTGCGCAATTTTCCCTTCCGGAATAACGACGATGCACTTTAAACCAGCTCTTGAGGCAAAGGCTGCAGCAGATGCACTTGTGTTTCCGGTCGATGCGCAAATGACGGCATTCGCTCCTTCTTCCACCGCTTTTGCAATAGCCAGCACCATGCCCCGATCCTTAAAGGAACCGGTAGGATTCGCTCCTTCCACTTTGGCATACACTTGCACAGACAACTGTTCCGATAATTTTTCCAGCTTAATCAGCGGCGTATTCCCCTCTTGCAAACTCACACTGGGCGTGTTTGCATTTACCGGCAAAAAATCCTGATACTGCTTTAACAATCCCTGCCAAGCCATGTTCATTCCTCCCCATCTACTCGATAATAACTAATAAGCCGTTTTACAACATCCAGGTTGTTCAGGCTCTCTAAACTGTTCATCAGCTGTTGTTTACTTGTATGATGGGTGACCATCACGATTTCCGCTGTGTTTTCTGCACTTCCAGGAAGCTGCAGTATTTTTGCAAAACTGATATTCTGATCTGTAAATACATTGGTCAATTCCTGAAAAGTTCCTGCTTGGTCATCCGCCTCCAGCCTGACAAAATAGCGGGAATGTTTTTCGGAATCGTTCTTTAACTTTGTTGTGAACTGGGGTGTGATATACGAATTGCCGCTAATGCCCAGCCTAATGTTCTTTACAGCTTCCATTAAGTCGGAAACCACGGATGTTGCTGTCGGCATACTGCCTGCCCCTGGACCATAAAACATGGTTTCACCGACTGCTTCCCCATGTACATAAACAGCATTGTATTCATTTTTCACAAGAGCCAACGGATGGTCCTGTGGCAGCAATGTAGGTTCGACGCTTACCTCTACCTTCCCTTCGCCCATAGACGCAATCCCGATAAGCTTTACAACATAACCCAACCGTTTGGCAAACACGATATCTTCCTGAGATATCGATGTAATTCCGGTCACCGCAACATCGTCTAAGTGAATATCCATCTTAAAAGCCAAATTCGCCAAGAGCGCCATTTTACGAGCAGCATCCAGCCCCTCTACATCTGCTGTAGGGTCGGACTCTGCAAACCCGAGTTCCTGCGCTTCTTTCAGGACATCGGTGAAAGTTCGCTGTTCGTCGGTCATCTTGGTCAAAATATAATTAGTAGTGCCATTGACGATTCCCATCATCTTTTGAATCCGGTCGGAAGCGAGTCCGTCTGTCAACGAGCGGAGAATCGGAATACCTCCTGCCACGCTTGCTTCATAGAAAATATCACAATCATTTGCTTTCGCTATTTTGTGGAGTTTTTGTCCATATACAGCCATCAAATCTTTATTGGCAGTAATGATATGTTTTTTATGATGCAATGCCTTTTCAAGCAGTTCGTAAGTAGACTCGATTCCTCCCATGACTTCGATGATAATATCGATTTCCTGATCACTGACCAAGTCATCCGGTTCTGTCGTCAACACACCAGCATTCACTTCAATATTTCTAGCCTTTTCCAGCGTATGTACCAGAATTTTCTTTACTTCCAGTTCACAACCGAGCTTATACTTGATTTCTTCCTGGTGGTTTTGCAGAATTTTGATAACTCCTGTGCCGACTGTGCCGAGGCCGCACAGACCGATGCTGATTTTCCCCGTCATTATTCCGCCTCCTCGTGTATGTTATAAATATACATCTGTTTATCTATAGAGGACATTATACCTGTCTCCATCTTGTTTAGCAAGGAGGTTTTTGAATGTTAAGAAAATAATCACTTTAATAGCACCAATCTGCACAGCAGGTCCTATCTGTCAGGATACCGGTGTTTTCGCTTTCTCCCCACTTAGCACCCGTTCGATATTTTCCAGACACAACTCAATCATTCTCTTTCTTGTTTCAGTTGTTGCCGAACCTATATGCGGAAGACAAGTTACCTGTTGCAGCGTTAATAATGGATGTGTGGAATCAATCGGTTCATCTTCAAAAACATCCAGGCCAGCACCAGCTATTTCTTCCTGGATCAATGCCTGATACAATGCTTTCTCATCTACATTTTTCCCACGGGAAGCATTGATAAAGACAGCAGTCTTTTTCATCTTGGAAAATGATTCCTTGTCGAACATATACCTGGTCTCGTCTGTTAAAGGTGCCAGGCAAACAACATAATCAGCCTTCTCTAGAAGGCGGTCGAACTCTGCATAATGGACCCCGAGTGCTTCTTCTGCTTGAAGTTTCCTTGTACGATTATGGTAAAGAACATTCATAGAAAAGCCCTGGGCTCTGCGTGCGACTGCTTCTCCGATTCTTCCCATGCCGATGATTCCCAATGTTTTATGATGAACATCTGTACCGGCCATCAAGAAAGGTGCCCAATTCTTCCATAACCCCTGCTTGATGAAGCTGTCGGCTTCCACAATTCTTCGCGCCGTTGCCAGCAGCAAAGCAAAGGTTAAATCTGCGGTAGTCTCCGTCAATACATCAGGGGTATTACTAACAGTGATTCCCAATTTACGGGCAGCAGCAATATCGATATTGTCGTACCCGACAGCGAGATTTGCGACAATTTTCAAGTTCTCAGCCTGCTCAAGCAGCGAACCGCCCATTGGATCTGAGAGCATGGTGAGTATGGCATCAGCACGTTTGGTTTCTTTTTCCAACGTTTCTCGATTAACCGGTTTCTCCTCATACGGCCACATCTGGATATCAAAGTGACGCTGAAAAGGTGAGATAATTTCTTCCGGTAGTTTACGGGTCACATAGAGATATGGTTTGATCATAATAGTTACATCCTTTCTTACCAATCTAATACAGGGATATGCAATGCTTTTGCATCGAGGCCCAGATCGGCAAAAAAAGTTCTCATTTTCTGCTCGTATTCCGGTTGATTCTCCAACAGCTCTGCGTATCCCTTATAAGTGAATTCGGGGTCGCGACTCGATATTCCTGTTTCGATATAATCGAACAAATGAATTGGCAGCAGCAATCGAGCATAAACCAATCGCCAGCCGAAGATGGAAAGCGGCTTGACAGCCTGATATTCGGAAAGAAATTGTTCTACGCGGTAAAACCCTGAATCTGGTTGCAACAGCATCATGCGGATCTGCTCGGCAATGTCCCTTGCGGCATGATCATAAACAATTTCATCCGGCCAAATCGTTTGTCCTTTCACTTGTCCCCCATATCGTTGAAAGGTGAAGCAGCCCCCATCCCCATCGTCAAAATGCTGTTCGGACTCTGCCTCCTGCAAATATTGAAGGGCATTTTCCGCACACCCGCTCACATACGGGTATGTATCGATGAACAATCGTTGAAATCGGGACACCGGCCGTTCGTTATACTGCTGCTGGAAAATGGAATCAAACAACGCCAGTTTGCTGATCCATAACTGTTTCCATTGTCCGTAGGCAACAGCCTCTGACGGCTGGTAAGGATAATTTCTGCCAAGTTGATGGAACATAGCCAAATCAGCGCCATGGTCTGTATATTCCCGATCTTCGGACAGGTTTGCATACAATACAACGTAAGGTTGACCGCCATATTCGGTGAACAGATCGCCCTGCTTATTCACAATGGGAACTGCCAGACGAGAAAACCCATTTTGAAAAAAGTACTCGCCAACTGCTTTTTGTTCGAAATACCGCTTATCACTTGCTGACTTTGGTATAATAAAGAAACAATCCTTTTCCTGACGGTAGCCTTTCACCCCATCTAGTGTCACTTCACTGCCCTGAAAGCCGTCGGTATATTCGGATAGAAGTTCCAGCATGGATCACTCTCTCCTTTTTGCTTTTAGTTCAGCATATGAAGACTCAGAACAAATTCGAACCTTGTTTTTGATTTATCGATGCTGGCTTAGGGTATAGTAAGGAGTAGAAATAATTATAAGGTTAGGTGTCTTGCTATGGAGAATAATACAAAAAAATCCGCACTAGAACAAAAGGCAAGGTCATGGCTCGTCGATCGTGGAGTTACCATGGATGACATTGCCGATCTTGTTTATTACTTACAAAATAAATATCATGAAAATCTTACCTTGGAGCAATGTAAGCACCATGTAGACCGGGTGCTAAGCAAGCGGGAAATTCAAAACGCCATCCTGACAGGCATCCAGCTGGATGTGCTTGCCGAGCAAAAAAAGTTGGAAGAGCCGCTTCAGCATACAATCGAAATTGACGAAAGTTTGTATGGTGTAGATGAAATCATCGCTTTTTCTATTGTGAATGTGTATGGCTCCATCGGTTTTACAAACTATGGTTATATCGACAAACAAAAGCCGGGTATTTTAAAAAAATTGAATGATAAATCCACTGGAGAATGCCACACATTCCTGGATGACATCGTGGGCGCCATTGCTGCAGCTGCATCAAGCAGGCTGGCACATAGTGCGAACGACGAAAAAGATATCGATTAGATAGAGAAAGACGCCTGAACACATTGTTCAAGCGTCTTTTTATATGGGTTCACTGCTCGGTTATATACGGCCACCAAATGGACAAAAACAGCGACAAGCTAACCTCCTGCATTCATTCGGCGGAAATACCATGTGCTTTACGCGGGCGGCTGGAGGACTTCCTGTTTCTAACGAAGGGGCCTACCCTTTCCCACCTTGGATCGAGGTTCCTCATTTTAACAAATGTCAGGGTCGCTTGGGCTTTTCTTTGTTCTTACAGCTTGTCCAGCCAATCTTTCAACGTTTGCACCGTATAAGTCGGTTGTTCCGCATATCCTTTCAATTGTTCCTCTGATGTCAACCCGGTGAACACCATCAACGTATCAAGACCTGCATTCATTCCTGCCAAAATATCTGTGTCATAATTATCTCCGACCATTAGCGTGTCATCTCGTGATGCGCCCAGCTCTTTTAATGCCTGCTCCATTATCCCGCTCTCGGGCTTTCCGATGACAAGCGGAAGCTTACCAGTACTCGTGGAGACCACGGAAGTGATCGCTCCGTTTCCTGGTACAAGGCCACGTTCTGTCGGAATGGCTATGTCCCCGTTGGTAGAGATGAACTGTGCCCCCTCGCGAACATTCAAGCAAGCTTTTGCCAGTTTTTCATAATTGATATCCCGGTCGATACCGATAACCACATAATCAGCATTTTCACCGGACAGGGTGAGTCCTTCCTGCTCCAACGCTGCCATCAATCCTCCTTCTCCAATGGCAAAAACGGTGGCATCGGGGTTCTCCTGCCGGATATAGGCCGCAGTCGCCATGCTCGAAGTAAACACTTCGCCTTCCTCGGCAGCTATTCCCATGCCATTCAATTTGTCTGCTATCTGTCGCTGGGTCAAGGAAGAATTATTCGTCAAAAACAGATGTGGCAGGTTTCTTTCTTTTACTTTTGCTATGAAAGCCGGAGCATCTTCTATGCACTGCATCCCTTTATACATGGTGCCATCCAAATCGATCAAATAAGCCTGATAGTTTTTCATGGTAGTTCCTCACCTGTCCTTCCTTTTGTTCAGTTTCCATTGCTGTCGGTCCAATGGAAAAAACCCCGCCATTTGGCAAGGATTTTCATCGAACTCGTATCAATTGCCCGAAAATGTATTGGCCACATCCGTTTCATTATCAAGAAAATCATTGATCCTGGAACTGAACATTTCAATCGAAGCATAATTCGTCTTAATCACCCGTAAAATCTCTTCATGGTCGATGTTCAAATAATCCTTTACCAGCATCTTTCTCAATTCGATCACTTGCTTATACCCGTCTGCTTCCTCTGCAGGCAACACTGTTTCATCCACCAGAATGTCGATGATATCGAAAAAACTACCTGGATCACGCATAATAAAACCATCAATGACCATGTTGCCAACATCGAGCATCGATTCAATCACCATATGTGTCATTCTCTCCAAACTGAGTTTTTCCAAAAATGAATCGTAAGTATGTTGGTCGAATTCGGTCATCAATCCATCCATATATAATAAATGACGTTCAATAATACTTCTGTCTACAAAATACAATGACTTGTCCCTCCCGACAACTAATCGATTTTGTCCTTATCATACCATAACTATATCCATACAGGCAGTGGTTTAAAAGCAAAAGGAACTTTGCTATGATGTACAGAGACACAAACGCATTCTTATTAGGAGGAATAACATTGGCGGAAGAACGAATGATCATTAAAGATGAAATCCAGGAAGTAAAAACCCGTTTTATCAGCTTTAAATCGAACCATCAGCGGTTTGATCTGGCACTTGTTCATTCTGAACAATATCAGGGAAAAACAATGGTAATCGATCTGAGCGGAAACCGCTTTACTATAATGGATAAAGAAGACGCGGCCAAAGAAGGAAACCTCGAACATGAGTTTCACCTCACGGAAGTGCGAGCGGAGGAACTGAGACGTTTTCTAACCGAAGTGCTTGATTGAGGAAAGCAGGAAGTTTCTGGAGCAATTCTTTTCGTATATTCACCTCTCCCTTTTGCCAAGCTATCCATAAGGGAGGAACAGTAGATGAAAAAAAAGCAGCGAAAAAAGCAGAAGTATTCTGATGTCTCTACCGTCGAGGACAGGAGAAACTTCCTGGCAGCAGAAGAAGTCCCCGAAGGTGCTTATGGATCACCTATCAACAAATCCGAACCAGTGGAAAATAAAAGCACTCCTTGGCATGAAGAACAGCGGTTTCATAGTGCATTCAACTTCCCGGACAAAGATTTTCATGATGATTTGCCAAGACAGGTGGGACCTGCACATCCGCCTCATGACCATAAAGGTGACGTAGAGCCGCAGGAAGAACAGGAATAGTTCTTCCGCGGCTCTATTCGCGCTTTACTGGTCAATGCGTTTCATGACAAAATAGGCACAGCCAAAATTGCAATACTCATATAGATAATCATCGAGCGTACTTATCTTTGAATCAAAACCCGCTTTGGGATTCTGGTTATCATAAAATCCTTTCAAACGGAGCTGTTCATAGCCCCAATCGCCGACTATAAAATCATATTTGCTTAAAATATCACTGAATCGTTGTTTTATCGCTTCTTCCTGGAAGCCATCCTTCACATTCTCTACTACTTCGTAATTTTTGCCCTCTATTTCGATCATGACATCCACTCCTTAAGCCTGTTAATAGTGTACCACATTTTTTCTTGTAGAAATACATCTCCGTTTTTTCCCAGCATGAAACCGAAAGAAAATCAACAAACTAAAACAAGGGGGAACAACAATCAAAAGTCAGGAGGGTACTCATGATGAATAAACGAAGAAGTTTCCCATTGCTGCTGGCTGCTCTCCTTATGGCTTCCGGATGCGCCACTGGGAACAGAGGGGCCGATCCAGAAGTGGACCGTTCCTTAAACGGTACGGAAGCCGATAATGAGCAAGGGACCGGCACGATGGATGAGAATGACGTCACCTCGAAGCTTGGTTATGTACGATATAAAAAAGATGAACTTGACAGTGATGAAGAAAGCAGACAAATGGTCAGCATCGACCGGAATAAAATGGCCGATACCATCACCAGAATGATTCTTCGCTATGACGGTTTTGAGGAAGCTGCAACACTTGTAACCGACGATGAAGTGCTTATCGCCTATCACAGACCGGAAAACATGGAACGAGAAAAAGCAGCATCCATAGCAAAAAAAACTGCAATGTCTTTAATGCCCGGATACTACGATATCATCGTGTCTGACAAGGATGTATCCTTTCAAGAAATCCAAAGCTTGAAAAATTCTTCGACGCTAGACGACGACTATGAGAATACACTCCGCAGTATCATGGAAAGCATGAAAGAAGCCCCGCAAGGAGAGGGCTGGCCAGAAGCCGATGTAAAGGACCGGGATGACGATGCCATGACAGAATAAAACGGAAACAGACAGGGATGTTCCAACAATGGCTTTGGAGCATCCTTTGCTTTGTGAACTCCTCGAGGATGTATAAGTTTCCAATTGTTTTTCCGGATTACTCGTGCACACTAATACCAGAAAACTTAGAACCGGGGGGTGAATAACCTTGAAATCAAAAACAACTTGCTTTGCCGCATTGTCATTTTTCTTTTTGTTCTTCTCTTCTTCTGTAATAGCTGAAGAAAAGGTACCAGATGAAAAACAGACAAAAATGGCGCTTTTCAAAAAGACACAAGCCATTACACATATCCCTTGGTATTACTTTGCTGCAATTGATCAGTATGAACATAATATTCAAAAAGAAGAAGACAAAGCGGAACGACTCACTTCGATCGATATCCCGGACGAGCTCTGGTTCGGAGTCAGCAATCCCGGCTTTACTTCAGAAGAGCTGATAGCCGTTTCCAACGGCTGGGGGCGTGACGGAGATGGGGATGGATTGGCCGAAAAAAGCAATGATGAAGATGTTTTGTACACAATGGCCCATTGGATAAATCAATTCGGGAACAATAAAGAGGACATCAAAATCTCCCTATGGAACTATTACCAACGTGAATTGACTGTGCAAACGATCATGAGCATTGCAAAAATATACGAAAAGTTCGGTACACTCACCTTGGATAAAACCGATTTCCCCCTCCCCTTGCATGCAAACTATAGCTACCGGAATACATGGGGAGATGCCCGTGGTTTCGGGGGCAGGAGAATCCACGAAGGAACCGACATATTTGCAGGCTACGGAGTACCGGTGAAAGCAACCACTTATGGAGTTGTAGAAATGAAAGGCTGGAATAAATATGGAGGGTGGCGGATCGGGATCCGGGACATCCATAACCATTATCACTACTTCGCTCACCTGAACGGTTACGAGAAAGGGATAAATGTCGGCGATGTCGTGGAACCAGGGACGGTCATCGGTTCAGTGGGAGCAACAGGATATGGGCCACCCGGCACTTCCGGAAAATTCCCACCACATCTTCATTACGGGATGTATAAAGACAACGGCTATAGTGAATGGTCGTTCGATCCATACCCTCATTTAAAAAAATGGGAACGAAACGCCCGAAACTAAATGAATGTGTATAAAGGCTAAGCACTAGAGAAGCCATACTTCGCTAGGGGCCTTGAGATTTTTTGGGATGAATGCTGAAAAGCCGGAAATCCCTTTCCCTGCTCTTTTACAACGAAAACCGCCTCACCGTGTCGGTGAGGCGGTTTATCATGAATTTATTTCGCTTTCGCAACTTTCCTTGCATAAAGAATGCTGGCAATCAATCCGCCCCAGATGACGACAACCCCGATGATTGCCATGGTTATGGCTCCTCCTGACATTATTGAGCCACCTCCTTGTCTTCCGATTCGCTTGATGAAACTTCTGCTGCCCGATCCGGCCATTTTTTCAAGGTTAGCAAGGCACCGGCGAACATCGCCCCGATAGCTACTATCCAACCGTAGTTGAACAAGAAATCGATCGGATAACCGCCATAAGCCTCTGAGACTTCGCCTCTCAGATTCTGCAGCATCATATAGCCTAAAACGATAGGAGTAATGACACCGAGACATACTCTCCACCAAGCCCCTAGCGGGATATCAGAAACAGAATTGGCGTGGCTTTGAAAATCTTTCAAAGACTTTGCAAACCAAGCAATGGCCACTACTTCGAACAAACCAGCAAGGGCTACTCCGTAGTTATTGATGAAATGGTCGACCGTATCAAGCAAATTCAAACCGTCCTTTGTAGCAAAGGCCAATGAAAGAATTGCTGCAAGCCCTCCGCCGAATAAAACAGCTTTGCCGCGTGATACGTTGAATTTCTCCTGAATACCAGCGATATATGTTTCCGAAATGGATATCAACGAAGACAAACCTGCCAGCACAAGCGACGCAAAGAACAAGAATCCGAAAAATCCAGCTCCCGGCATCTGGCTGATGATTTCCGGAAAAACCATAAACGCAAGGCCGACTCCGCCAGTCACTACCTCCGATACTTCCTGACCGGACTGGACTGCCATAAAGCCTAATGCGGCAAATACTCCGATACCAGCCAATAGCTCGAAAGATGAATTGGCGAAACCGGTGATAAATGCATTGTTGGTAATATCAGACTTTTTCGGTAAATAAGAAGCATACGTAATCATGATTGCAAAAGCGATCGACAAACTAAAGAATATTTGGCCATAGGCTGCAACCCATACCTGCCCATCGGCAATTGCCGACCAGTTCGGTTTGAAGAAAGCATCCAACCCTTCCATCGCCCCGTCTAGTGTCACTGCTCTGATAACAATGATCACAAAAATGACCGCCAACGTGGGAATGAAAATCTTGTTTGCTACCTCTATCCCTTTTTTGACCCCTCGGCCCAAGAAAAATAAAGCGACAGCCCACACGGCAATCAATGGCAGCAATACGCTCGGCACCATCGCTCCGAAGCTTCCTGGATCGCCTAATTGCAGGTAGTCTCCGACAAAAAATGCTGTAGCATCTCCACCCCATTGTTGCCCGAAAGAAAAATAAGCATACATAATTGCCCAAGCAATGATAACCGGGTAATAAGTAGAAATGACAAACGATACAGCTACCTGCCACCAGCCAATCCATTCCATCCCTTTACTGATTTTCCCATAAGAACGCGGAGCAGAACCCCGAAATTTATGGCCGATGGTGTATTCCAAAATCAATAGCGGAATTCCGGCAGTCAACAGTGCAAATAAATATGGAAGAAAAAATGCGCCCCCTCCGTTTTCGTATGCTGTAGCCGGGAATCGCCAAATATTTCCCAAACCAATTGCAGATCCCATCGCTGCCAGCAGAAAACCTAATCGTGTTCCCCATTGTGATCGATTTTCCATGTTTGTACCTCCCCTGTTTTTTTAAAACATCCTCTATGTGTAACGAATGTTTTAAATTTTTATTTTTTTCTGATATTTATGATTGTATTATATAGTAGACAAAACCAGAATGTCAAAGGAAGATTTAGGAGAAAGGTTCTGGGCCCTTTTTCCTGTAAGAATATGACAAGTAAGAAAAGGTATGATATTTCTATTACCGAAGACAGCCAATCGACGGTAGCAAGGTGTGCAAGCTCAGCTGGAAAGCGTGATGAACCTTGCACTGCAGAAAGCAAAATGCCTTGCCGGATAGTGCACAGTTCACAAGAGAAGGTTAAATCGGTTTGTATTCTTACAGTGAATGCACAGCAAAACCGAACGATTACACCGTTCGGTTTTGATTTTGGTTCTATGCTTTTTTTATTTCAACTTCTTTGCTCATTCACTTGTGTTGACTGCTTTTTCCGTTTGCTTTGTGTATCAGGATTGCTGTAATCATGATAAGCACCAAAGTAAGCAATAATGCAATCCAGGTCTGGCCTGTTATCCCAAGAATCAAATATCCGATAACTGATGCTGTTGCCGCGATGAATGCATAAGGCAACTGGGTCAGGACATGATCAATATGGTTGGAGCCTGCACCGGTAGAAGAGAGAATCGATGTATCGGAAATCGGTGAACAATGGTCGCCGAACACAGACCCGGCCAACACTGCAGCCATAGCCGGAAGGACAAGTTGCCCATCTGTAAGTGCCGCAATTTCTGCTGCGATCGGCAGCATGATGCCAAAGGTTCCCCAGGATGTTCCTGTAGCCAATGCCATGAAGCCAGCTACAATGAAAATCAAAAATGGCAGGAATGCTGAATTCAAAGAGGTTTGCTGCACGAGGTTTGCCAAGTACTCGCCAGTCGCCAGACTATCTATGATCGAACCGATCATCCATGCCAAAACTAAAATGTAGATGGCAGGAAGCATCGCTTTGATTCCCTCCAGGAATACTTTGCCAATTTTCGTTTTCGATGAGTCCTGCACACTGTATAGGATTGCTGCACCTAGAGCCGCTATAAGCCCTCCCCAAAACAGAGACAGGTTGACGTCCGTATTGGCGAATACGTCCAACACATCTGCCGGACCATCCGTGTTGTCCATGCCGGTTCCGATCATGAATGCGACTGTACCGGCGATCAATAAAAGAATCGGTATGATGAGGTGGTAGATTCTTCCGCTTTCATTGGCTGCAAAGCTTTGTTCCAAGTCGCCTGCAATCTCTCCCCGCTCCGGGTCCGTCAGTTCTCCGGTTTCCATGGCCCGGTTTTCATGGGTTTTCATCAAACCGATATCCACCTTCAACAAAGCCGTCAAAAACACCAGCAAAAGGGCCGCAAAAGCGTACATATTCAATGGAATCATTGCGACAAACGCTTGCAGTGGCCCATAGTCGGTTATTTCATTGGCTGCCAATATACTGCCTAATGTACCGATAATATAAGCTCCCCAACTTGATATCGGCGAGATTACCGTTATCGGAGCAGAAGTCGAATCGATAAAATAAGCGAGCTTCGCACGGGAAATATGATGACGGTCCGTCAACGGACGAGCGATTTGACCTACAGCCAGACTGTTGAAGTAATCATCGATAAAAATGATGACCCCCAATACAGCAGGCATCAACTGAGCCCCTTTTCTTGTTTTTATTTTACGGATCGCCCATTCACCGAAAGCCCTGCTTCCACCTGAAGCGGTCAAAAAAGCTGTGACAATTCCTAACAATAGCAAGAATATCAATAAATATAAGTTCCCGGTGTTTAACGCGCCATCCGCGTAAAAGATGTTTCGGAAAACAAGCCAGATTTCTCCGGCAGTTTGCGAAATCGAAAAATCATGAAGCATGAAAGCTCCGATCAATACACCTGCCCCTAATGACAACAATACTTTTCTTGTGGCCAGTACAAGCACAAGCATCAGCAGGGCAGGAATCAATGAATAAATTGTTCCTTCCATGTTGTACCTCCATTACTGTTTGGTTATGGAAATGAATGGATTGACATGCTGAAGAAAAAAATGAGGAAAACCTGTCTGGTCTCACGCACGGTAAGTCAGAGGGCATCCGGCCGATCGGGTTGTCCGAAAGGAAAAAGCCGGGTGCAGCCTGCCCCCCTTCGACTTGCGGATTATGATAAATTCGCCAACAAGAAATGTGTCTTTAAACAGAAAGAAGCAGTGATAGAAAATAACCTATCACTGCTTCTATAAGCAATTCTGTTATCCTCCATTTCGATCAGTAGCCCTTCATGCTATTCTTTCCAGACATGACAGTACTATCCCTGTTCGAGATAATACCAGCAATAAGGGGTTGACACTCCCTCATACTTCGGCAAACAGGCCTTTCACCATTCTTCCCAGTTATCATCCTCCAAAAGGATACTCATCCTGTCTGCACCTCTACCTCACCGATCTGATAAGGTCTCGCTATTCAATTCCTCGTATATTGTACCAGTGGCTGGCTGCTATTGCAAGGGTTCCATCGGAATCGAGAGCTGCGGCGATTCTCCGCCGCCATTTCCGTTATAATAATATGGAACATCGAAGCTGACCACCCGATCATCGATTTTTATCTTCGAACTGATTTGTGTCGTTTTGGTTTGGAACGGAACAACCACTCGCAGACTGACTTCCATTTCTACATACAGAGCGAAATATACATTATTGATCCCCAGTTCTTCACGTTCCATCACTGGTTCCGACTGAACATCGCCAATCACTTCTATATTGACAGGGATTTCAGGCCCCAAATTTGCCAACAACGGGATTCCCAGCGCTTGGCCGACTGGGATTTGAATCAATGTCGGTTCTTCTTTGACCGATTCGATGGAAGGCTTCTCTTCTGGTTCCAGCTCCACATCAAGCGTGCTTCCCGGGTCCGGAACCTGTCCTTTTTCCAACAGCTTTAAAAAATTTTGCACCCGGTTGGTGGTATTCCGTACCACACGATTGGTTACAACGGAATTCCATCCTACCGAAACCGCATTCCCTTCATTATCGACCTTTTCCTGGATCAATTCATCGTATTCCAAATCATCGGCAATTTTTTTGCTCACTGCTTCATTAATCGCCATTCTGGCATATTGCCGAGCCCTAGTTTCCGCAATATCCATAAGCGTAGGCTCAAGCCCGCGGTTGATTATCAAAATACTGACCAAAGAAGATATTGTAAAAAAGACGATTGTAACCACGAACACATGACGAAACGGAGGCGGTGCCATACGGCCCTTGAAATTCCTGTTTTTTCTCAAAATAAATACCCCCTCAAAAAAACATATGCTTTTTAGCAGGAGGTTAGAATTTTATACTGCATTAACTTTTTGCCAAATCCGCTGCAAAACAAGAGGTTACCATCAGGTTCAAATGTTCAGCAAGATCGATCTCATATGGAACCGTTACTGCGTTGCCGTCTTCCTCCAGGATACGGATCACCGGCCGTTCACAAAGCTGTTGGTTTTGTTTTGCAACGATTCCGGCTCTTCCATCGCTGAGTTCGACCATCAATCCTGTTGGATAAACTGCGATAGTCCGGCGAAAGGCCTCCACCAGTTCTCGATCGAACAGGTCTCCGGCTCCAGCATATAGGACTTCCAGCCCTTCATGTGGAAGCATAGCTTCACGATACACCCTGTTGCTGGTAATGGCATCGAATACGTCCGCTATGCCGATCAATTTGGCATGCGGATGGATGTCACTTTCCGTAAGCCCGCGGGGGTATCCCGTTCCGTTCAATCGTTCATGATGTTGGAAGGCACAGTGAGCTGCGAGCAATGGGATGTTCTGATTATTTCGCAGGAATTCGAAGCCGATATCCGTGTGCCCTTTAATGATTTCAAACTCGGTGTCAGAAAGCTTTCCTTGCTTTTGCAAGATTTCCTGCGGAATGAACATCTTGCCCACATCATGAAGCATTGCCCCAAGACCTATTTCCTCCATTTTCGAACGCGGCATTCCAAGCTCTGTAGCCAAAGCCAGGGAATATATTGTCACATTAAGTGAATGGGAAAACACATAGTTATCGGTCAGGAATACATCCGACAAGATGGAAATGACCTGGTCCGCATGTTGAATCTCATCCAAGAGACTTCCAACCATATCCGTCATTTCATTGCCCGCTTTCTCGAATACAAACGAGTTTTCTCCGAGACCCTGGCTTTGAATAGCTGAAAAAGAATGCTTGATCGTTTGATAGGCTTCCATTCGCAGCTTTTCGGGAATCGGAGGTGAAATGTCGATATCCTCCGTCAACGAATCTTTTATGTGTACGTATGTAATGTTATATTTCAGCAGTCTTTTCAACATCCGTTGTGTAAGACTGACATCTTCTTGAAGCAATATTTGTCCGTTTTCGTTATATACTGCTTTAGCAAGCTTTGTTCCGGGTTCAATTGACTTGGTTGCTGCAATTCTCATATCTATCTCCTAACCGCACCATTTAGAATGAAACAGTTGATTCCCTTGTATAGACAACAAGAAAATCCTCTATATCGAGTATAGAGGATTTATAGGAGAAATCAAACTAAATTTGTAGGAATTTGTCTATTTTTTTCTTTCATCCAGCTCTGCGATTTTCAACAGAGCTTCTTTTCCTGTCATTCCTTCCTGCCAGCCTTTTTCCCTGGAAGCATTCGTCACTTTCTCCAGTGGAGCTTCAAGCAATTGTTCAATTGTTTTGACCCCTACAGCCCGGGCAGCTATCACTTTTCGTTCTGCCAGCTTCTCGCTTAACAAGTCGACGTCAAGAGCGCCGCACATAATATACCCGGTATCATTCGAAACAATCAACAGATTGGTCTTTGGCAATTCCACGCGGATTGCCGTAAAAGGAATATCCTCGATAAACACAGGCTTGATGGAAATCATAAGATGGCCACACTCCCTTCACCATACTATATGGATATCAGGAGCATATGTGTCATTCAGAAGCTACTTTTTTCCTTAACGTATCGGCCAATAAGTCACGCAAAAATTCAGGCATGAAAAACTGCTTGTTCTCCGCTCTTGCGATTTCCGGAAGCAACCGTCCGAAGGTAAACGTATCGGCGGTTGCCACTTTGTACTGTTCATCCACATCCAGAGGCTTGCCGTTTACTTCTACATAATCGACCCGTTCTTGGCCATCTGCCAGCTTGCTCGTTTTCACGATTGCACCGCCAAAGACCATTCGGCCGATTATTTCACCGCGAAAACCGAAACCTTGCAATTTCAATTCCGTAAACTGCTTGGTGAAAGAAGCCCTTATGACTTCCAGCAATTCATCTCCTTGCAACGTGACGAGACAAGGATTGATTGGATGAGGGCAAATCCGGTGAATATCCCCGTAGGTCACATCCCCTTGCTCAAATCTATCCAGCAGAAGTCCGGCATTCAACATGGCACAGTCTGCCCCCGTCCACTCCTTCAACGTCTCGACTAGCTGTTTCATGATAAAGGTTTCTTTGAACCAGCCAAATTCCAGTGGTTTCTCCAAAGTCGTCACTGTTTCCCCGAGTAAGTCATTCGCCTGATCTTGATATGCCATCAGTTTTTGCTCCGTCTCTTCATCCTTTGGAAAATATTCTGTACTGCTCGCGTAAGCTTCTTTTCGAATCAGTTTCCGCTGTACATGATTCCACGTCAAAATCACTTCTCCTACATACTTACCATGTTTACCTGCCGCAGTAAGCAATGTTTCATTTATATACTCTCCATCACGGAATAGGTGATGAGTATGTCCTCCGATAATGACATCGATTTGCGGGTATCGCCTGGCTATTTCCTCATCATCAGTGATACCCAGATGGGAAAGGAGCACAATGATGTCTGCTTGTTTTTCCAGCTGAGGAAGATACTCTTCGATGACGGAAAAAGGATTGGCGACACTCCATCCCAGTAAATGATAGAAATCATTGAACGGTGCAGTCAGTCCAATAAAGCCGATCCGTACGCCCGTTTCCGTAGTGACATAGGAGATTGGCTTCAACCAGTCCGGCTGCAGTCCATCCAGACTGATAAGATTTGCACACAATAATTGAAAGTCGGCCTGATCATATAGATGGAATAAATCATCATGATCGAGCGTGATCCCTTCGTTGTTTCCCAAGGTGGCGAACTGATAACCTGCATCGTTCAATAACTGCACATTGGCTTTTCCCTTCATTGCTTCTGCGATTGGATGGGAGCGATCGACATGATCGCCGATATCAATCATCCAGTATGACTGGCCGTTACGTTCTCTCGCTTCTTTTTCCTCATTGAAGTGACCAATGATTTGCGGCAAGTTCTCAAAGTGACTGTGTAAGTCATTTGTATAATAAAGGAAAATCTTCTCTTCCATCTTAAAGTCTCCTATCCAATACCTTGTAAAATTAATCGAAAACCGATTACCACCAACAATATCCTGAGTATCCATTCCACCGTTTTCCCTTTAAGCAACTGATTGACCTTTGCACCAAGTGTGCCGCCAATCCAGGCACCAGGAATGAACAGCCACACATACTGCCAAGGTACATGCCCCAACACAATATGAGTCGAAGAACTAATCAAGCTTAAAAACAAAATCATGAACATCGAAGTAGCCGTGGCGATATGCGGCGGGAAACCGAATAGAAGAATCATTGCCGGAACGATCAAGGATCCGCCTCCGATTCCAAGCATTCCTGACAACACACCAACAGCAAAAGCGATGGATACTGCAGCAGCCATCGAATACGTATAAGAAAACTTTTCCCCATCGATGAGGACGGTTCTGACTATACCCTTGCTGTGGACCGGCTGACTCACGATAGGTTCTTTCTTTTTGATAAAAAACATAGCTGATAATAACAGCATCAATATTCCCAAGTATAAGGAAAAAGCGTCCTCCGAGACAAACTGATTGAGCCATGAGCCAAGAATGCCGCCTGGAATCGCGCCGGATAAGAAAATCCTGCCGCTGCGATAATCGACTCTGCCTTTCTTCATATAGGATATGCTGGAAGATAGTCCGGTAAAAACCATCACCAGCAACGAAATGCCGACAATATTTTGCGGTGCCGCCCAACTGAAACTATCTAGCAGCTGACTGAGCAGCAACAAGCTCGGAACAAGAATGATCCCTCCTCCCAAACCAGCGATACTCCCGACAAAAGCTGTTAAAAAACCGATTAAAACACTTAAAACGTAAACCACAGTCTGATTCCCTTCTATCTGTTAAAGTTATGTATGATAATCCGGCAGAATACCGGACCGTTGCAAGGAACTAGTCCAATTCCGGTTTGCTATACCCTTATGTTTACCCGATGTCACTCTTCTGTAAAAGGGGTAAATGGAAGGGATGGCCCTTATAGAAATTTCGAGGACAAAGAATCAATCGATCATAAAATCCTTTACCCGTCATGTTGTATTTCTATGAAAAAAGGGCCCTATTCCAGGGCCCTTTTATTATTACATTAAATTATTCAATTATCCAATAGAACCTTCCATTTCGAACTTGATCAGGCGGTTCATTTCAACTGCATATTCCATTGGCAGTTCTTTCGTAAATGGCTCGATGAAGCCCATGACGATCATTTCTGTCGCTTCTTCTTCAGAGATACCACGACTCATCAGATAGAATAATTGTTCTTCTGATACTTTGGAAACTTTCGCCTCATGCTCCAACGAAATATTTTCATTCAAAATCTCGTTGTACGGGATGGTATCGGAAGTTGATTTGTTGTCCATAATCAACGTATCACATTCGATATTGGCCCGGGCGCCTTCTGCTTTACGTCCGAATTGAACGATACCGCGATAAGTTACTTTACCGCCATGCTTGGATATCGATTTCGAAACAATGGTGGAAGATGTGTTAGGAGCAAGGTGATGCATTTTAGCCCCTGCATCCTGATGCTGACCTTTCCCTGCCAATGCGATAGACAAGGTCATGCCACGGGCTCCTTGCCCTTTCAGGATGACTGCCGGATATTTCATCGTCAGCTTCGAACCAAGGTTTCCGTCAATCCATTCCATGGTAGCATTTTCGTCACAAATCGAACGCTTCGTAACCAGGTTGTAAACATTGTTTGCCCAGTTTTGAATGGTAGTGTAACGGCAGTAAGCATCTTTTTTAACAAAGATTTCAACGACTGCACTATGCAGGGAATTCGTTGTATATACAGGCGCTGTACATCCCTCTACGTAATGGACGGATGCGCCCTCGTCTACAATGATCAAGGTTCTTTCGAATTGACCCATATTTTCTGAGTTGATCCGGAAATATGCCTGAAGCGGTGTGTCGGTTTTTACACCTTTCGGTACATAAATAAAGGAACCACCGGACCACACGGCAGAGTTAAGTGCCGCAAACTTGTTGTCAGAAGGCGGAATAACTTTGCCGAAATACTCCTTGAACAAGTCCTCGTTTTCTTTTAATGCGGTATCGGTGTCTTTAAAGACGATACCCATTTCTTCCAAGTCTTCCTGGAGACTATGGTAAACAACTTCTGATTCATACTGGGCAGAAACACCTGCGAGATACTTCTGTTCTGCTTCCGGAATCCCCAATTTATCAAAAGTATTTTTGATTTCTTCTGGAACTTCATCCCAGGAACGTTCGGATTTCTCAGAAGGCTTGACGTAATACGTGATCTCATCGAAATCCAACTCGGATAAATCGCCGCCCCACTGAGGCATTGGCTTTTTATAAAATTGCTCGAGAGCTTTCAGTCTGAAGTCGAGCATCCATTGCGGTTCGTCTTTTTGACGGGAAATTTCTTCAACAACCCGTTTTGTCAGGCCTCTTTCCGTACGGAAAATCGAAATATCCTTGTCATGGAACCCATATTTATAATCTTCAATTTCGGGCGCTTTTTTCGCCATGTCGAAAACCTCCTATTAGGTAATTATCTTCCATAAGTTGTTTCTATTGCTCTTCGCCTACGCCCTTTTCCATCGCTTTCCACGCCAGAGTGGCACACTTGATCCGGGCAGGAAACTTAGAAACACCCTGCAAAGCTTCGATATCACCTAAATCTATATCATCTTCTTCCACTTCTTTGCCTAACATCATATCCGAGAAAATTTTGGACATCTTCAAAGCGTCGTCTACTTTCTTGCCTTTTATAGCCTGCGTCATCATGGATGCGGATGAAAGACTGATCGAACATCCTTCCCCTTCAAACTTAGCATCTTCGACGATACCGTCATCCACCTGGAGATGAATTTGAATCCTGTCCCCGCACGTCGGATTGTTCATGTCGATTGTCAAAGCATCGTCCGCCAATGTTCCACGATTGCGGGGGTTTTTATAGTGATCCATGATGACCTGCCTATATAACGTATCGAGATTATCAAAAGACATCTCCAAAATACTCCTTCGTTTTGTTTAGTCCTTCCACAAGACGATCGACGTCTTCTGGAGTATTGTATAAATAAAAGCTGGCTCTGGCGGTAGCTGTCACTTCCAGCCACTTCATCAGCGGCTGTGCGCAGTGATGCCCCGCTCTTACTGCAATTCCTTCTGCATCTAAAACGGTCGCCGTGTCATGCGGGTGGACATCCGTAAGATTGAAGGTGATCAACGCTGCGCGTTGCTCCGGTCCGTAAATCTCCAATCCGTCCAGCGCCTTCATACGGTCCATTGCATAAGCAATCAATTGGTCTTCATGCTCATGAATGTTTTCCATGCCGATGTCCGTCAGGAAGTCGATAGCCGCTCCGAGACCGATTGCCCCTGCGATGATCGGTGTGCCGCCTTCAAACTTCCAGGGCAGTTCTTTCCAGGTGGAATCATACAGATTGACAAAGTCAATCATTTCACCGCCGAACTCTACTGGTTCCATGTTCTCAAGCAGTTCTCTCTTTCCATATAAAACGCCGATGCCGGTGGGGCCGCACATCTTATGGCCGGAAAAAGCATAGAAATCACAGTCCAAATCCTGAACGTCCACTTGCATGTGCGGGACACTCTGGGCACCATCCACCATCATCACAGCGCCGTGCTGATGAGCGACAGCTGTTATCTCCTTGATAGGATTGATGGTTCCCAGGACATTGGATACATGCATGACAGCAACCACTTTAGTTCTGTCCGTAATCGTATCCTTTACGTCCTCCATCTCTATTGTACCATCCGGTCGCAAGGGCAAATATTTCAAGGTAGCCCCCGTGGCTTTGGCCGCCTGCTGCCATGGAATGATATTGCTGTGATGCTCCATTGGCGTCACTACAATTTCATCGCCTTCCTTCAGGTTTGCCCGGGCATAACTGTATGCCACAGTATTGATGGAAGTCGTTGTACCACGGGTGAATATCACCTCTTTGGTACTGGATGCATTAATGAATTTCTTCACTTTTTCCCTGGCACCTTCATATTTATCTGTAGCCCTTGTTCCCAGTGTATGGACACCGCGATGGACATTGGAATTATCCTGTTTATAGTAATCCTCTACTGCCTTGATTACTGAAACCGGTTTTTGGGAAGTCGCCGATGAATCCAGATAAACCAACGGATGTCCATTTATCTCCTGGTTCAAAATCGGAAACTGTTCCCTAATGGCTTTGACGTCCATTAATATACTTTCCTTTCAATTACCTCTGTCAACTGTTCTCTTACCGCTTTGATCGGAATCTGTGTAACCACCGGTGCAAGGAAACCATGGATAACCAGACGTTCTGCTTCCTGCTTGGAAATACCACGGCTCATTAAATAATATAGCTGGATCGGATCGACACGGCCTACAGAAGCAGCGTGTCCGGCCGTTACGTCATCTTCATCGATGAGAAGGATCGGATTGGCATCTCCGCGTGCATCCTTGCTCAGCATCAATACACGGGATTCCTGTTCAGCGTTCGATTTGGAAGCACCATGCTCTATTTTTCCGATTCCATTGAACACCGACGTAGCACTGTCTTTCATGACCCCGTGCTGCAGAATGTAGCCATCCGACTGAAGGCCATGATTGACGATTTTCGCTGTGAAATTTTGTGATTGTTTGCCACGTCCGACAGTAACGGTCTTGGCGTTGGAAACTGAATTATCCCCAATAAGATGAGTGATATTTTCCGAAACGGTGTTACCGTCATTCATTTGTCCGAGCGCCCATTCGATTACAGCATCGCGGTAAGCAACGCCACGACGGTTTACATATGCAGTTGTTCCCTGTGCAAAGTTATCAACTGCACCGAATGAAACGTTCGCATTGTCATGGGCGATAACTTCCGTGACGATATTGGCTACAGCTTCTTCCTCTTGATTATGTGAAATATAATTTTCCACATAAGTCAGGGAACTGTTCGCTTCGGCAACGACGATTACGTGATTGAATGAAGCCGCTTCGGCATCCTCCTGCCAAAAAATCGATTGCAGTGGTTCTTCAACAGTGACATTTTTCGGCACATAGACAAACACACCACCGTTCATCAACGCAGCATGCAATGCAGTCATGCGGTTTTCGTCTACCCCTACTGCATCTTTCATGTAATAACGTTGGACGAGTTCCCCATGTTCCGCCATGGCCGTATAGATGTCCGTTAAGATGACGCCTTGCTCTTTCAGCTTTGGTGACAGGGAAGCATATGCCACTGAATGGTTACGCTGGATGACAAGATTTTGTTCCGTGTTTTCCAAATCAAGAAACACTTTTATTTCCTGAGGAAGATCTTCCAAAGACTGAATCGGTTCTCCAGCCGCTTCATGCTTGAAATTGGAGAAATTCCAGTTCGTGATATTCGTTTTGTCCGGTTTGGGCATTGGAAGCGCAGCAGCTTTTTCCAATGCTTGAAGGCGCAATGACTTCATCCATTCCGGTTCTTTATGCTTTTGTGAAAACTGGCTGATATATTCTTGATCGTATGGCAGTTTTGTTTCTACAGTCATGGTACCCCTCCTTCCTGTTACGCTTCTTGCCCTACAGTTTCATCTTCAATGCCTAGTTCTTCTTTGATCCACTCATATCCTTCTGCTTCCAAACGCTGTGCAAGCTCAGGACCGCCGGATTTAACCACTCTGCCCTGCATCATGACATGGACTTTATCCGGTGTGATGTAGTTCAACAGTCTTTGATAGTGCGTGATGATCAGGCAGCCGAAGTTCTCATCGCGAAGTTTGTTGATTCCTTTGGAAACAACCTTCAATGCGTCGATATCAAGTCCGGAGTCGATTTCGTCAAGAATGGCAATTTCCGGTTTAATCATCATTAATTGAAGAATTTCATTACGTTTTTTCTCACCGCCGGAAAACCCTTCATTCAAATAACGTTGCGCCATGTTTTTATCCATTTCCAAGTAATCCATCGCTTCATCCATCTCTTTGATGAATTTCATCAAGGAAATTTCGTCGCCTTCTTCACGGCGCGCATTGATGGAAGAACGAAGGAAATCAGAATTAGTTACACCGCTGATTTCACTAGGATACTGCATTGCCAAAAACAGACCAGCTTTGGCGCGTTCGTCCACTTCCATTTCCAGTACGTCTTCTCCATCGAGAAGAACAGATCCTTGCGTGATTTCGTATTTTGGATGCCCCATGATGGCGGATGCCAGCGTTGATTTACCAGTTCCGTTAGGACCCATAACAGCGTGGAATTCGCCGCCCTTAATTGTCAAATTAACTCCCTTAAGTATTTCCTGGTCTTCAATCGATACATGAAGATCCTTTATTTCCAATGTTGAACCTGCCATAACAATACCTCCAGTTACTCTTTATTAATGCAGAATGGATTTACACCCATTCTCAATTTATTCTCATTACAATCTTATATCATTTCGAATCTATTATCAACATTTTCAAATTTTCGATTAGAATGTACCTGCCAACCATTTACTATACCTAATCATCCACATCGCTCTATCTATAATGTAACATAAATCCCCTGCCGCCAAAAACAAGCAGCAGGGGATTTACCATGAAATTTCTATTTGTTTCCACCACCGTATCAGCGGTGGACTTGCCGTTCAACTTCAGCGACAACACGGCGGCTCTGCCGATAGCTGTCTTCTCTTTCTTTTTCGACCTCGAGTCTTTTGTCAAGCTTTCTTTCATACTCCGCATAACCAATTCCATGGTTTTGATGCATGGCTTTTTCCATCTCTGAGGTATAATTCAGACCTATACCACTGTCTGTGATAATGAATCCTTCCTTTCGGGATTGTTATATTTTCTGACAAACAAATTGTATCACGGATTCTTTTCCCTTCCCAAACAGGAAATAAACAGGAAAATGCTTCTCTGCACCGCTATGTTCCATCATATGCGGCTTAAATCATCCACCTTCAATAATGTAAGGAATTTCTGCTGATTTCGGCTGTTTCCAAAAAATCAGTCTCCAGGAGTAGCCGCCGGCACAATCGCCCCATCATAGTTTTCACTGATGAAGTTCTGAATCTCTTCAGATTGCAATACTTCAACCAATGTATTAAGCGCTTCGTTATCTTTATCTTCGGAACGGACTACAACCTGATTGACATAAGGCGAATCTTCATCCTCCACAAAAATGGCATCTTCTGTCGGTACTAAGCCCGCCTCCAGCGCATAATTGGTATTGATTGCCACTAAGGCATCTTCTTCGGATTCATACATTTCAGGAAGCGTTGCAGCATCAACGTCCGGCGAAAAGGTTAAATTTTTCGGATTTTCCACTATATCATCCGTCGTAGCGGCTGCCTTGTCGACATTTTCATCCAATTTAATTAAACCGTTCGCTTCAAACAAGCTGAGAATACGTCCATGGTCGGCAACAGAACGGCTGATGATCACTTCTGTTCCATCTGGTATCTCATCGATGCTGGAGATATTCTTGGAATAGACTCCCATCGGCTCGACATGAACCCCTCCAAGACTGACAAAGTCATAGCCGAACTGATTAATTTGATCCTTCAAGTATGGTTTATGCTGAAAATAGTTGGCATCAATTTCGCCATCCTCTAAGTCCTGATTAGGTAAGACATAATCCTGATATTCAGAAATCGTAAGAGTAACACCTTGCTCTTCCAACAACGGTTTTGCTTCTTCCAAAATTTCTGCGTGAGGAGTACTTGACGCCCCTACTTTTATTTCTGTTGATTCGTCTCCTCCACCAGAAGTCCCTCCATCGGACGAATTATCTTCATCCGAGCTGCCGCAAGCAGCCAACACTGCAAGAACCGCAGCAGTCAGTAACAAAAATAAATACTTTTTCATGATCTCATTTCCCCTTTTCATGTTTTAAACTTGGCCCTTTTCGCATACGGTATTGCTTTCCTTATGCCTGCGTTTTCCATATAAAGTCACTACACCCTATATACGGAACATGACAACGGAACTGTATGATGGAAAGTGCCTTATCTTTTATCTAATTTATTGGCGATATAATCACCGATAAACTGAAAAATAAATACAATTACTACTATTAAAACGGTGCAGATAAACACGACGTCAAATTCGCGACGTTGAAAGCCATAAAAATAGGCGAAATCTCCAAGACCCCCGGCCCCGATCACTCCGGCAACAGCCGTATAGCCAATCAATGCTATTGCTGTTACAGTAATCCCGGATACTAAAGCAGGCATCGATTCCGGAAGCAAAACCTTGAAGATAATCGTGTGCGTTTTTGCACCCATCGCTTTGGCGGCCTCCACTACACCTTTGTCCACTTCCTTCAGACCGATTTCCACCAACCTTGCATAAAACGGTGCCGAACCGATGATCAAAGCTGGCAACGCCGCTTTCGGACCACGAATCGTGCCTATAAGAAAATCAGTGAATGGGAATAACAATAAAATCAAAATGATAAATGGGATGGCCCGGAAGATATTCACCAGCGCTGCAGCAAAAAAATTCAATATTTTATTTTGCCACAAACCACCTCTGGCAGTGAGAAATAATAAAAGTCCCAACAGGACCCCTAAAACAATCGTCCCTGCCACCGATATCAGTGTCATATAAAATGTTTCACCGATCGCTGTCCAAATATCCTCCATTTTCACGTTTGGAAAAAGTTCACTCAGCATTTGGATCCACCTCCACTTCTACCGAGGTGGTTTTGATAAAGGCAATCGCCCTGGCTATCTCTTCTGCAGAGCCGTCCATATGGACAAACAAAGTTCCATATGCCCCTTTTTGTGTTTGAGTGACTTTACCCTGAAGGATATTGACAGCCACATCAAATCGCTTTGACACCTGGCTTATCAGCGCCTGATTGGTTGTTTCTCCCACAAAATGAAGCCGTACAACTTGCCCGCTTTGATAATTTTCCAATAAATGGAGCGATTCTTCTTGATCCCTGTCTCCCATGACTTGTTCAACGAACCGCTTGGTAACAGGCTGTTTGGGATGCAAGAAAACATCCAGCACATCGCCTTGCTCTGCTACTCTTCCTGACTCCATCACAGCGACCCGATGACAAATCTTACGGATGACATGCATCTCATGTGTGATCAAAATGATGGTCAACCCCAATTTTTCATTGATATCGACAAGCAGCCGTAATATCGCATCCGTCGTATCCGGATCTAGCGCCGATGTGGCTTCATCACACAACAGCACTTTTGGGTTGTTGGCCAACGCCCTTGCAATGCCGACCCGTTGTTTTTGCCCTCCGCTTAATTGCGAAGGATAGGCATCTTCTCTTCCTTTAAGCCCGACTAAATCTATCAGCTCTTCGACCCTGGCTCTCCTTTTCCCCTTGGGAATTCCCGCTATTTCCAGCGGAAAAGCAATGTTGTCACGAACGGTACGGGACCAGAGCAGGTTGAAATGTTGAAAAATCATCCCTATTTCCTGTCGTGATTTACGCAGCTGCTGCTTTCCCATTGCAGATATTTCTTTTCCATCAATATAAATTTGTCCTTCAGTCGGTTCTTCCAGCCGATTAAGCAGTCTGATGAACGTACTTTTACCAGCACCACTGTATCCGATCACCCCGAAAATTTCCCCTTTGCTTACTTCCAGGTTGAGGTTATCGACAGCGAGGACATCCTGATGCTTGGCTGGATAAACTTTTTTCAAGCCTTTAATTGAAATCAACTTTCTTCCTCCTCAGCAATACTTGCCGAACTACCTAATACTTCTTTTGTGTGTATTAAAAAAGCGTCCTTCCGTTCACAAGAGAACAGAAAGACGCAGTATGACTACTTTCATGTTCTCTCATCTGCCAAAGCTTATTGCTTCGCAGGAATTGGCACCATTTTAACCAGTAAAAACTGGTTAACGGTTGCCGGGCTTCACAGGGCCAGTCCCTCCACCTCTCTTGATAAGAGATTAGAATATTTAATTAGGTCGTTCCTTAAGCGCTAAATAGGATTTTAGCATTGGCGCAGTTAGGTGTCAAGCTAATTCATTAATTGAAGTGCGATAATCGTTTTCCATTTTTGGTTATGTTAGCATATACAACAAGAAAAACTTACTGAGAAGCAAGGAGTGGTTGGATGAAAGCCCCGGTTTTCGAGCTTCCGATTCTGGGTACCCCAAAGACCTATCAACTGAAAAAGGACCTTGGCAAGGTGATCATGCTTACCTTTTGGACATCCTGGTGCCCGGACTGCGCAGCGGACTTACCCAAAAAAGAGCAGTTATATAAAACAATCAACAAAAATGATATAAAAATGTTGACCATCAATGTGACTGGGAGAGAACGTTCGGTGGATGAAGCAGAAGCATTCCATAAGAAGTTTCTGCAACAGCCGACATTGTCGGACGAAGGGACAAACGTTTACGATATGTACCGCTGTCAAGGGGTTCCCAGTACTGTCATTATTGACAAGCAGGGTGATATAGCGGCTCAGTTTGGCGACAAAGCACCTTTTTTATCTATTGTCCAAGCATTGGGCAGGCAACTCGTTTAAGGCAGGTACAGCAATGTTTCAAAAAGCAGGCAGTCCCTGTACCTCCCTGTCCAGGAGGCAAGCCCTGCAGGGAAAGCTGTCAGCTTCCGCTCCCCGTTAAAAAGTTGTTCTGCTATGTCATTGTTCACCTTCACCTTTAAAGGGGCAGCAGACGGGAATTGTGAATCGGCATGGAGTTCCACAATTCCTGAACGAAATTTAACCCAAGCCGAGAATTCACCTACATCCACTTTGATGTCCAAGTGCTTTTGTTCATATAAATACAACAAATCTTCACGATCTTCCAAACGCCGTTTCCATTCTGCCAAAAGTTGTTCTGACAAGACTACCGCCTCCCTGTTAACAGTAGTTCGCCATCCAGCATGTATTTCCTGCAAAAAAGAAAAGCAGATGGAGTCTTCCAAAAGACATAAGCAAAAAAGGAAGGAGTATTTCTCGGGAAATATTCCTTCCTTTTTAGTTTCTGTATTTCTGTATCTTCTCCTGAATATGCATTAACGAATGAAATGCGTATATTTTTTCCTGCACCCGGCCATTTTCCACTATTAACAGACAGGGAACGCTTTCTATGTGAAATGATTGCATGAAGCCCGGAAAAAGAGAGGCATTCATTTCATGGAAAAGTGATGCCTCTTCGATTTGTTCTAATACCAACAGCATTTTCTCCGCCATTTTACATGTGCCGCAGAAAGGCGTATGAATAAACACAAACCCTTTTGAAAAGTCTTTGAGTGCGTGTTCATCCGAAATTGCCAACATAAATTCCATCCCTTTTCCTTTTGAATATAACTTATCCGCCACCTCTATAGATAAAGTGGATTCACTGCTATGCTTCTGCTCAATAGAGCTGCTGCTAATTCCGCTTCTGGAGTAGCCGCCACTTCCCTGAAGGTTTTATCTACATAGATATGTTCGGCATGAGGGAGTTCGAAGGACAATTGCTTTCGCAGTTTATGTCCTGCATTGTCCTCATCCACCAGTATAAAGACGTCCTTATTATCCAGATCATATTCTATCAACAGCTCTTCCAGCCTTTCGACTCCCAAAGTACCATTGGTGCAAATGATTTCTATTTTTTCATCAATCACTTTCTGAATCTGTACCTTGTCGGTCCGCCCCTCCACAATAATCACTTTGTCAGCATCATTCATAGCGTTCACCTGCTTTTTAATCGATAAGTTTAAAACGCGGCCATCCTGCTTAACAATAATCCCCTGTCACATTAACGGTAACAAGGGATTGCGTTCGCTCTCTATAATCATTGTATTGATTATTTCTTTTTTGATGCATGGCATAGACAATGACATAAAAAAGATGGACGCGGAATACGGAAGAAGCTTACTCTTCGTCGATCATTTCCTGATATTGGTCAGCACTCATCAGTTCATCGACTTGCGAAAGATCTTCTGTTTCCACGACGATCATCCACGCTTTTTCATATGGAGATTCATTGACAAATTCAGGACTATCATCGAGATCTTCGTTTACTTCCACTACTTTACCATTGATTGGAGCATACAACTCAGATACCGTCTTCACGGATTCGACACTGCCAAACGGCTCGTCCGCTTCAATAGTATCTCCGACTTCCGGAAGTTCGACAAAAACAATATCTCCCAATTCGGATTGGGCGTGGTCTGTGATTCCGATCCGGACTTTCTCCCCTTCCACTTTGACCCATTCATGTTCTTCAGAGTAACGTAATTCCTTTGGTAAACTCATCGTATAAAACCTCCACTTTCCTTATCTGCTTTTATTTGTCTTAACTTGTCCAACTGTCCTGTTCCAAGTTTCCTCCAAACAGCGAACATCCTTCATCTAATATAGTAGCTCCCCAAGGCAAATTCCAGTGGTTTGCTTCAATTCGTCATTTCCAGTTTTCTTCATAGACTTCCGGTTTAAAACCGACTGTTGCTTTCTCTTCGGATTCTAAAATCGGCCGCTTTATCAACATTCCGTCCGAAGCCAGCCATTCCAGCATCTGATTTTCATCTGCTTCTTTCAATTTATCCTTCAAGCCCAATTCTCGATACTTTTTTCCACTTGTATTGAAAAATTTCTTCACAGGCTGTCCGCTTTTTTCCACGAGGCTTTTCAAATCATTTTTGGACGGCGTTTCTTCCACAATATGTATTTCCTGATAATCGACTTTGTTGTCGTCCAGCCATTTTTTCGCGTTTTTGCAAGTACCACAGTTTGGATACCAGTAAAATTTCAGTGACATGGCAGCACCCCCTTTAATTTCTTCCTATATTATCATAACTTGCTTATATATTTCATGCAAAACTGCCAACAAGCATATATGTCAGCAGTCTGCACTGGAGAGAAAAGCAAGCTGATAAATTCCATGAGAAAATTTACTTAATTTGTTTCGCTTCGTTACTGAATAACCGTCGTTGCAGATAGAAACTGCGACATAGTTTGAAGTTGTCTTCCTGACTTCTTCCATTCGTTGAGTGGGAGTTCGACGCTGCGAAAATACCCTGCGCTTTCCGCGGGCGGCTGGTGAGCTTCCTCGAGCTGACGCTCTGCGGGATCTCCCCGAGGCCTTTCCTCCCGCTGGAGTCTCCGGGTATTTTCTTCGCTAGAAACAGCTTTCTGTTTAGAAACGCGTGTACTCGAATTTTTTTATTCATAATACTCCATGCACCGTATCATCAAAGGACATAGCTGGGAAAACAAGGAAGAAGTTCAAGAGAAGGAGCAAATACAGAATTCCATCTTTCTTTTTATGAAAAGAAGTACATGTTTTCTGACAACCGTTTTTAAGATGGCTTGTTGGGTCTCAAAAAAAAAATTCTCTATACTTACGACAAGCAGCATGCTTCTTAGCGTAGGTAGCATACGCAGACTCCAGCGGGAACAGCGCGAGCTGAAGATCCACTTGGTAAAGGGCTTTTCTTTACCAAGTTAGCTGAAGCCGTGCCCGCGGAAAGCGAAGTATGCTACCGAAGCGGTGGGTAATTCGCTTTTTGAATAAGCAATGGAACTTCCCATTACAGTTACTGCGCAGTCTATAATTTTTATGACGAAACTTTCTTTTAAACAACCTTCTGTTAGCTGTACCTTTGCTTTACGAATCGATACGCAATGCGGGTCCCATGTAAAAAGGCCGCTTCAGTCAATTTGACTGAGGCGGCCCTTTAAATAAGATTAATGATCAGACGACATATTTTTCTTCTTCAATTATCCGCTTGGCGATTTCCCGCTTCTTGGCAATGACATTGGTCGGATCATGTCTTGTCAGCTTACGCATCGCGGACAGCATCATTCTCAATGTGTCCCCCTCTTCGCTTGCAATCAATGTTTCCTTAGCATTAGCTTCTACTCGATTGAACGCTTCCTGTACATATACCTGGGTATAAAGAAGCTTAAGCGAGCTCGCTTCCAATCCAGATTTGTTGATTGCTTTTTCTGTACGCAAGACGGCCGCTTCCATGTTATAAACCTCATTGACTATGTCAGCTATATTAGCAAGGATTTCCTGCTCTTGTTCCAGTTTATTCCCATATTTCTGTGCTGCTAGCCCAGCGGCCAGCAAGCCGATTTTTTTCGCGTTTTTCAACAGATATTTTTCCTGTTCCAGTGGCTCCGAACCCACTTCTTCCGGCATCAGCATCATCAATTCTTCCTGCAGCGCCTGGGCCTTTTGCAGCAATGGCAGTTCACCTTTCATTGCTTTTTTCAGAAGAGAACCAGGAACTAGCAGCCTATTGATTTCATTTGTCCCCTCGAAAATTCGCTGGATACGAGAGTCCCGGTACATCCGCTCCACTTCGTATTCCTGCATGAAGCCATAACCGCCATGGATTTGGACCGCTTCATCCGCTACAAAGTCCATCAGTTCTGTCGCAGAGACTTTATTCAATGAGCATTCCACCTGGTACTCCGCAATAGCCGCTGCAACGGCCTTGCCATCATTGAGTTCCTCGTTGCTCAGATTGCTCATCCGCTGTTCGAACAAACCGACTGTACGATACACCGCACTCTCGTTGGCATATGTTTTAGCGGCCATGGTAGCCAGTTTTTCCTGTATCAAAGAAAAGCGGGAAATTGGGGTATTGAATTGTTTGCGTTCATTGGCATACTTGGCAGACAACTCGATACCGATTTTTGAACCGCCAACACCGCCAATGGCCAATTTATAACGCCCGACATTCAAAATGTTAAACGCGATTACATGACCCCGGCCGATTTCACCGAGTACGTTTTCTACCGGAACCTCGGCATCTTCGAGAATGACCGTCCTCGTGGAGGAGCTTTTGATTCCCATTTTCTTCTCTTCAGCGCCTGTCGAAACACCCGGAAATTCTCTTTCCACAATAAAGGCTGTAAATTTCTCTCCATCAACTTTGGCATACACAATGAAAATGTCAGCAAAAGCCGAGTTGGTGATCCATTGTTTTTCTCCATTCAGCAAATAATGGGTGCCAGCTTCATTTAGTTTTGCTGTTGTTTTGGCTCCTAGGGCGTCCGAACCGGAACCTGGCTCCGTCAATGCATATGCGGCGAGTTTTTCACCTGTTGCCAAAAGTGGCAGATACTTTTGTTTTTGCGCTTCATTTCCGAAAAAGACGATTGGAAGGGACCCAATTCCGACGTGTGCTCCGTGTGTTACCGAGAATCCGCCGGCTTTCGAGAACTTTTCAGTAATCAGGGAAGAACTGATTTTGTCCAATCCCAATCCGCCATACTCTTCTGGAACATCGACTCCCAGAAGCCCAAGTTCTCCAGCCTGTTTCAAAAGTTGCACAGAATGTTCAAATTCATGGTTTTCCAGCTTATCGATTTTCGGAACGACTTCCCCTGCAACAAAGTCTTCAGTTGTCTTGGCAATCATATGATGCTCATCCGTGAAGTCTTCCGGAGTAATAATATCTTCCGGCTCTAAATCTTCTATGATGAATGCGCCGCCTTTAAACATTTTTTCTTTGGTTTCACTCATGTTTTTCGCCCCTTTTTCTTAATAGTAGAAAATACTAAACTAGTTCGAATACACCTGCAGCTCCCATTCCTCCTCCAATACACATGGTGACGACACCGAACTGTTCATTCCGGCGTTTCATTTCATGAATGAGGCTGAGCGTCAACTTTGTACCAGTGCAGCCAAGTGGATGCCCGAGTGCGATAGCGCCTCCGTTCACATTGACTTTATCCTCATCCAGTTCCAGAGCCCGAATGACACGCAACGACTGGGAAGCAAACGCTTCGTTTAATTCAAACAATCCAATATCAGAGAGATCCAAACCAGCTAACTTCAAGGCTTTCGGGATGGCCTTTATCGGACCGACTCCCATGATTTCCGGTTCCACTCCCGCTAATGCGAACGAACGGAATTTAACCAGCGGCTTCAGTCCCTCTGCTTCCGCTTTTTCCCTGTCCATCACCAACACGGAAGCAGCGCCATCGCTCATTTGTGAAGAATTGCCGGCTGTTACAGTTCCTTTCAGCGCAAATGCTGGCTTCAATTTGGCCAGCACTGCTTCTGTCGTAGCGGCGCGGACCCCTTCGTCTTTACTGAACAGGAATGTTTTTTCTTCAACTTTGTTATCCTGACCGATTTGCCTTGCGGTAACTTCTACCGGAACTACTTCGTCATCAAACTTACCCTCTTTCAGAGCATTGGCTGCTTTTCGATGGCTGTTGGCCGCAAATGCATCCTGATCCTCACGGGATATATCGAACCTTCGGGCCACTTCTTCAGCAGTATGACCCATTGCCATATAATAGCCTGGTGCATTTTTCACCAGCTCCAAATTAGGTTTGATGACATGGCCGCCCATTGGTATCAAACTCATTGATTCGGCCCCGCCAGCGATGATAGCATCGCTATGTCCCAGCATGATTCGTTCTGCTGCATAAGCGATGCTTTGCAGGCCGGACGAACAATAGCGATTGACTGTTATGCCGGGGACATCCAATGGCAATCCTGCCAGTCCGGCGATGTTACGGGCCATATTCATGCCCTGTTCAGCTTCCGGCATTGCACAGCCGATAATCACATCATCGATATTGCCTTGATATCCGTCAGCCCTCTTCAACGTTTCTTTGATAGTCAAAGCTGCAAGATCATCGGGACGGACATTGGCTAAAGCACCTTTTTTAGCCTTTCCGACCGGTGTTCTCGAGCCAGAAACAATCACTGCTTCCTTCACAGCACTTCCCCCTCTTCTAAATAAATATGGCATTAGTTACGCAATGGTTTTCCCTTGAGCAGCATGTGCTGCATCCTTTCCTGTGTTTTTCTCTCACCGATCAGGCTTAGAAACGCTTCCCGTTCCAAATCCAGTAAGTATTGTTCATCGACAAGCGTTCCCGACTGCAGGCGTCCACCCGCGAGCACAAATGCCAGTTTATCTGCAATTTTCACATCATGCTCCGATGCATACCCCCCAAACGCCAGTGACTTGGCCCCCAATAACATGGCGGAATATCCGGCCTCACCCACGACAGGAATTTTCTCCCGTTTTGGCGGCTCGTACCCTGCCTTGCTCAATGCAAGCACTTTTTGCTTGGCGTCATGAAGTAAATGGTCAGTATTGACACTGATTGCATCACGTTTGTTCAGAAAACCGTTCTCATGCCCTTCAGCTGCCGACGTTGAAACCTTGGCAGTAGCAATTGTCTCAAAAACTTTATTGGCAGCTTTCTGCAAATCAAACTCGATCCCCTGTGGCAAATCTCTTACTTGCTTGATGTATAGTTCTTTATTGCCGCCGCCTCCAGGAATCAGGCCAACCCCGGCTTCCACCAGCCCAATATACGTTTCTTGCGCTGCCTGAATCGAACTGGCCGGCAGGCAAACCTCTGCACCTCCGCCGAGTGTCATTCCAAACGGCGCAGCCACAACTGGTTTTTCTGCATATTTGACTTTCATCATGGCATTTTGAAAATGTTTCACGACCATTTCTATTTCAAAGAAATTATGATCCTGTGCTTCCATGAGCATCATCGCCAGATTGGCTCCCACGCAGAAGTTTTTCCCCTGGTTGCCGATGACCAGACCCTGGAAGTTCTTTTCAACTTCTTCTACGGAGTAGTTGATCATCTGGATGATGTCAAGACCGATGGCGTTGCTCTTTGAGTGAAACTCTAAACCGGCCACCCCGTCACCCAAGTCAATTAAGCTTGCTCCCGTGTTTTTCTTGATGACTCCCTTTCTTTCCTTCAAGCCCTTAATATGAATCTCTTTCTGGTTTACCTGCTTTTGTCGATATTCGCCATCCCGATAATAAAGCAGATTTCCTCCATCTGTTTTATAGAAAGATTCCGCCCCATTGGCAAGCATCCGTTCTATCCATCCCGGGACAGTTTCGCCATCAGCTTTCATGCGTTCTACTGCTTTTCCGACACCGATTGCATCCCACATTTCAAATGGTCCTAGTCTCCAGCCGAATCCCCACTTCATTGCTTCATCAATCGAAAGGATGTCGTCTGCGATTTCTCCAGTGAGTCGCGCAGCATACAGCAATACTGGTTTCGTAATGGACCAAATTAAATCACCTGCCGGATCACCTTCCGAATATACAAGCGCTTTCATTTTTCTGCCGGGACCTTTTTCTTGTTTGGCTTGTTCTGTCGCCTTGGTTTTCAACTTCTTACGCTCCTGATATTCCAAAGTTCCCGGGTTCAATTCATAGATTGTACTGCTGCCGCCTTGTTTTTTCTTCAAGTAGAATCCCTGACCGCTTTTTTGGCCCAGCCAGCCTTTCGCATTCATGGTTTGCAGGAATTCCGGGATTTCGAAAACCTGTTTTTCGTCTCCTTCCACCTGGTCATAGACATTTTTAGCAACATGGATAAAGGTGTCGAGTCCTACAACATCCAGCGTACGGAAGGTGGCGCTTTTCGGTCTCCCGATCATGGGCCCGGTGATCGAATCCACTTCACCGATGCTCAATCCCTGTTTCTTCATCTCTCTCACTGTTACAAGAAGCCCATAAGTCCCGATGCGGTTGGCGATGAAGTTTGGTGTGTCTTTCGCCTCGACTACTCCTTTACCGAGGATGTCTTCCCCAATTTGCTTCATTTCACGTAAAACCTGCTCATCCGTCCATTTGGTCGGAATGACTTCGAGCAGTTTCAGATAGCGTGGAGGATTGAAAAAGTGCGTCCCGAGAAAATGTTGTTTAAAATCATCCGAACAGTCTTCAGCCATTTTTTCTATGGAAATGCCCGACGTATTGGAACTGACAACGGCTCCCGTTTTCCGGTACTTGTCTACATTCTGGAAAACCTGCTTTTTCACTTGAAGATTTTCCACGACCACCTCGATGATCCAGTCGACTTTTCCAAGCACATCAAGGTCATCCGACATATTTCCTGTATGGATCAAATCAAGACTGCCTTTGCTGGTAAGCGGTGAAGGTTTTTGTTTTAACAACGCTTTTTTGCTTGTATCCGCAAACTTATTGCGTATCACTTTGTCTTCTAAGGAAAGTCCCTTGCCCTGCTCCTCATCCGTCAATTCCTTGGGTACGATATCGAGCATCCAAGTTTCAATGCCGACGTTTGCCAAGTGTGCCGCTATTCCGGATCCCATCACTCCTGATCCCAAAACGGCTGCACGTCTGATTTTTCGAGTCATTCCTTTATCCCCCTATCATTTTGAATGAATACTCATTCACTATGCGTGTAAAAAAAGTAGATAGTTCCCTATCTGCATCTAATTCAACTATAAGGTATTTTCAGATATTTCGCAATCATTTTTTCCCGGTTCCATGCAGATTTTATAGTGGCCCGGACAAAAGCATACCCACCAAAGCAAAAAACGAACTCTATACACCGAGCGAGTCCGCCCGATACTTTTATTTGTCTATTCCTTGGATTGACTTCTTTTTATCCTGTCATTTGATGCGTGCTTCGTATCGCTGCATTTTCGTGAACTGATTTCCATATGATAAAGACAGGATGAACCATATTCTTCTATTGGGTAATAGGTGCGGGATTAGGCAAAGCGGAAATCCCGCCAGAAGAAAAGGCATCTCCGGCGGGATGAGCGCAAGCTGAAAACCGACTTGGCAAGCCGCCGGTTAGCTGCAGCCGTGGCCGCAGAAAGCGAAGTACCTTGCCATCGTGGAAAATCGCACTTTCATAATAAAAGAGTAGAACGCTGAAATCATTCGGTTGTCCCAGTCGCTCGTGGTCTATTTACCGAAGACTCCTTTAAGAACGAATGCCACATTTGCCGGCCGTTCGGCCAGGCGCCGCATAAAATATCCATACCAGTCTGTACCATAAGGAACGTAAACTCTCATTTTATATCCTTCGGCAGTCAGTTCCTCCTGCCTATCGATTCGGATTCCGTAAAGCATTTGAAATTCAAATTGATCCCTGGGAATGTCATGTTCTTTCTCCAAATGCTTTGTGTATGCGATCATTTCATCGTCATGAGTAGCAATGGCAGTGTAATTCCCATTCAACAAATGCATTTTGATGATTTTCTTATAATTCTCATCCACGTCCTGTTTATCCGGAAAAGCAACCTTCGGTGACTCTTTGTACGCGCCTTTGACCAGCCGGAGATTCGGATGATAAGCATTCAGTTCCTCTATGTCTCCTACAGTACGGTATAAATATGCTTGAATGACGGTACCGATATTATCGTACTCTTCCTTTAACTCTTTAAATATATCGATCGTCTTTTGGCAGCGCTCGTAGTCTTCCATATCAATCGTCACAAAAACACCGTGTTTTTTTCCTGCAGCGAGAATTTTCCGCATGTTTTCCATCACCAATGCTTCCGATATATCCAGTCCCATGGAAGTCATTTTTAAAGATAGCTGAGAGTCCAGCTTCTGTTCGGCAATTTTTTCAATCATTTCCACACATTCATCAGCCGCCTGGCGTGCTTCTTGTTCGCTGTCGATAAACTCTCCAAGATGATCAACAGTAACAACCATCCCTTTTTGATTCAATTGCTCAATGACCTTTGCGGCGTTATCCACCGATTCCCCAGCTACAAAACGGCCGGCCCCGAAGCGTAGACCATACCTTTTAGCCAACTTGGTGAAAAACTTGTTTTTGGATAAAAATAAAAAGAAGTTACGCAGGATTTGTTCCATTATAAGCCCCCCCAGTAATCATCCAGTACAGCGGAACCGCTTTCTTAATTAAACGCAAACTCAGCAAAACGGTTGCTTATCTATATCCGCCGCAGCCGATGTGAAAACTTTCAAACTAGTATGCTTTCTTGTACTATTCTATCATTTTTACGGGGAAAGAGGTACTTTTTGCATACAAAATTCATCACGATGTTGCAAGCAGAATAACCACGCACCTACCCGGCAATAATAAAACGGGAACCGACAGTCTTTTTTTAAGGAGGAATTCGCTTGAACCAACAACCTATGCAGCAGCCGCCGAATATGATTAGCGAAAAAGATTTACTTTACATCACCGATATGCTGTCCTGGAATTTGAATGCCAGCAAAAAAGCCAACTTTTATGCTGAACAGTGCCAATTACCGGAAATAAAGCAGGCGCTTGATACAACCGCCAAGATGCATCAGCGCCACTATCAGCAGATTCTCAGCCATTTGAACACCCAGCCCGGGAATGTCATTTAGAAAGGGGATTAGCATGAATCAGCAACAGAAAGTGCAAAATCCGGAAACACAAGTACCGAAGACACCGCAAATGAGTGAAAGAGATTTTGTCAATGATGTATTGGCTTCAGAGAAATATTTGACCGGCGCATACAGTATTGCTTTGAACGAGGCGAGCAATCAAGGGCTGTATCAGGACTTGGCAGCTATATGCAAAGAAACCCAGGATTGCCAGCGAACCCTTTACAACTTGATGTTCAAGAACGGCTGGTATTCTCTTGAAAAAGCCGATCAGCAGAAGATTCAACAAGCCTATCAGCAATACAGCGGATATTTGAATCAGTTGCCACCACAGTGACTGGAAGTCCGCTTTACAGCCTACTGTTGCCATTACTCCAAATGCGATAAACAGCCGATGCTTCTGAGCTTCGGCTGTTTTTTTCGGAAATGCAGCACGCTCTGTTGGCTTGATTCTCGTCGAGCCTCTGTGCCTCTATGTGCCTCCTGAATTGTCCCTCTCCTTAAACATGTCTCTCTGTATGTCACTTATATCAGGTGGAGCCTCCGTCGGCTATTGTCATATGATAGAGATGGATGTAGGACTTTAGAATTATAATGTCGAATTGCGTCCTTCAGAAAGCGTTCTCCTTCTATGCAACGCGAGTGCTTGCATGCGATTCGACTTAATACTCTGCAGTCCAAGAAACCGGCTTATAACAGAATGGTTCTTTTGATTCCTTACACTTACTAAGTTGTTAATCTAATGAGGTAACTGGCTTCCCTAGTCTTTGGAATCATCGACTTCATATTGTTGCCAATAAGTGAATCTACAATGAATTGAACTAGTTCTTACCGTTTTTCTGCAACTGTTTGCTAATGACAACTACTGTTAAGCAATCGTTTCTCCACGAACGTAAAATACTTTCAGGGCTCCATAGGAGGCAGTTAGCAAACCATATACCGGGGGGAGGGAATAATGTGATTACGGTGGCCTACCAGTCAAAGGACGTCTGTTTCCTGAAAACATTCGGAAGTCGGCTGCGGCGTTATCGGCTTCATCAACGGATGACGCAAGAAGAATTAGCTGAGTTGGCTGGATTTTCGAGATCATATTACACAGAAATTGAAACCGGCAAGCGGAATATATCCTTACTGAATATCCGCAGGCTAGCCGAGGCACTCGATATTCCCGTCAAGGAGTTATTCGATTTTCCTTTCGAGTAAAACAAATGGGAGGTATTTATATGAAAGCTAAGTCCATTTCTCAAGTGCTGCCGGAAGAACGTTTGGCAGAAGATATTTATGCCGGTGATACGTTGATCATCAAAAAAGGGACGAAAATGACCCCAAGACTTATCAACCGTTTAAAAAAACGAGGAATAAAAGAATTGAAGGTTATTGAACCGAATACTTCGACAGCGGCTAACGAAAACCAACCAAATACTATGGGAATCACTGCAACCCAGCCGCTAGAAACCAACCGAGGGCAATACTCAGAAGAAGAACTGGGAAAACATTTTTTTCACATTCTCGAAAAAATAGGCTATGAATATCGCTATGGTAAATTGTTGAACAGAAAAGAAACAGTGCTGTTTCTAAAACAACTATTTATTAACATTCATAAAAATTACGGTATAACCGACACACTTTCTGCTCTATATAAATGGGATTCTTATGCATATATCCATTCCTTCGATGTTTTTGTCCTAGGGAGCCTCATGGCAGAAAAACTAACTGTCACTGACCTGGAGACCTGCGCAGCTGGTTTTCTTTTTCATGATATCGGAAAAATTGAAACACCACGAGAAATACTACATAAACAAGCTAAACTGACCGGTGCGGAATTCAAGCAAATCCAGAAGCATACGACAGACGGAGAAAGGCTGCTTCAATCCCTAGGGTATGAACAGTTGGGTGCTTTCGCCCGCTCCCATCACGAACGTTTGGATGGTTCCGGTTATCCGGATGGTCTAAGTGGCGGTCAGCTGCCATTAGAATTGCGAATCTTATCCATTGTGGATGTCTTCTCTGCACTCACATTGAAGCGCGCCTACAAAGAAGAAGTGCCGGCATATGAAGCGATTAAGATATTGTTAAAGGATCAAAAGCAGTTTGATTGGCATATACTTTATCATTTTATCGATGCACTTATGATTTATCCGTATGATGCAACGGTACTCCTATCCAATAACGAGCAGGCAAAAATTTCAAGCGTCAGTAAATACTATCCTACCGTTCCACAGGTACGCTTGTTAAAGGGAGGTGGTGATTTTTCACTTCCGACCAACTTTTCGCTCACAGTTCAAAAAATTCTGGCTTTCCAGCCTAAATCGGACGAGCAATTGTTCCGTGAATTTTTGGACAACCTTTCATCCGGTGACCAAAACGAAGTCAAAGCCTTGTATCAGACTCTTTCTGATGGTCTTCATTACCATCATATCTTCGAAAAAATATTGTTTCCAGCCGTGGCCAAACTCAATCAAATGGCAGCTATTGATGAGTTGTCATCAGTTGCTTACCATAAAAGCACGCAAATAGTAACAGAGTTATTGATCCAAATTGAACAAGAGACGGAGCGTTATACAACTTGCAGGTCAAGTGCTTTAATCCTTTACCCAGCAAAAGAAACTGCCTACTTGTACGCCAGGCTGCTATCTGGATTTTTACGTTTGGAGGCTGTGCAAGCCAAACTGGTGACAGAATCTGCTGCCAATCTGAATCAGTACTTTTTTTCAGATAAACAGCCGGCCGATCATATCCTACTCCTTAACTTTCCGAATGACGATCCCGACAGCTTTATGAACCAATACCCTCGATTAGCGCTCTCCTCTTTCAATGAATATAACACACAGGTTCTTCAGGAACTCTTCCAGAAAAACAAGAGAGTATTTATCGATATCATAGCGACAGATTCAGTGATCCAAGTCTAAATCCCTCGTTCACTGACATTTATGGACTGCAAAAGCATTACTTAACGCCGTCCTTCTGTCTTCATCTGATGGCTCGCCAATTTGGCGAGTTTTTCTTTACCCCGCACTATTTATAGGGTATTTCTTATGATGTCCCTTGCCTCTCCCGGACTCCTCCCCAAGTAAAACGGAATCGTTATTATTTACAAACCATAATCATTACGATAGAATGAAGAGTATTCATTTTTAAGTCAGGAAAGACAATAAGTATAGTAAGAAATCTTGTTTACCACATAAATAGAAACTTGAAGAAACGAGGACAATGATGAAGTGGAAGGTAGTATTGATCCTTTTATTCAGCGGCATCTTGCTGCAAGCTGGATGCAGCCCCTCCCCTGATAATTATGGGGAGAAAGCGGAGCACACCATTTATACGACGGTCTATCCTATTCAATACATTATTGAAAGATTGGCCGGTGACTTTGTAGAAGTAACAACCATATACCCTCCTGGTGCGGATGCCCATTCTTACGAACCTACTGCCAAAACAATGACCGATATTGCCGAGGGCGATGCTTTCGTATATCTCGGCGAAGAATTGGAATCATTCGCCTCCACGACAGCTGAAGCTTTGCAACAAGAAGAGGTTCGGCTGATCGGCCTGGCAGGATATGAAGAGTTGTTTCATACTGCAAGCGAAAGTACTGCGGATCATGACAGCAATCATGCTGAATCGGAACATCATAGCCACGACCATGGAAGCCACGATCCCCATATTTGGCTTGATCCTCTGCGAATGCAGGAAATGGCTGGTATTATCGAAAAGCGATTAACGGACATATACCCGAACCATGAAGCTGTTTTACAGCAAAATCTTTCGTCATTACAAGAAGATTTAACGAAATTGGATAACCAATTCCTTAATACGTTAAGTAAGAGCAAGCATAAGGAAATTTTGGTTTCCCATGCCGCATATGGTTATTGGGAAGATCGTTATGGAATCAGACAGATTGCCGTTAATGGCATATCCAACAGCAGTGAACCATCTCAGCAGGATTTGATCAACATTATAGAACAGGCAAAGAATCTCGGAATGGATTATGTCATTTTCGAACAAAATGTCCAGGACAAAGTATCAAAAGAAATTCAAAGGGAAATAGACGGCAAAGCCCTGCAAATTCATAATTTAGCCGTCCTGACCGAAGAAGATATCAATCATGGGGAAGATTATCTATCCCTGATGAAACAAAACCTTCAAGTGCTCCAGAGAGCTACAGACCGAACAACAAAGGAGGATGGATGAATGAAGAACACAGTGATCTCCATGCAAAATGTCGATTTCTATTATGATCACAAACCAGCTTTGCAACATATCAATTTCGAGATTCCCCAAGGAGCATTCATGGGGCTTGTCGGCCCTAACGGCGGGGGGAAAACCACCCTCATCAAGCTGATTCTCGGTTTATTAAAACCTCAACATGGATCAATCGAGTTACTGGGCACTCCGATCAACAAATTCAAAAGCTGGAATAAGATTGGTTTTGTATCTCAAAAAGCAAACACCTTTAACCGAGGGTTTCCAGCCACAGTGGAAGAGGTCGTATCAATGGGCTTGACTGCCAAGGTCGGTTATCTTCGCTTTTTCTCCCGAAGTCACCGGGAAAAAATAAAGCAAGCAGTCGATCAAGTAGGCATGGGCGCTTACCTTCATGAGAATATTGGTGATTTATCCGGAGGTCAGCAACAGCGTGTATTTATCGCCAGGGCACTTGTAAGCGACCCGGAACTGTTGATTCTTGATGAGCCGACTGTCGGGGTAGATACGGAGCATGTCCAAAAGTTTTACGGATTGCTGCACAGACTCAATCAGGAAAAAAACATCACCCTGCTGCTGGTCACCCACGATATAGGAACCATGACACACCATGCGACAAATATAGTATGCTTGAATAAAACGATGCATTTCCACGGAAACGCGGATCAGTTTTCTTCTTTATCCGACGCCGAACTGTCCAATTATTACGGCCATGCCTTAAATTTGGTGTCCCATGAGCATTAAGGAGCGTAGTCAACATGTTAGCTAATTTTTTTCAATACGAATTTTTACAAAATACTTTATATACCGGTTTGTTGATCGGTTTGATCGCTCCACTACTCGGTTCGTTCATCGTAGTCAGACGGCTTTCCCTGATCGCCGACGCCCTCTCCCATGTGACACTGGCCGGGATTGCGTTCGGTTTACTGATCGAAAAGAAATTTGCCGCCGGCTTTATTACCCCTTTCTACAGCGGGATGGGTTTTTCGGTGATTGCCTCCATATTCATCGAACAGCTGCGAAGTGTATATAAAGCCTATCAGGAACTTGCCATCCCCATCATTTTGTCTGGCGGAGTCGGTTTGAGCGTTGTGTTCATCTCGCTTGCCGATGGTTTCAACACCGATTTATTCAATTACTTGTTCGGATCGGTGTCTGCGGTCAGCCGTTCTGATTTGTGGACCATTATCGTTATTTCTGTGATTGTACTTGCAGTCTTGTTCTTATTTTTTAAGGAGCTGTTTATGTTATCATTTGACGAAGAACATGCAGTCGTTTCAGGTATTCATGCTAAACGGATTCATTTCTTATTCATTTTATTGACGGCACTTGTGATTGCAGCTTCTATCAGGATTGTCGGTGTGCTGCTTGTGTCTGCACTGATGACCTTGCCGGTAGCAGCAAGCATCCGGCTCGCGAAAGGATTCAAGCAATCCATTATACTGTCTGTTGTTTTTGGAGAAATCTCTGTGATTGCCGGATTGGTTTCCGGTTACTATTTTGAAATACCTCCCGGAGGAACAATCGTGATGACCTCTATTATCATTTTGTTGGCGGCATTGACCGTAAAACGTCTCCGGATGAATTTCTTTACAAGGAGGACGCAGCAATGAACATGGAAGAAGCATTGGGTATCTTGAAACAGAAGGGATATAAGTACACCCAGAAAAGAAAGGATATTTTGTCTTATTTCGACCAGGAAGACGGTTACCGCAGTGCGAAGGATTTGTTGAATTTCATGGAGCCATCGTACCCGGGCATCAGTTTTGATACGATTTACCGGAATCTTCATTTGTTCGACGAACTGGCGATTTTGGAATCAACCGAGCTGGAAGGGGAAAAACTCTTCAGAATCAGCTGCGTCGGTCACCATCATCATCATTTCATCTGCAAGCAATGCGGGATTACCAAAGAAATCGAAACGTGTCCGATGGATAATGTCAAAGGGGAATTGGGCGGTTTCCAAGTTGAGGACCACAAGTTTGAAATTTATGGGCGTTGTCCGTCTTGCCAGGCTTCCTGACGATTTGATCCAGCAAACAGGATTGACAGGGTCTTCTAAAGTAAACGTAAATCTCACCAAGATATAAAAAGGGCTGTCCAATTTTTCTAGGACAGCCCTTTTTCTTATAAAAGCAAAGGACGCCGACTTTCATCCATGGCTATTTTTCATTTTTTCCATTATCGTGTGAGTACGAAATAACTGTCGATTCAGTGTTTTATAGTACGGTCGATTTCATCTTTGTTGTTGGTGAAACCGGTATAAATGATATTCTTCTTTTTTCCGATGATGCCTTCTTGCTCAATTACGATAGTCGGCACTAGGTTTGTACCGGCTGTTGACTGCAGCTGTCTTTGTTTTTCTTCGGATTCAGTAATGTCGACTTCAACGTACGGTACCTGGTCCTTCGACAAAAACTCTTTCAGCGACTGGCTTTCTTGACAAGCTGCTTTCGTATAAATCTTTACCACTTGTTTCACCTTTATCGTCTCCTTTTACCAGATAAATTAGCCTGGAACAGGGCCAGGTCCCTTTTTCACCGCAAACTGAGCCAACTATCTTTATGTTGTTTTGTTGCCCGATTCCCAGTTTATCCAGCCGTGAAACCGATTACGTACAATTTCTTACAAAAGTACTATGGTCAGTGGATCAAGCATGATTTAATGCCTATATAGGTGAAACAAAGGCACTACTTACAAAGTTAACTGATCACGGCCAACTTCTACAATCAATTTTATTCTTCCAATACCTTTCACATGCCCAGCTTTTTTTCATTATAAACTCCTTTTTCTCGTATGTATGGTTAAGACCCTTGATTTTCTCTGGCACGACTCCTTTCATCTAAAGCTGCCGGGGAAATATACTCTCTTTCCGCGGACGACGCATCCATCCGGACATTCCTTCAGTCCTTTTCCGCCTGTCTTTCCTCACTTGTCTTAAACAACCATTCATCCAATCTGTTCTTTAAGGCATGCGTTTCTTTTAAACGGGGATGGATTTGCTTTTCAACCTAGGGCCGCCCTTCTTCTTAAAGTCGGAATGGCTTTTTCCACAAAACCCCAAAATCGCATGAAGTGAAATCGGTCTGCAATGACCCGAATCCGCATCACGACAGGGAACCCCGCCACATCTCGTATAGAGACAAAAGAATCAAAGAAAACACCGCCTTTTCACGAGGTCAGATTCCCTATAGAAAAGGCGATGTTTTTTATTAGGATTTCAGTCACTAAAATAGATGCATGACCATTATGCCACGACTTTTTCAATCACTTTCATTTCTTCATGATCAAGCATATTCTTTCCTTCTACCTGATAAACTTCCTTGTTCATATATGATTCCATATCTTTTGCCTCTTCTTTTTCCCCTACAAGATAGATGCGGTCCCATTGATTGTCTTTGGCGAGTTTATCCAGCTTCGGTGCCAGTCCTTTATACCAGCGCTGCTGGTTTGCGCTCACTCTCGCATCAAAGCTGTCGCGGCTTGGGTCCTTACCGCCTTTTCCCATGGACATCGGTCGTTTTTGTTCAGCAGTATATTCACGCCAGTCCTCTGTATCCAGATCCAGTTCATAATGCTTCGTTTCCAGGATGGCACCCAATTCTGCTTCAATCACTTTTACTTGGTTCTGTTGCACTAGTATGATACCCGATTTCGGAAACTTGTTCCTCAATTCTTTCAGTTGGTCTGTAACAGGGGCATCTTCCCAATGAAACTCCGTTTGCAAGCGCATTTGAAGCCGCTCGGCAAACCATACCTGTTCGTCTGCAGAAGCAAATAAAACGATGCCTTTTTTAAATGCCTGTTCATTCCCTTGTACAAAGCGTTCCACTTTTTCACGGACCGCTTGAAAATTTTTCAATTCTTGATTGTCTCCACTTTCCTTCAGATAACTTTCAAAATGGTTTAGCCCGTTTTTTAAGTGAATTTTCCATTCTCCGCCTTGTTGCTCGGGATCAGAAGGGTCCGTATTCAGATACATGGAGAGCACTCTGTTGGGACGTTGTAACTGGATATTTTCCAATTGCTTCAGCTGTTTATCGAATTTCATCAAGACTCACTCCTTTAGAAGTGTTATCCATTTATATAAAGTGTGTATCCTTTCATCCAAAAACCAAAACCTGTTTCGATCGTTGCTCCTAGCGGTTATGGAAAAAGGAAGAAACCGGAGGCGGTGTATTTTTACGTATAGTTGGAAACATGATAAACTTATTACCTAATCTCCAGAAAGAGAAGGATCATATGGCCAAAAAAGTAAAAGCACAGATAATTCAGTTCAGTTTTATCGGTCTGGCCAACGCCGCCATCGATATCGGCGTATTAAATCTATTGTTATGGATATGGCCGACAGAAGAAACACGAATGCTGTTTATCTTCAACACCATCGCTTACTTTCTAGCGATAATGAACTCCTATATATGGAATGTAAAATATACATTCAGTCATCATGCCCGGATAAACACAAAGGAATTGGGTTTATTCTCATTACAGGCTATTGTTGCCTGGGTCATCAACAATGTGGTTTTTATCGGCCTGAGCAAACTGCTATTCCAGTTTTCCGCTCTGTCGTTGCCAAGCTTTTTTGTACACAATGTCGCCAAAGGGGCCGCAATGTTCCTTTCATTTTCCACCAGTTTTCTCTTGATGAAATTTATCGTCTTCCGCAAGAAAAAAGTAAAAAAAGTCATAGAAAAAAGATAAGGACGGATATCCCCGCTCTTATCTTTTTTGTTCAACTACTTCACAATCATCACAGGACAATTTGCCCGTTTTGCCACTTTGTGACTGACACTTCCCAATACCATTTCCTGCAAGGAATTCAATCCGCGGCTGCCAATCACGCAAACATCAAACGCTTTCTCATTGGCATGTTTTACGATGCTTGGCCCGGGATCCCCGTGCAGAATGTTGATCTGATAACGAACTCCGGCATGTTTTAACTTTTGCTCTGTGAATGCGAGTTTTTCCTTCCGCTTCAAATCAATATCGGCGGCATTCCAATTTTGCAAAACGTCTGCCTTTGATTTGTCCCTGTCCACTACATATACCACTTCGATGAAAGCGTTTGAATTATTTTGGGTCAAAAACAATGCCTTTTCCACAGCCCTGATAGCATGTTCAGAGCCGTCTGAAGCTAATAATATTTTATCAAACATTCTATGTCCTCCAGAAAAAAGATTTCCTATCCCAATTATAACAAAGATTCTCTTCTCTTAAAGATGGAGTTCTTTGGCGAAAAAAACAGGACAGGAGCTTTATTCAGCATCCTGCCCTCCTCTATCAATGATTGGCCGCTTTTGCGTCTGGTTTATTATAAACCGCGCGCTTCTCGACCAATATAGAACTCTCGTGATTCAAACCTATAATATTTACTTTTGTTCCATTATCCTGATACTTCAAAACAACTTTATCGATTGCGCCGACAGCTGAATCGTCCCATAGGTGCGCTGCTTTTAAATCGATATCTATTTCCTCGCATGATTCTTTGTAATCGAACGAAGCTACAAACTCATTGACGGAGGCAAAAAATAATTGACCTATCACCACATAGACTTTTTTACGTCCTGCTTCCACCTGTAGACTGTGGACATGGACCTTGGATATCTTGGCGGCGAAGAAGATGGCGCTCAATAAGACACCTACCAGTACACCGATTGATAAATTGTGGGTCAGCACAACAGCTGCCACCGTGACAACCATGACGACTGCGTCCGTTTTCGGCATCAAGTGCAAATGCCGGAGCGATGACCAATCGAAGGTACCGATCGAAACCATAATCATCACACCAACCAGGGCGGCCATCGGTATTTGCACCAATAAATCATTGAATACCATGATCAGAATCATCAGGAAAACCCCCGCAGTCAAGGTGGATAAACGGCCATTGCCCCCCGACTTCACATTGATAACCGATTGACCGATCATGGCACAGCCTGCCATACCGCCAAAAAATCCGGCAACAACATTGGCGATTCCCTGTCCTTTTGTTTCTTTATTCTTATCACTTTCTGTATCCGTCATATCGTCGACGATTTGGGCAGTCAGAAGGGATTCCAACAATCCCACTACAGCGAGTGCCAAGGAATAAGGAAAGATGATCATCAATGTTTCCAAATTCAGCGGGATATCCGGCAGTAAAAATAACGGAAGCGCTTGGGTCAGCTCCCCCATATCTCCAACGGTCCGGACTTCGCTTCCCGTATAGACCGCAATTAAGGTGATGACGACGATGGCAACTAGAGGAGCAGGTACAGCTTTAGTAAAACGCGGAAGAATATAAATAATGGCCAATGCTCCTGCCACCATCGCATACATCTGCCAAGACTCACCGACAAAATGCTGTAATTGTGAAGTGAAAATCAAAATGGCCAGTGCATTTACAAATCCGATCATCACCGATCTTGGGACAAATTTCATAAACCTGGCAAGCTTGAATATTCCCATCACAATCTGGATAATACCTGTCAAAATCGTAGCAGCCAATAAATACTGCAAACCGTGTTCAGCGACCAAGGTGACCATGACCAACGCCATCGCTCCAGTTGCTGCGGAAATCATTCCCGGTCTGCCGCCGACAAAAGCAATTACGACGGCAATACAAAAGGAAGCATATAAACCGACCATCGGATCGACACCGGCTATAATCGAAAAAGCAATTGCTTCCGGAATTAATGCCAAGGCTACGACCATCCCAGCTAATATGTCTCCCTTGATATTGCCAAACCAACTCTGTTTAATTGCAGATAGATTCAACACGACACCTCTTTCATTTCTATTTTGAACTTTCTGCAAGAAAGTAAATCCGCTCAAAACAAATTGAATCTTACCACACCGAACCGAATAAGACAAACCCCATGTAAACGTAAATCATAAAGCGATTCCTTTCATTTTCTTTCCTTTACTCTATTTATCGGCGATTTTTGTAATCGGAGTTTTTTCGCTCAAGCTTTTTTTAGTTTCTGTCAATAATTTTTATCATTTCGTACAGAATAAGCTTGAACGTATATTCCAGTATGAAAGGAAAGAATACAATGGAACATGTAAGAGCGCTTGTCATCAAATTTGCAGTCACCGGAATTGTCCTTTACTCGATTTTAGGCATTTTTTATACTGCAACGGCAGGGGATATCTTTATCATCACACTGCTTGTCACCGGAGTCGCCTACTTGCTTGGAGATCTATTCATCCTGCCGCGTTTCGGCAACCTGACTGCCTCCATAGCCGACTTTGGGCTTGCATTTGCTTCCGTTTGGATATTGAGCACCTTCTTTATCGGGAATGACGTCGCCGTTGTCAATGCCTCCTTGTTTTCGGCCCTGTTTATTGCAGCAGCTGAAGTCATTTTTCATATGTACATGCAAAACAGAGTGCTGGATGATGAACCGGATTACGAAGAAGCAAACAGACAAACGACTGCTCGTCTACAAACAGAATTTGCAGAAGAAAATGAAGGGCAGGACATTATCGAATTACAGGACGGGAAAACGGACGAAAAGAAGGATGAATAATCGGCCGTCCATGCCAGATTGTCAATTTTACCACTGGTGAAGGCGGCCGTTTCAGAGTGGACTTAAAGAACTACACTTTGTAAAGAAGGTCACAGGCTTCTTCTGCAAGAAGCAGCCCAATCGACTGGTTTTGTTTCCATATCGCAGGATAATGTTCAACAGGAACTGGCCTGGGACCGATGTATGGAGAAATTTCAGGGGTGAACGCCGGTCTTTTCATTTCTGTTAAAAACCAATCAGTGTAGCCGCCCCCGCTTGGATCGGGACCTGGATCGACCAGACGATAACCGGTTTGTCCGCTTATCTTTTCAGCTATTTCACGGCTGATAGCCAGCAGTTTCCCATCGATTTTGTACTTCCAGTATATTTCCTCTCCAGACGAATGGTAAGCAGCAGCGATGTGGAAACGATGCTTTTTCGTGAAATGGTAAACAGCCTTTGCTTCTGGTTCACTCAGTGGGTAAGGCCCTTTGTAATTCATAGGACCTGGTCTGTCGACGGTCGGTTTGATTGTTTCCCAGCCTGCCGGATATTGTCGATTGAGATCTACCCCTCTTATGTTTGCCTTCCATCCCGCAAATTCAGTTTGGTTATCGTTGAGCCGTAAAACGGTGTCTGGCTGCTTGGCGGCTTGGGCACCCTTTTGCACCAGGGTGACGCCATCAGGATTGACCATCGGTATAAACCAGATGGAAGCCTTACTGAGAAGATCACGAATCTCAAAACCGGAGATGGTTTCTTTTTTAGTCCAAGCCAAGGAGTAAGCCTCCGCCATTTGCATCAATAAATAGGAGGTCAGCCATTCCCTTGCATGATGGGATCCGTTTAAAAGCACTTTTGCCTTCCCTGTTCCCACCCTGAAAGCATAAAGGGGTCTGCCTTCCACTGATTCGCCGATTATTTCAGCTTGAAAGATGTCTGGATAACGTCTCACCAATTCTTGAATATCCGCTTCCATTTTCTCAAAAGTGTATAGGGAATCCTTTGTTAACAAGTGCGTCATAGAAATGCCTCTCCTTGATTTATTGGTTTCTGACGTAAGGAATGATTTGCATCCCATCAGTAAAGTGGTACTATATATGTATATTAACAAAAGATTCGATAGGTGATGGAGTTCACCTTTAACCGCCGACGTGCTGATGACTCCTGCCAGTGTACATTCTGGCAGGAGTCATTTTTGCATTGGAAAATATTGGAGGTTTTGTATGATTTATTTTTATGTAGGAATAGCCGGGTCGCTTGGTGCCATGTTGCGATATGGAGTCGGACTGGCATTTTACCAAGCCGATGCAGTATTTCCTGTTTCTACTTTAATCATCAATTTGGCGGGGAGTTTTCTGCTGGCATGGCTGACAGCGTCCATTTTCCATGCTGTGAAGCTATCTCCCACAATGAAAACAGCAATTGGAACAGGGTTTGTCGGTTCTTTTACCACGTTTTCGACATTGAGTGTGGAAACAATCAATTTATTTCAGGATGAAAGGCAGCTGCTCGCCGTATTTTATGTCTTGATCAGTATATTCGGCGGCCTTGCAATGAGCAAGCTGGGGTACCGGGCGGTAGTGAGGAGTGAATCTGAATGAACGGATTACTATTTTTTCTGGTGGCAATCGGCGGGTTTATTGGTGCAATCGCCCGCTTTGCAATCAGTCAACAGCTGAAACACCATGTTCGATTTACCATTCCGGTTGCGACAGTATTTGTAAATGTCATAGGATCTTTTTTGCTCGGGTTATTGAACGGCCTCCATGTAAGTGAATATATGTTGCTTCTGGCTGGAACTGGTTTTTGCGGTGCCTTCACTACTTTTTCCACTTTCAAACTGGAAGCAGTCCAACTCCATCTGAGGAAGCAAAAAAGAGCATTTATTTTCTATACTATTTTCACTTATGCAGGCGGAATCGCTCTTGCTTTTATCGGCTATCAGCTCGGTTCGCTCTTCCATTAATCAAAGAAGCCGGGCCAAGCATCGTGACAAAAACATATAAACCGAACGATTATCCCAGTCGTTCGGTTTTTTGATTAGCAAGAAGCGCACCGTTCTATCCTTCAGGTTTCCACTCCAGAAAGATGCGAAACACGCATCAAATCAAGTTGAGAGAAAGTTCAGCCCAGGTGCATTCTTATCCTGCCAACAGCATTATCAAACAGACTTCAACGCTTTTCCGGCAAGCATTTGAATAACCATATCATCCATTGGCGGATTATGAAGACCTGCTCTCACATTACGATAATATTGTTCAAATTTGTACTGCTTAGACAACCCTCTACCTCCGGCAATACGGAGTGCCAAATCGACCACTTCATTTGCCGCATTGGTAACGGATGTCTTCACTGCAGCAAGCTCTGTTCCAAGCTGCTCTCTCGATTCGGGATATTCATCCCATTTGCGTGCGATTCCGTACATGAAATAATGTGCCTGCACTAACTTCAAATCCATCTCACCGATTTTTTGCTTGATGTGCGGCACTTCTGAAATAGTAGTTTTCAGGCTGTTCGGTTGATAATTTTTAGCGAAGGTGACAGCATCATTGCGGGCGGCGACTGCAATTCCCAAATAACATGCCGGGATGTGCAGCAGCCAGCCTTTTGGTTTTGATGATTTCCCTTGATTCAATTCAACTAAAGCCTGTCGGGGAAGTTTTACATTTTGCAATACCAAATCATCACTGCCGGTTCCGCGCATTGCCATGGTATCCCAAGTATGTTCCACTTCGAGGCCAGGGGTGTTCCGCGGAATTAAAAAAGAACCGATTGCTTCTTTTTCTTCTATATAAGCGGTAACGAGATAGTAGTCGAGTACGCTGGCCATCGTTGTAAACGTTTTTCTGCCGTTGACGATATAGTGCTCCCCTTGTCTGACTGCTTTTGTTTCTGGTATGCCGCCGCGTGTCGGACTGCCTGTAGCCGGCTCGGATGCAGCCCGATTGACAACCAGTTTTTTCTCACCGATTTCCCGTGCGAAAGCTTCAAATTGATCTTGGCGCCATAGCTGTTGTTCACTGAGTTCCATCACAACTCCCATGTGCCAGCCAATTGACAACGCTGCAGAACCGTCTCCTTCCGCAAGTCTTTCCTGCATCATCAGCAATTCGCTCAAATTGATGTGTTTTCCGCCAAATTTCTCCGGAAGTGGCAACGTAACATATCCCGTCTGTTTTAAATCTTCCAGATTATCCTTTGAAAATTGAGCACTTTGTTCTGTTTCTTCCGTTCTTTGTTTAAATTTTGCCGCCAAGCTTTCTGCTGTTTCCAGCATTTCCTGCTGGCGGTTGTTTTGGACGAATGAGTCCAAGAAGTAAGACACCCTTTATCACTCCTGTCCTTCGTATACTTACGGTCTGCTTCCATTTTACAAAAGGGGGGTCAAAAAATACAAGTTTTCAACTTGGCTTACTTGTATTTATTTTCATTACCAACCTTTAGCTTTCCGCATACCTTTCACTTTGATATAGTGAACTAGGATAACCGGAATAGGAAGGAAGACCAACCATGCAGACACTTAAACAAGAAAGTCCTTTTTATTTGGCAGGGCTGCTCATTCTCACCTTAGGGATAGGACTAACTATTCAATCGCACCTAGGAACATCTCCATTCGATGCCTTGCTGGTCGGACTCTATCGTTCCTTCGGCCTGACAATCGGCTCTTGGGAAGTTGTCGTGGGTTTTGCCATGATTGCAGGAAACGCCTTGGCAAAAAAGAGCCTCCCTGAATTCAGCGCCATGATTACTTCCTTTATTACCGGAGCTGGTATTGATGGCTGGGTATATCTATTGAATGGCCGGCTAGAGCCAGAAACCTTGTTCGGACAATCGGTTTGTTTCACAGCAGGATTGTTATTCACGGCTGCTGGAGTGGCGACCTATCTTCAATCAAAAATTGCCCCGAATCCGATGGATCGCTCCATGATGGTGATTACGGAGATTACCGGATGGAGTGTTACCTATTCAAGAGCTTTGATAAGTGTCATCCTCGTTCTTTTAGCATTTCTATGCAGCGGTGCAATCGGTCCAGGCACCTTGATCAATGCGTTGTTCAGCGGTGTTTTAATCAGCTTTTTGCTTCCCTATGTTAAAACATTGAAACAAAAAGCAAGCATGGGCAAACCGAATGCCACCCATAGTTGAAGCAGAAGCCCTTGGAGAAGGCAGCAGACAAAATTTTTGCTAAATAAACAAGCGCAGACCCTTTGTCATTTGAATGACTATGGACTACGCTTGTTTTGTATTCCAATACTTTTGCATAGCGAAAAAAGAGGACATGAAGATTCTTCTCTCCGTGTAACACTTCTCTTTTTAAAAAGGCTTCTATCGCCGCCTTCTTTACTGCTTGCGAAAAGTCGCGATGAAAAGAAACTGCGATATAGCTAAAACAGTTTTACCAACCCCCTGCATTACATTGGAATTGGTGCGCGCCACTGCCGGAAATACCTTCGCTTTCCGAGGACTGCTGGTGAGCTTCCTTAAATTAATGCTCTCCGGAATTCCACCGAGTGCATGGAGAATACAACTCCACCAAAAACAATGGCTCTTTGCATCATACTTTAAAACGTCCAATCAATCCGTTCAAATTGTCAGCAAGCCGGGAAAGTTCTGTGGACCTGTCTGCGATTTCTTCCATCGAACTGCTTGTTTGCTGGATGGAAGCAGAAGTTTCCTCGATGCCTGCTGCCGATTCTTCTGAAACAGCGGCAATATCTTCAATAGATTGGCTCATTTGTCCACTTGTTTCTACGATGCTGGTCAAGTTGCCGGTTATGACCGTGACACTCTCGACCATTTCATTGATGGAATGATTGATACCGTCAAAGGTTTGGCCGGTTGTTTTGATTTGCGCTGTCCCGTTTTCCACTTCTTCATAACCGCCCTGAAGGGCTTCGGCAACAGAACCTGATTCTGCTTGTATGCTTGTTACAATCCCCGTGATATCTGTTACGGAAGAAGATACCTGTTCGGCAAGTTTTCTGACTTCATCGGCCACTACTGCGAAACCTTTTCCTTGCTCACCCGCCCGCGCTGCCTCGATTGCGGCATTTAGTGCAAGCAAATTGGTTTGCTCGGCTATATCTTTTATGACTCCAACCAATTTTGATATTTCTTTTGACTGGTTGTCCAATCCTTTTACTTTTTCCACGGCATTTTTGACGATGGCATCAATCTGGCTCATTTGTGCAATGGAAGAATGCATCATCTGGCTGCCTTCCTCCGTCAGCTTCAGGACGCTTTCGGATTTATCATGAATTGTACTCCCGTTTTCATGCGCTTCTTTAATTTTATCCGTGAAACCGGCCATCGATGCAGCCAAATCTGTCGTGGTGTTAGCCTGCGATTCCGAGCCCGAAGAGAGCTCTTCCATCGTGACTGCCACTTGGTTACTTCCTTCTTTTACTTCATTTGCCGATTGACTCAATTCCTCGCTTTGACCAGATACAGTCGTTGAAACCGAACTGATTTCCGTCACCAATTCCCGCATGTTGTCGTTCATTTGGTTGACTGCAGTAACCAGCTGACCGACTTCATCCCGGGAATGTACCTTCAGGGGTTCATGGCTTAAATCACCTTCCGCTACCAGTTTCATCCGTTTCATCACCCGGGAAACAGGATTCGTTATCATACGGGCAGTCATTATGGCTATTAAAATACCAAGTACAGCAACCAGGATGGAAATGGCTACACTGGTGATTTGTGTTGTTTTCCCCGAAGAAACCAGACTGTCTCCAACTGTTTTGATTTCCGATTCCCTATGTTCAGCCATCTCATTGAAACCGTTCATCAACTCCCTGGCCAACGGTTTGACTTGCAAGGAGAGATTAGATATCGCCTGGTCTTCATTGCCGTTCTTATAGACGGCAAATACTTGTTCCCGGACTGTCGTTTCCCATTCGTCCCCTTTTTCCACCAATTGTTTTACTTGCTCATTATCACTTAACGACAATATCGTTTTTTCCATTTGATCTAACTCTTCAGCATATCGATCAAACTGCTCCAGGTATTCCGGATCTCCATAAATGACATAACCTCTTGTCAAAGCGATCATTTCTGCTATATTAAATGCAGCCCGCTCATCGGCGATAAGCAATGGAAGCTGTTCCGTAACAATCGATTCTGTATCTTGGTTTACTTTTCCCTGTGATAAAAAATTATAAAGTCCGAATCCGACTACCAATAAAATAACTATGGAGAAACCCGCCAAAATCTTTGTTCTTAGACGCTTGAATTGAAATAATTTCATTGCAGCACCTTCTTCCTTTGAGTTGGTCCAAAAGCTGTTTTACAGTCACGGCAATGTTTGGTTTTCTTCCGGCGCATCATTCCTTTCCGTTTTTTACCTGCATGACATCTTGTCTGTTTATGTATGAATCAACAAAGCAATTTCCATCTTGCCGATGGTTTCATAGGTCAACTCGACTTGTATTGCCTGTTGGAAATTTTCAAGAACCTTGTCCCCATCCGATGTGACCAAGGGGGAAGTAATATCTGTTTCCAACCCTTTTTCATAAATACCGGTAGACATGCTGCCGGCAATCATATTGCCGAGTTCCCCAGAGAAAGAATGGAGCATCTCTCCTTCAAGGGGCATGCCGAACATTGCTTCACCAATCGATCCAAATAACCCGTCGTTTGCCTTCAACACCAATGTCCCCTGCACATCTCCCGTCACCTCGATTAATACACCGAAAGGAATCGTCAAGGATTCTTGTAGTACTTTCGCTTTGCCGATCTCTGCTTCCAAAGGAATGACGGCTTGAATTGACTTTAGCGTTTCATTGTACAATTCTTTTACAACTCGATTCTTTTCACTTGTTACGATGATAACCACTCCTTTATCTGAATATTCTAACAAATATAGTCATTAAAAGTGGCTATTCTGGTTCTCTGAATAGCCATAGACTAATAGAAAAGATATCGGCAGCCAGGCGATCTTGACCTTGACGGCTTTAGACCCTAAGCTTTGCGTCCCCTTTTTTCAAAGAGTTTGCCCTTTTCGTTAGTTCTTTTTGACTAAGTATAAAGATTTAGTTGGTTTGCATTCATTATAATATATTTTCGACACAATTCAACATATTTTTGTGTAAATAGTAAATAAATTGTATCCTTTCCATCCTAGTGGTAATTGCATTATCCTGAAAAAATTGCGGATTGAGTCTCAGCATATATGTGTTCCACGAGCACGGTTTCACTTTCACAGAAAGCACCAACCGCTTTCCTGCGGGATTTTCAGCTCGTGCTGTTCCATCGGAGTCTCTGTATCTTGCCTTCGCTACATTTTCGCGTTTCTGATTTTATGTTACCGAGACAAGATGGATTAAACGAATTTTTCTATTGGCTGAAAGGTATCTAAACAGTGACGAAGAACCAGCAGAAAGGTGGCCTTTGTTCTTTGATAAAAGAAGAACTCCTGGTTCCATACGTCTTAACTTTCTATCCCGGACGGCAATAGGCAAAACGGTAATCCTGCCAGTAGAGAAAGTCTCTCCTTCCAACGGAGGCAAGGTGCGCAGACTCCAGTCGTGATGAAAATCCACTTGGCAAGCGGGTTTCTTTGCCAAATTAGCTGAAGCCGTGCCCGCGGAATGCGAAGTACTTTGCCGGAGTGGAGTGTGGCACCCTTATCAAAAGAGAAGATTAAAAACCGAACGAATTGGAAAATCGTCCGGTTTTTATACAGGTCACTATGCTTTTGTCACGCTCTTTTTAAATTATTCGATACTGCTTGCAACTTCGTTTACCATTTCCGACACGGAAATCAATCCTCCGCCGGATAGGTACCAGTAATCTGGATTCAGATAAACAATATTGTCTTCTTTATATGCTTTGGTGTCTTGCACCAATTTATTTTCCAAAGTTTTTTTGGCAGATGATTCTCCGCCTACCACTTTATTCCTATCCACGACAAATAAATAATCGGGATCCTTTTCTGCTAAGTACTCGAAAGAAACATTTTGTCCATGAGTCGATGCTTCGATGTTTTCATCAACAGGTGTAAAACCAAACACATCATGAATCACGCCAAAGCGTGAGCCAGGACCATAAGCATTGATACTGCCATCGTTGGTAAGGATCACCAGACTGTTTTTTCCGCTAGCAGAAGCTTTTTCATTCAAGTCGGAAATTTGTCCATCGATTGTAGCCAGTTCTTCTTCCACTTCAGACTCTTTCCCGAAAATTTCTCCCAGCACTGTTGCATTTTCTTTAAAGGAATCCATATATCTGGTCGTGTCTACACCAAGATGGATTGTAGGAGCAAGCTCGTTTAAATCATCATATGCTTCGGAAGTACGACCGGAGATGATGATTAAATCAGGGTCGATTTCGCTTAATTTCTCAAAATCCGGTTCAAATAATGTTCCGGCATTTTCATACTCTTCACTATCATAATCGGATAAGTAAGACGGAAGATTTTCTTTTGGTACGGCAGTTACATCGACGCCGAGTTTATTCAGCGTATCAAGTGTACCAAAATCGAAGACTACCACTTTTTCTGGATTGACAGGTACCTCGGTCTTCCCTAACTCATGCTCGACCGTAACGGTCTTTTGTTCCTTTTCTCCACTTTCGGATGCCGCTGCAGCGTCATCGCCAGAAGAGTCCTGACTGCCGCATGCAGCTGTGAACAAAGCCAGTATAAGAATGGAAATTAGCATTGCTAATCTTTTTGTCATAACCTTTCACCTCTAAATAAATTTTTTTAATTGACAGAATAAAGCTCACTTTTCTTCCTCGGCCTGTCTTCCTTCTTCCCTTAAAAACAATCATTGAACAGTTATTAATTGGGCCCACTGTCAGACTGTCCTTCGGGAAAGCGTCGATCAGGTTTACGGAAAATCGGCATGCCTTCCTGTCATTTGATACACATCATTAAGAAAAGTACAAACAAATCTTGCATTGATCGATATCCTGGATATCAATATCCATATCATAAACTTCTTTTAAGACCGCCTTGTCGATAATCTCGTTTGTCGGCCCCTTGTTCACAATTTTCCCATCTTTTAATGCAACAATATAATCAGAATATACAGAAGCGAAGTTAACATCATGAATGACAAGAATGACTGTTTTGCCAAGGTCATTCACCAGCCTCCGCAAGACTTTCATAATTTGCACGGAATGTTTCATATCGAGATTGTTCAATGGTTCGTCCAGCAAAATATATTCCGTATCCTGGGCGATTACCATGGCGATATATGCCCGTTGCTGCTGTCCTCCGCTTAGTTGGTCGAGAAACTTATCCTGGATTTCCTGTAACTCCATATAAGCGATTGCTTCATCGACAAACCGCTTGTCTTCTTTGCTTAATTTTCCCTGTGAATATGGAAAACGACCAAAGCTGACCAGTTCTTTCACGGTAAGCCGGATATTTATATGGTTGGACTGCCGGAGAATCGATATTTTTTTGGCCAGCTCTTTGTTTTTGCTTTCACTCACTTCCTGGCCATCTATCAAAATTTCTCCATGGTCTTTCGCAATTAACCGGCTGACCATGGACAACAGGGTGCTTTTGCCTGCCCCGTTTGGACCAATAAAAGATGTTATTTTCCCCCGGGGGATGTTCATCGACACATTATCCACTACATTTTTCGTTCCATATTGCTTGGAAACTTCTTTTACAACTACCATGCTTTACTCTCCTTTAATAAAAGATAGATAAAGTAAACCCCACCGACAAAATTGACGATTACACTCAAAGTCGTAGAAAAAGTGAACACACGCTCAACAATCAGTTGGCCCCCGACCAAGGCGACAACACTGATCAATATCGACCCGACAATCAAGTAACGATGACGGTACGTTTTCAAAAATTCGTGAGCGACATTGGCCACAAGTAACCCAAGGAAGGTTATCGGGCCGACCAACGCCGTGGATATAGACACTAAGACCGCAATGATGACCAGCATCCGTTTGACCACATAATCGTAATCCACCCCTAAATTGATCGCCTGTTCCTTTCCAAGCGCCATCACATCCAAGTATTTGGAAAAACGCCAAAAGTAAATCACAATCAACAGTACCAGCACAAAAGAAATAGCAAGTAAATCGGTATTGACATTGTTGAAACTTGCGAACATTTTATTCTGGACAATCATGAACTCGTTCGGATCAATCAACACCTGCATGAAAGTCGACAAACTTTCAAAAAATGTACCGAAAATCAATCCGACCAGAAGGAGAAAGTAAATATTTTTGCCACTCTGCTTAAAGAGGAGCTTATAAAGCACTCCGGCAAACAACACCATCATGCCGACCGAAAGAATGAAATTGAAATTTTTGTTCAGTACCATCACACTGTTCGATCCGAATACAAAAATGATAAATGTTTGAATCAATAAGTATAGTGAATCCAATCCGATGATGCTCGGAGTCAGAATCCGGTTGTTGGTGATGGTTTGAAATATAACAGTCGAAAATGCGATAACTCCGCCGGTAAGTGCGATAGCCAAAATTTTCGTCGTCCTTCTCGGCAGTATGTAGTCCCAGTTGCTGCCAGCACTGCCAAACAGAAAAACAATCACCAGGACAGCAGACATAACTGTAAGTATGATCAGTTTCGTTCGATTACTCATACGCTTTTCTCCTCAATACCAGGTATAGAAAAATTCCGCTACCGATGACGCCGACGGTGACTCCAATGGCAATTTCATAAGGGTAAATGATCACCCTGCCGATGATATCACAAGCAAGTACAAATACGGCACCTAGCAAAGCAGTATGAGTAAGGCTTTTTTTCAAGTGGTCCCCCTGATAGATGGTAACGATGTTCGGGATGATCAATCCCAGGAAAGGAATCATGCCGACCGTCAAAACAACAACCGTGGTGACCAGCGCCACAATAACCAAACCAATATTGACTACTTGTTTATGGTTCAAACCAAGATTGGTTGAAAATTCCTCTCCCATGCCGGCTATCGTAAAACGGTTGGCGTACAAATACGCTACCGCCAGCAAAGGAATGCTTATATACAATAATTCGTATCGCCCCTGTAATATCAAAGCGAAATTGCCCTGGAGCCAGGATGACATGTTTTGGATCAAATCTTCTTTATATGCAAAAAAAGTGGTGATGGAACTGACAATATTCCCAAACATCAATCCGACGAGCGGAATGAAGATGGCATCTTTGAACTTCACTTTATCGAGTATTTTCATGAAAATAAAAGTACCCAGCAAAGCAAAGAAAAAGGCGACCAGCATTTTTTGCAAAGGGCCGGCAGACGAGAACATCAGCAGCGAAATCAGGATACCGAATCTGGCCGAATCGATTGTCCCGGCCGTAGTGGGGGAAACAAATTTATTTCTGCTCAGTTGCTGCATGATCAGACCGCATATGCTCATTCCCATTCCGGCGATCAGAATACTGATCAGCCTTGGTACCCTGCTCACCCACAATATCTCCAGCTGATCCTCTGTAAGGTTGAATATATCGGAAGGCGACAGGCTTGTCACTCCGGTAAACAACGAGATGAGCGATAGTACAATCAGTGCTAGTGTCAAATAACGTAACTTCATAACAAAATCCTTCACTTTCCGTCTGCTCTTATGTAATTCCAGGACTAATTAATAATGAGATTCATTATCAATTAGCTACCCTTATATTATCATGTAATTTTCATCTGTCAACGCACCAGCGAAAATTATCAAAATTTTTGTGGAAAAGGAAGGCTTCTTCGTTCCTCGGAATAAGTGAATCTACCCATCCAACTAAGGTAAACCGTTTCTTAACAACCAATCGACACAACAGCTGGCAACTTGAACCGTCGTTTAAGCTTCTTCAAGGCAAAAAAATCCGGTCTGCAATGTATGCAGCCGGATAACTTTTACATCTTTTAGATTCCGAGCAAAACGGACAGCCGTTCTTTGTCAAATCCCATGACAACTTCCTGCTCATCAGCTTCTTTGATCACTGTCACCGGAGTTGCACTGGCCCCCAAGGCCATCACTTCGTTCATGTATTGAGAATCACTGCGAATATCGCGGTCTTCAAACGAGACTCCGTTGTCTTTCAGCCACTCCTTTTCAGCATGGCAAGGACTGCAGGTCTCCTGGCTGTAAAGAATCACTTGTTTCGCCATTTTCTTATTCCTCCTTTTCTTTGATTATTACTATAACCAAAACCGAAGATGTTTTAAAGAAAGGAAGCTTTTCCTCCACTCAGCAGGCAACTTTTCAAAAGTAAAAATATGGCCATTGTTTTCAGAACTGATTATTCAAGCCGGCTTTTTATTCCTGTCAATGAGATTCATGTGTCCCTGTCGCTGTCAGGATGATGGATTATCGCCGCAAAGTCTGGTAAAATTTCAGTCAAGAAGGCTTGAAAGGGGGATATAAGTGAAAATAATATCAATAGAGCCCACTCCCAGCCCGCATTCGATGAAAATCAATGTAGACGAGGAATTACCCGCAGGACAAAACCATAACTATAAACAAGGAGACGACTTACGTTCTGCTCCTGATTATATTCAAGCGCTATTTGACATAGAAGGCGTTAAGGGCATTTATCGGGTCGCTGATTTCCTTGCGTTGGAACGCCATCCAAAGCATGCATGGGAAACAATACTGCCGGCGGCGAGACAAATTTTCGGGGAAGAGCTGACAGGATCAGCCGGTAAGATAGAAGCCATCCAAACGCCTGATGACGCTTTTGGCGAAGTGAAAGTATATATCCAAAAGTTCCGTGGGTTGCCAATGCAGGTGAAATTGGAGGACGGTGATCGAGAACAGCGATTCGGCCTGCCCCAACGATTCCTGGATGCCGCAATGGAAGCGTCCACCGCATCAGCAAACATGGTGATGGAACGGAAATGGATAGAGCAAAGTCCCCGTTATGGTACATTGGAGGAAATCGGAGAAACTGTCGTGGATGAAATAACGGCCAGTTATGATGAGGAGCGGTTAAAAAAACTGGTAAACCTAGCCTTTGAGGATGGAACAGAGCAGAAATCAACAGAATCTGCAAAAGAACGTCCAAACCCGGCAGTGCTGGACGATCCTGACTGGAAAAAACGTTATGCGGCATTGGACAGACTGGGCGAGCCGGATGAAGAAGACCTTCCTTTTTTGGATAAAGCATTACAGGATGATAAAGCCTCTATCCGTCGTTTGGCCACTGCATACTTAGGTATGATAGAAGATCCTGCCGTGCTGCCTTTTTTATACAAAGCCCTCCACGATAAAGTGGTTACTGTCCGCCGCACGGCAGGCGATTGTATCTCAGATCTCGGATTCAAACAGGCAATGCCACAAATGACTGAATCGCTGAAAGACAAGAATCGGCTCGTACGTTGGCGTGCCGCCATGTTTTTATACGAGGTAGGAGATGAACGTGCGATTCCTGCTTTGGAGGCAGCCAGCGATGATCCGGAATTCGAAGTGAGGATGCAAGTGAACCTTGCCCTTGAACGAATCAAAGGCGGGGAAGAAGCAAAAGGTTCAGTATGGAGTCAGATGACCGAAGCAACCAAAAGTGAAAGTTAAGGAGGAAGCAAAATGAATGCATATGAACAATATATGAAAGAAATATCTCAGCCGATGAGATCAGAGCTGACAGAAGCTGGTTTCGAGGAATTGACATCTTCTGAAGCAGTCGATGAATTTATCCATTCAACTCAAGGCACTTCACTAGTCGTAGTCAATTCGGTCTGTGGATGTGCGGCCGGGCTTGCAAGACCGGCGGTAAGAGAATCCTTGAACAATGATAAAAAGCCAGATAACCTCGTGACTGTGTTCGCAGGACAAGACCGGGAAGCAACGGCAAGGATGCGCGAATATTTTGTGGGGATCGAACCCTCCTCCCCTTCAATGGCCGTTATGAAAGATGGAAAAGTCCTTCACTTTATTCCACGTGAAGAGATTGAAGATCATGAAGTGGAAGATATCGCAGCAAACCTTTCTCAGGCATACAACAAACACTGTTAACAAAAGCAAGCGGCAGACCCTGTATAAGTAAACAGGAGCTGCCGCTTTTTTAATCCCGGCCTGGCACTCTATACTTTTTCTACTAAAAACGCAGGTTTGTCCCTGAAATATTTTTCTCCATTTTCGGAAGAATGCTCAAAGAAACCGTTAAATTGGTGGACAACTTTATACTCTCTTTCTGGATCAGAAAAAAGCTGGGAGTCGTTTGATGAGATAATCACTACATCGCTTGAAGAAACAAAGCTGTCCAACTCGGAGGCCGAGTAATTTTCGCCCACTCTAAGATCGTTTAACTTATGTCTCGTCATCCTCTCACCCACCTTTCCTTACTATTCGATAACCACAAAGGAAAGGAGATAAACCCAGAACCAGACAGCTGCTTATTGCTTGTTTTTCAATTGTTCTTCTGCCATTTCGATCATTTCTTTAACCATATTGCCACCGATCTTGCCACCGATTTTCCCGGCATCTTTTGCCTTGATGTTTCCGTTGTATCCTTGTTTCAAATCAATGCCTTGTTCTTCGGCTGTTTCGTACTTTGCCTTATCCGGATCCTGCGTGTTGGAGACTTTTGCCTTAAGCCTGTCCAATCCTTCTCTAGCTTCCGGAACAAGAATTTTATTCCTTCTTGCCACCATTTTCACCCCTCCTTCTGTCATTTGTCATCTTCTCCCCATGATGGTTGATTAAATTGCCATTGTCATCTACTGCATCAATGGCTCCATCAATTGTGCCCTCTGTATAATCGTCGGAAACTTGTTCATGTGTTACAGCCATTCCTTTCGATAACTGTTCATCTTTCTGATAGTCAGCAGGATCATACATTTTTTCCGCTACCTTTTCAGCATCATTTTTCATGGATTTCCGTTTATTTGTCATCCTAATTCCTCCTACTATTCTTTTTTACAAGTGGGTGATTATTTCGTCCAGCTCTGTCAACAATTGCTCTGCTTCTTGCGGGGTCAAAAGAACGGGAATTTGATCATTCACCGTAATCGTACAGCTCTCCTGCCTGTCATTTTGTCTGGACAAATAATGATACAGCTGCTCCAATTGCCGATTGGAAAGGATGGACTGTGTTTGCAGATTTTTCACCCGCCGCAAATAAAACAGTTCATCATCATCAGAAAATTCACCGCTGAATAAAACGCCGTCAAAGTTGTTCACTGGATTACTCCTTTTCTTTCGTTTTCTTCTGTTAGTATGCGGCATATTCAACAGAATCATGCTAACTGGTTCAAGAAAACGACTGCCTGAAACAAGACACTCCTGTGCTTTGGTCAAAATCATCAATGCATGGAAGTACAAAAACCGAACGATGATTCGATGCATACACTTCGAAATCGTTCGGTTTCTTTTTAGTTCGATATAAATTAAGCTTCTTTAAATGGACAACCCATCATTCAAAAGAAAAGGGTCAGAGAGCTTTATTATAGTCAAGTAAATTTGAAGGTCCTCCGCTGTACTGCAAAGGTAAAATCCAAGACCTGTCTTATCCTAATGACGTTCCTACATGACCACACGTTTGATCCATTTCCGGAAAAACACCACTGCAATTCCTGCCAGTCCTGCAATTATCCACAGAGAAGTAAAACCGGACTGTTTATCGGGTTGATCAGCTGCTGCTTTCTTGCTTTTTTCAGCTTCTTGTTTATCTTTATCCCCTTTCAGTTCAAAAGAAATGTCCAATGATTGGTTCTCCTGTTCAATAGCCAAGTTTCCTTGATCATCCACCGAGAGTTCTGCATCCTGTCCCTTCATTTTGGTGTATACAATCGCATGGTCGGTACTGTACGCAGAACCGTTGTCACTAACAAACTCTGTCCCTTTTGGTACGGTGACCGTTTCGAATGAACCAAAACCATAATCAAGCAGAGCTTCAGCATCCTGGTAAGCCCAATCTTGTGTCGCTGCTTTCAACGTTACCGCAATCAACCGTTGGTCACCTCGCTCGGCTGTCGTGATCAAGGTATGTCCCGACTGATCGACATATCCGGTTTTACCGCCAGTGATCCCTTCATAAGGATTCTCCCGCATCATTTTGTGGTGATGATAAAGTGTGGTCGACCAGGCTTCTCCCTCCCACTTCAATTCTTTAGTTCCAAATATTTCTTTGAAAGTAGGATTTTTCATGGCGTATTGAGTTATTTTTGCCAGGTCTGAGGCCGTTGTAGTGTGATTTTCATTGAACAAACCATGGGCATTGGTGAAATGGGTATCGCGAACACCGATGACCGCCTTTAAATAGCTGTTTAAATCATCCGCGAATTGTGCAGAGCTTCCTCCCAGATGTTCGGCAATCGCGACGCCGGCATCATTGCCGGAATTGATGAGCATTCCCTGGATCAATTTTTTCAACGATACTTGCTCGCCTTCTTCCAGATATACTCTCGTTCCTTCAACTGACCGCGCATTGGCACTAACAGTCACCACTTCATCTAAATCGGCCGTTTCAATTGCATAAATGGCGGTTGCCACTTTGGTCAAACTAGCGGGATACATTGATTTCTCTGCGTTTTTTTCATATAAAACCTGTCCAGAATCCGCATCGATCAATATAGCGGATTCACTCAACAATTTTTCATTTAAATCAGCTGCATCGACGTTTGATGGCAGTATATGTTGGGTAAAGATAATCAATAATAAAAAAGAAGAAAGAAGTTTTTTCACAATAGCACCCCGCTAGTTAAACATTAAGTCATTCATAAGTGGGTCTTTTATCAACACCACTGCTCGGCGGATTGGAAGCATTCCTCCTGATGTCCGGCGACAACATTTGACAGTATGCTTCTAATCATTGGCTGTTAGTCACATGGCCTGCAATAAAAAGAGAACTCTCCATAACGGAAAGTCCTCTATGTTAACTTTTTCATACACCCGTTCAGTTCATTACCCGGACAACATGGCCTTTAAAGTGATTTTTCCAGTAACCGCTGGTCATGTTTGCTACAGCAACCCCTGTAGAGCTTTGGGAACCGATGAAGTTGCCGCCGCCGATATAAATACCGACATGTCCGTCTTTTTTGTAAGTATCAAAGAAGACTAAGTCACCAGGTTTCATATTGCCGGCAGATACTTTGCTTCCAGCGCCTGTCAAAGCTCCGGTGCTTGCCGGAACACTTACACCCGCCTGGGAGAACGCCCAGCTTACAAACCCGGAACAGTCGAATCGACCGTTTGCAACGTCAGAAGCCGTTCTTCCTCCACCAAATACATATACCGAATTGCCAATATACTTATATCCTGCTGAAATAACCGTACTTACATTTCCGCTTGCTCCCGTTGCCTTAGGGGCAGAGGATGCTGCCGAAGACCTGCCGAAAGACGAAGCATTATCGCGTGACTGCTCGATACTCATTGCCTGAATCTGCGTTTCCTGTTTTTCGATATCTTCTTTAATTTGCTGTTCCTCTGAAGCCAGCTGCTGATCCTTTTCCTGTAAGGATGCTTTTTCATCACGAGTGGCTTGTTCTTTTTCTTTCAATTCTTCCTTCAATTGATCATTTTGTTCTTTTTGCTCAAGTATCTGAGCCTGCATGCCTTCCAATTCTGTTTTCATGTCATTCAAATCAGCCAGCTTGTCGTCCATGTCCTGGCGCTTCGTTTCCAATTTTTCCTTATCCGCTTCATGCTGCTCCAGAAGATCGGCATCTGAATCCATCACTTTCGATACAAGGGTTACACGATCAATAAAATCACCAAAGTTTTTCGAACCTAGAATTACTTCCATGTAACTGACCGTACCACCATTTTTTTGTAACGTTTTTGCCCGTTCTTTCAAAATGTCGAATCGTTTTTCCATTGTTTCTTGAAGCTCGGCAATTTCCGCTTCGAGTTTTTCGATATCCTCTTTGGTCTGCTTGATTTCCGTTTTTGTATCAGTGATTTTCTGCTCGTTGTCTTTGATCGCCTGCTCTACCCGCTTGATTTGCTCGTTTAATTGCTCCAATTCAGCCAGTACTTCTTCAATCTCTGCTTGTTTCGCATCGATATCCGCCTGCACTTCCGACCGTTCGCTTTGCACTTGTTGCTGTTCGTCTTCCAGGCTCGTTTCTGCAGAAACAGCCGGTGCCGCGATCGCGCTTCCAAAACAAATCATTACGGCAGTGTTAATCCCGATCCACTTTCTCGTAAGCATGCTATTCCCCCTAAGTACCTTGTTTACAATTTAATCGCTATTTATGTATGAACTCTCTCGTAGTTATTGTTATCTATTTTTCTCGTAAATCTATCGATTGCAATTAGTAGTATATCACTACAAAATGACAGAAATATTATCTCAATATTACAATTGTGTATCAATTACAGGTAAAAAGTAACAAAAATCGCCTCGAAAGCTGTTTGATTGTGTAACTCTGACGAATTGGTTATGCTGTATTCCACGATTATTCACTTCTATCACGGGGTAAATAATAGAGATTTTACATTCTTGCTGTCATTGACTCGAAGCTCGATTAAAATCCAGTTAATAGATTTCATGGATTTTGTTCGTCAAGACCCATAAATGTAACCTTTTATCGAATGGCAGAAGTGTTAATCGGGAAAAGTAGTAATATTTGATGAAAACGAAGGAAAGAAGGGGTAATGATGAAAGCAGTCGTCATCGATCAATATGGATCCACGGATCAATTACATGAAATAGAGATGGAAAAACCGTCAATTGAAGCAGGACAGGTTTTAGTCGAAATGCATGCCACCTCTGTCAATCCGATTGATTGGAAGCTGAGAGAAGGTTATTTGAAAGAAATGCTGCCGTTTGATTTCCCGATAATTTTAGGGTGGGATGCCGCTGGAATCGTAAATGAAACCGGCTCAAACGTATCCCGGTTTCAGCCAGGGGATCGTGTATTTGCCAGACCAGCCACTACCCGGAATGGTACGTATGCAGAATACACCGCCATTGACGAAGGATTGCTGGCAAAAATGCCTGAAAACATAAGCTTTGAAGAAGCCGCTGCCGTGCCACTGGCAGGACTTACTGCGTGGCAGTGTCTCATAGACTTCGCCGAAATAAAAGAAGGCGATAAAGTGTTGATCCATGCCGGAGCTGGCGGAGTTGGAAGTTTTGCAATCCAAATCGCCAAAAGTTTTGGAGCTTATGTCGCTTCCACAGCCAGCGGAAAGAATGAAGATTTTCTGAAGCAGTTAGGCGTGGACCGGTTTATCAATTACCAGGAAGAAGATTTTGCAGAAGTACTGCAGGAATATGACATCGTCGTCGACACATTAGGTGGGGATATACAGAAAAAAAGCTTTGAAATCTTAAAAGAAGGCGGCACGCTCGTTTCGATTGTCGGAGAACCGGACAAGGAGATTGCCGACAGAAAACAAATCAAATCGGGGTCCTTGTGGCTCAACCCTGATGGCGAGCAACTGGCAGAACTCGGAAAGCTGCTGGAGGATGGAAAGGTGAAGGCAAACGTCGGCAAAACTTTCCCTCTGACTACCCAAGGAGTACGCGACGCACATAAACTGAGTGAAACTCATCATGCCCAGGGAAAAATCGTCATAAAAATAAAGTAAAGCAGCAACTAGTGTCTTTCTAAGACAGTTTGATTTGAAAATGACTGGCATAAAAGCCCAGTAGCCAATATAAAAGCCGGACGATATTTCCAAAGTTTTCGAAATACCGTCCGGTTTGCTATTATTTGCCACCGTCAGAAAACAGGGTTCTCTGCAAATAGATTTTCAATCCATATACCATCAAAGTAGCGATTTCCCACAAGCCACACAGGAACTAAACTCGCTTTCTGCTGACACGAACGACCGAGGTTCCTTGAAAAGTCCGCTGTGGATCCTATTTTGGTTAACAGGCTTTATAGTACAATCCATTTGACTATCTTTAATCTCCCGTATTTCTATGAAAAATTGGCGTCCCTCTCGCACCACGAACCCGCAGCAAGACAGGGAACACCACATTCCTGTGTAGAGTGCAAGACCTCTCTGGATAAGAACAAGTTACTCCTGTTCCAACGACCTTCACTCTGACATTTTTTCAATGGCTATGGATTGGAGCCGGTTTTCCTCTACTCGCAGAATTTCGAATTGCAGATTTTGAAAATAGATGATTTCCCCCTCCTCGGGAAATCGACCGAATTCACGTAACAAAAACCCCGACAAGATATCCTCTTCTTCCGGTATATCAGTTCGGAACATTTCATTCAATCGATGAAGGGATAATTTCCCGTTACAAACTATTCTGTTTTCTCCCAATTCCTCAATCAAGACTTCCTCGTTATCGTCTGTCTCGTCTTTTATTTCCTGCCCGATCATCGCTTCGATAATATCTTCATTACTTAAGATTCCGCTAGTCCCCCCGTATTCATCGAGAACGATAGCCATATGTTTCCGTTCTTTCAGCATTAGTTTGAACACTTTTTCTATGGAATAAAACTCAAAAACATACAACGGTTCTCCGTCCATGAATTCTTCTAAAGGCTTGTCCTGTTCCAGTGACCAGGCCAACAGTTGTTTAGCATGGAATACACCGATAATGTTATCCATGTTGTCCTGGTAAACAGGATAGCGCGTATGATTGCTGTTCATCACGTCGGACAAAGCAGTTTCATAGGTAGCATCGGCGGGAATGCCGTCGATTTCCATACGCGGGGTTTTCAATGCGTCTCTCACATCTAGTCGCTGGAAATCGATGACCCCCTTTATCCGGTGTTTTTCCTCGCTGGCAAATGTTCCTTCCGCAGTCGCGATATCGACCATCGTGATAAATTCTTCTTTTGAAATGGAAACCTTGTCCGGATCTTCACTGGATACTAGCCGGATAACAAGTCTGGTCAGCTTGTTCAATAGAAAGGTTAAAGGCTTGGTTATCATCATCAACAGACGAATGAACGGAAAAACTATATAGGATACTTTTTCTGCAAAAGCAGCTGCAATCGATTTCGGCAACACTTCTGCAAAAATGATCAATACAAACGTCAAAATCCCTGTCGCCATTCCCACATTGAACCCATATTCGATGGCAACCATTGTTACCAGCGTCGGCAGCATGATATTGGAGATATTGTTTCCAATCAGAATGGCCGTAATCAATTCATCGGGCTTCTGCACCATTTTCAACAGATTTTGCGATCGCTTGTCCCCGTTCTCCGCTTTCGATTTCACCTTCATTTTATTTACGGCTGTCAATGCAGTTTCACTGCCTGACAGGAAAAAAGACGCTACTAAGAAAAAAATAATGGCGAAAAACACGTGTCATCCTCCAATTTTCGTTTTCATTGATAGAGTTCCCCAATAAGTATAAATCATTTGAGAAGGAACGTGCACCCAGAAGGAAAGGTCGCCAGCAAAATTTTATTGCCGCTCCCTTTCCTGTTCCATGCTAAATAAACAAAAGAAGACTCAACGCCATGACAGCCATGCCGCCGATCAAACCATAAATGGATAGATGGGCTTCATCATATCTTTTGGAAGCAGGAAGCAGCTCGTCAAGCGAAATAAACACCATGATTCCTGCGACAGCAGCAAAAATCATTCCAAACATTACATCATTCAGAAAGGGCATAAGAAGAAAATAGGCAGCAACAGCACCGACCGGCTCAGACAACCCGGACAAGAAAGACAGTTTGAAAGCTTTTCGCTTATCCCCCGTGGAGAAATAAACAGGAACCGAAACAGCAATCCCTTCCGGAATATTATGAATAGCAATAGCGACAGCTATCGCAAGACCGAGCGCGGGGTCCTGCAATGCCGATGTAAAAGTGGCAATCCCTTCCGGAAAGTTATGGATTCCGATTGCCAATGCTGTGAAGGTGCCCATTTTCAAAAGGGAGGGATCGCTGACAGTCCGTTTGTGTTTAGACATATCCTCTACTTTCTTTACTTCATGTGGATTCCCTTGCTTCGGTATGATTTTATCAATCAAGGCAATCAACAGCATTCCGGCGAAAAAACCGATAACCGTAAACCAGTGCCCAGGTCCATTGCCAAGCGCGCCGACAAGGGCATCTTGGGCTTTCACAAAAATCTCGATCATGGAAACATAAATCATGACCCCGGCAGAAAAGCCGAGGGAAAAGGATAAAAACTTAGTATTGGTAGTGGAAGTGAAGAAGGCCAGCAAACTCCCGATACCAGTGGCCAAACCTGCCATTAAAGTGAGGGCGAAAGCAAGCATTACATTTTCCAAAGCACATCTTCTCCTCTGCTCACAAGATAGCCATCAAGTGGGATTAGTATATGTTCATCCGCCGATAACTTTACAGGAAATCTCCTGTAAACAAGTATATTCCCAGTAGGCGGATAAATTGGTCTCTGGAAAAATAGTATGCAGCAAGAACATAAAATGTCCATCGAGGAGCTTATCTATCTGGTAATTCATAACCGTCCAACGTGAAGACGAAATTTTAAACAGAAGAGTGGCCAGACAAAAGCATGGCCACCAAAGCAACAACCGGGCGAACTTGAACTATCAATCAAATTCGTTCGACTTTTACTATTTGTGTTCTTTAGATAGATTTCTTATCATCCTGTTGTTTGATGCGTGGTTCGTATCGCTACGGCAAGATACTACGCGTTCCACGGGCACGGCTTCAACTTCCTCAGAAAGCAAAAGACGTTCAGCGTATTTGCCTGCCGACCATGCTTTGCAGGTCAATCCAAAAACATACATATACGGGTAAGCGTATGATGAAACCTAAAAAATATCTGGTGATCACTATAATAAAAAGGCTTCTGTTAAAAGAAACTAATTAAGTGCATTATCTACTTTTCACTAGTAAATTCACCGCTTCTTTTATTAATTCTTCGGAGCTTTCCCCAGCTTCTTGTTCCTCTCGAATGCATCGCTCCAGATTGGTACTTACAATAAGCGCCGCTGTTTTATCCAGAGCACTTCTTACGGCTGACATTTGTGTAACGACATCTCTGCAATCCTTTTGTTCTTCCATCATTCGTACCAAACCTCTGACTTGCCCTTCAATCCTTTTCATTCTATTTTTCATTTGAGCATTGTATTCCATAACGGTACTCCTCCTTCTTCTTTTTACCAGGTAAGAAATAGCCGACTACCCGAAAACCTTTCTTTCTTAACAACCTAATACTCAAATAGCTCTCCGTTCGATCGGAATTAATGACAATCAAATCTTTATCTATAGGCAAATGGACATAATGGCGTTTTAGATAGGGAAGTGGTATGCAAAAAGTATTTCCGTCGATTTTTTCTTTGGACGAGGTTTGGTAGTCCCTTGTATCTAAAAATATCACATCTGATTTGCTATTTAAATCATTTGTCCGTTTTCTCAGTTCTTTGACTCCCTGTACTGGGAAATATCTTTGATAGAGAGTCAAAAAAACGAGTATGAATACGATTGATAAGAAACCCATTGATTCTCCCCCACTCCTTCATTCAAATGCGGTTGTTATCTCTTTTCGATTATAATGTCCGTTTTAAAGAATCTCCATCCATATCTTCACTGCAGTCCCTGTTATCAACAATGCCAGAATCATTTGCAACACTTTCGTATTTGTTTTTTTAGCTGCCTTTGCTCCCAAAGGCGAAGCAATTAAACTAGCAACAACCATAATTGCAGCGGCAAAATACTCTACTTGCCCTGTAGAAATCTTTCCTATCGTTGCTCCGATGGACGATAAAAAAGTGATAGCTAATGAAGAAGCGATAGTCATTCTTGTAGGGATCTTCAAAACGCCCAACATAATCGGGACTAAAAGAAATGCACCGCCAGCACCCACAATTCCAGCGCCAATCCCGACTAAAAAAGCAAGAAATGCCGCTAGCCCCTTGTTGAATGTCACTTGTTCCAAAGGAATTTCCTCCTTTATCTTTTTCGGAAGGAACATCATGATAACTGCAATTATCGCCAACACTCCATAAACGACATTGACACTATTTTCTGATAGATGGGTCGAACCGAATCCACCAATAAAACTTCCGATTAAAATACTAACCCCCATGTAACCAATCAAAGATATATTCAACAATCCGCCTTTCCGATAGGCCCATACACCGCCGATTGTTGCAAATAACACTTGGATGGCAGTAATTCCAGAAACTTCATGGGCACTGAACTCGGCCACTCCCAAGGCAGCAGGAATATACAATAGCATGGGAAAGTTTATAATAGATCCCCCGATACCAAGCATTCCTGAAAAAAACGAACCTACAAAACCCAAGAAGAAAATCGTCACAATAACAAAAAAATCCATGGTTGAACCTCCTTATAAGAAAAGCGCAAGCGCCTTGGGCACCCCCGACAAGCTTAAGCGAATCCTCGAAGTGGTTTATGCTTTCTTATCTTTAAAAAAAGAGGAACCTAGAGCGGTTCCCTCTTTCATCCCTTTTTGATCCAAAATTTTAAAACATCATTTTCTTCAGTATCTTTCAGTAATTCATGACCTCCGGATTTTGCCCAAGCGGACAAATCGCTTTTTGCCCCTTTATCGGTGGCATGTACTTCAAGGATTTGACCGGATTCCAAATCGTTCATTGCCTTTTTTGTCCTTACAATCGGCATTGGGCAAGCCAATCCTTTTGCATCTATTACTTTAGTTACATCCATCTTCTATTCCTCCTTGTATTTTTCTCTTCGCTTTCCTCGATCAACGAACTGCACAGCGGTTCGGCCCGATCTCCATTTCTCTTTGCTTTTCTTCTTCCGGGTCGATCATCCCCATATTTGTTTCACGGATTTCATGGTATGCATTAGGCTGCGGCGGCAAGTTTTCCGTTACAATTTTCCTGAACGCTGTTTCATCCGCTATGTTCAACCCATGATTTTTCTTAAAGAGCACACCCAATTTTTCTCCAACACTTCCATCATCATTCAATTCATTCATAATCATAAAGTGTGCGGGTAAAACAATTAGTTCCGAAGACAATTCTCTATAACGGGTATACAGGCTTTCTCTTAAATCACCGACCCAGTCTTCGGCCCTTCCTGCCAAATCTGGTCGTCCAATAGAGTCGATGAATAAAATATCCCCAGTCAGTAAAAACTTGTCATCTACGACAAAAGATGTGGAGCCAATCGTGTGTCCTGGTGTATATAGGGCATGGATATCAATCGCTGTGTTCCCAATGGTTACTTCCTGTCCACCTTCTAATGCTGTATATGTGAAAGTAACTTCCTGTGCATCTTGTGAAGGCATCCAATATGTTGCACCTGTTTGTTCAGCGATTTTTCTTCCCCCAGAGATATGATCTGCATGAAGATGTGTATCAAACACGTTGGTTATCTTTGCTTCTTTACTTCTTGCAAAATCTATAAAAACATCTATCATCCGTGTGGCATCGATGATTGCAGCTTCCCCATCCGAAAGAACCATGTAAGACAAGCAGCCTTTCCCGATACGCACAAACTGATAAACTTCACCGCCGCCTTTCAAGTCTCCTACTTTGACAGGCTCTAAATGTTCACTCCAAGCCTTCATCCCACCTTGCAAAACAGAGACCGTCAAACCTTCGTCAGACAGCATTTCTGCTACCATTACAGACGAACCCTCTTTCGCACAAACCACCAATACCTCTTTGTTTGAAGGGATTTTATCCAGGACTTCGTCCACTCCATCCAACAGTTCAAAATAAGGGATGTTCAAATAGTCGAAGTTTTCTCCTTCAATTTTCCAATCTGAAAATGCATCCGGATTGCGAACATCTAAAATAAACAGCTCTTCCTTGTTAATAACCTTCTTCGTGACTTCATGTGCGGTCATCATGTTCACGCCCATATTCTTACCCCCTACCGTATATTTTCAATCAAAAAAAATCATGGTTAATTCTTGTTTTTTCCTTATTCTCAATTGTTCAGTTTTTTCGTTTCTCCGTTCCACTGACTCATGCCTGGCACAACATTGACGACATGTTCAAAACCGTTTTCTGTCAATTTTTGAGCAGCTAGATCACTTCTGCTTCCTGTGCGACAGACGACATAAATTTCATCCTCTTTGTTTAATTCATCCAGACGTTTTTCCAGATCTCCTAGCGGGATAGAAACCGCACTCGGGATGTGATTGAACGCAAATTCTGCTGTCTCTCTTACATCGAGAACAACAATGTTTTCCGATAACTTTGCCTGTAAATCTTCGTTTGTCGCGGTTTTAGGATGTTGTTTTTCAACCGTTTCTTCTTCGGATGCTTTTCGTAAATAGTGTTTTAACGTTGTGCCTTCCTCCAGTGTACCTAAATATTGGTGTCCGGCACTGTTGGCCCACGCCTCGATATCAGCTTTCGATCCTTTATCGGTTGCTTGTACTTCGATCACATGCCCCGCTTCCACATCTTTCATCGCTTTTTTCGTTTTCACGATTGGCATTGGACATGCCAATCCTTTGGCATCCAACACTATATTGGCTTTCACGTTTTCCATATTACTTCAACCTCCTATACCCTGCAGGGTATAATTTAGTTTAAAAAAATTATTCTGTTTTGCCTTCCCAAGCTAACATTCCGCCAGCCATGTTAATGGCATCGAATCCTTGATTCTCCAAAAATCGTACTGCTTGCGCGCTTCTGCCGCCTGAACGACAAACTAAAATGTATTCGGCCGATTTATCCAAATCGTGCATGCGGAATTCTAACAACCCAAGCGGAATGTTAACCGCACCCGGTATTTTTCCGTCTGCCACTTCAGCAGTTTCCCTGACATCAATAATAGTTAACGTTTGATCTTTTTCCATAAAACGCTGCAGTTCTTTTGCTGTTATTTCTTTCATGCTGATAATCTCCTTTCTATGAGCCTTGTTTGAAACAAATACCAATCATTTGCATGGAGAACAAATATGACTCATCCCTTTTCGTGACCAGGGAGAACCTAAACGATCAGATAAACAGGTTTACATTGCCATCTTCAGCATCACCAAGGTACGCTGCAACCCCGGCATACTCGATATCATCTAAAAGTTCTTCTTTTTGAAGTCCCAATAAATCCATTGTCATCGTGCATGCCACTAGCTTTACCTCTTGTTCTTGGGCCATTTCCATTAAGTTCGGCAGGCTCATTGCATTATGCTTTTTCATGACTTTCTTGATCATTTTAGGACCAAATCCAGCAAAATTCATCTTTGATAAGCCCATTTTGTCTACACCGCGTGGCATCATTTTCCCAAACAATTTCTCCATGAATCCTTTTTTCACTTCCATGCTTTCTGCTTTTCTAAGTGCATTCAAACCCCAAAAGGTATGGAATATGGTGACTTCATGGTCATATGCAGCAGCGCCATTTGCGATGATGTATGCGGCCATCGCCTTATCATAATCGCCGCTGAATAGAACGATTGTTGTTTTTTTCGTTTCTGACATACCAATAAAACCTCCTCTTTGTTGATTCTTAATTACCCGTGGGGGTATTTAAAAATTGAAATAAAAATGGGCGTCTGCCCTATTATCAGTTTCCGTTACAAAATACCGGTATCTCGTAATGCAAAACCAATAATATACCTTGCGGGGTATTTTGTCAACCAGGAGAATTTCCATCATTAGAATATGAATTGATGTCTACCACTAAGGCCAAAAATGAAATAAAGCATAAGCTTTCCTGAAGTGAAAGCTTATGCTTTATCGGTTTATGATATAGAAAATCCACCAAAACCATCTTCTATGTATTTGGTGGAGACGGTGGGAATCGAACCCACGTCCAGAGATATCGGCACTCAGGCATCTACGAGCGTAGTTGGTATATTATCATTCACTACCCTTTCAGCCTACCAACAGGCTTCCGGGGAGCTAGTCTGATTAGTCTCTTCTGGCATCCTCAGACGGTGGATGACAGCGTAGCCCGCTTCAGTTGAGACCCTTCAATCTGCCACACGGGCGATGGCAGGAAGGATCCTTTAGTGCTGCTTACGCAGCTGCTAAAGAGTAATTGTTTTCTTTGCCAGTTATATTTAGGCGAGTAACGGTTTACGAGACGTAACCTCGACCCGCAGCCTGAGCTCGATCTATCCCTGTCGAATCCGTAACGTCCCCATGTAAAAAAGGGTACAACGGAAAATATAATCAAGCATTATCATATGGAGTTGTAAATGTCCCTAAGACAATTCTTATTATATCATAAATACGCTTTTTTTCAACCCAGTGCAATCATTGCAGGCTTTCCTTGATGGCTCTGTCGACATCACGTTTAGCCTGTTTACGTTTCAGATCTTCCCGTTTGTCGTACTTTTTCTTCCCTTTTCCTAATCCAATCAGCACTTTGGCAACACCATTTTTTATATATACCTTCAAGGGCACAAGTGAATAGCCCTGCTGCTGGGTTGCTCCGATCAGTTTGTCGATCTCTTTGCGATGAAGCAGCAGTTTGCGTGTCCGGGTTGGATCATGATTGAAACGGTTGCCCTGTTCGTAGGGAGAGATGTGCATATTCATCAAGTAAGCCTCGCCCCTGTCGATACGGGCAAAGCTGTCTTTCAAATTCACCCTGCCGGCCCGGATTGATTTAATCTCGGTACCTTTCAAGACGATGCCTGCTTCAAATGTTTCTTCTATAAAAAAATCGTGTCCTGCTTTTCGATTTTGTGCGATTGTGTTCCCTTGTCCTTTTGGCATCCCTATTTCCTCCTATGTTTCCGTACCTTTCATTTTAACAAAAAAACCGTTCGATTCCAATTATCGGTCCACTTTCGTTTAAAAGACTCCCGTACTTTTTTAGTGCAAATCGGGGAGGTCTGTGAGAAAATACCGAAAGAAATATCACCAGAAGGAGTACGATGACAGTGCCTCAAGACTTAATGCAAATCAGAAAACTGACTTCCGATGATTGGATTTTAGTAAAGCAAATGAAAACAAATCTAGAATACGATTACGTCGTTGATATTTTCCCGGATTTAGTTGATTCAAACGCACATGAACTCTTTGGATTATTTTCGGGAAATCAACTGGCTGCCATTGCAGGTTATACGCTGTTTCCCGGGGGAATGGCGATGCTTGGCAGATTGCGAAGCGATAACCGCTTTCTTTCTCAAGGGCATGCGACAGAACTGTTGGCCTACATCATTTCCACCCTGAAAGAAAACCCGCAGATCCGGTGGGCGGGAGCGAATACGAATGAACATAACTTTCCAGCACGCCGTGTATTGGAAAAACTCAATCTGGATGTGTTTACAAAGTTGCATTCGTTGCCAGCAGTCGATTGCAAACTGCTAACCGGAACGTCAGGGCCAAAATGGGATTGTGTCGGTGACGTGAAAGATAAACGTGCTTTGCTTGATTCATTGAGTGAGAATGCAATCAATGTTTTTCCTTACGAATGTTATTATCCACTGCCATTGACTCCGGGTTTGCTGACAGATGAATATCTGGCAGAATCAACTTTTTATGTGAGTCCGGACAGGAAACGGTTCTTCACCATAAAAAACGATCACAAGCGCGAATGGTATGCTCAAATTAAATACTTCTGGAACGATCATTTTGAACAGCCTGGTTTCATGGACACTGTCAAAGATCATTTGGCCAAAGATGAGCTTCAACCGACTGCCTGGTTCGATTTTTCCCAGACAGCTTTCGAAAGTATCCCCAATAAGCAGGCGTTCCGACTCGAAGATCCCTGGGTTTTGTATGGGACATGGATTTAACGGAAAAACTTATCGGGTAAATGAATAGTAAGTTTAGTTAATAAGGAGGCATTACGATGGATCAGAACAAACAAGTCACGCTTAACTCCTTATATATTCCATTGATTATTGCCATTCCGGCAAACATTTTATTTTTGATCCGGCTCCAGTTTGGTCTCCCTTACCGCTGGGGCTGGGCAGCGTTTGTCGTATTCACCTTGTTTCTCTTTATTACAGGAGGAATTTCCATTCGCAATAAGGAGACCAAATCACGCATACTAGGGCTTGTTTACTTGATTTCGGCTATCCTGTTCATTTGTTTGGCACTTCTGCTCTCCTGATTCTTTGAAAAACACTCGCTGAAACCTCTGCGAGTGTTTTTTCTACGGTTCCTCTTTCGTAAAAAATATAAACTGCGCAGTAACTGTAATGGGAACTTCCATTGCTTATTCAAAAAGCGTATTATCCACCGCTTCGGTAGCATACTTCGCTTTCCGCGGGCACGGCTTCAGCTAACTTGGTAAAGAAAACCGCTTTACCAAGTGGATCTTCAGCTCGCGCTTTTCCCGCAGGAGTCTGCGCATGCTACCTGCGCTAAGGAGCATGGTGTTATCGCAAACCTAGAGACTTTTTCTTTGAGTCCCAACAAGCCATCTTAAAAGCTTTTGTCAGGAAATGTGTACTTCTTTTCATAAATAGATAGTTGAAGTTCCATTTATTATCCTGTTCTTGGACTTTCTGCTTGTTTTCCCGGCAATCTTTTGATGATACGATGCTTGGAGTACCATGAATAAAAAATGTCTAGTACACGCATTTTTAAACAGAAAGCTGTTCCTAACGAAGAAAATACCCGAAGACTCCTCGAAAATACAAAACCATTTTCTTCGTGCGATGCATCGCTGCCGCAGCCTTCCTTGGGACTGCGATTACTCGTCCCACCGAAAACACCTGTCCTGCGGGAGGAAAGGCCTCGGTGAGATCCCGCAGAGCCTCAGCTCGAGGAAGCTCACCAGCCGCCCGCGGAAAGCGCAGGGTATTTTCGCAGCGTCGAACTCCCACTAAACGAATGGAAGAAGTTAGGAAGACAAATTCAAACCATGTCGCAGTTTCTATCAACAGCAAATGAACGCTCAGCCAATTAAAGACAAGCAAAAAGGCTGCCGGTATGCTGCCGACAGCCAAAAAATACAAGCCCTACTTCTTCTTTTTCTTTCGTTTCCCATTGCTCTTTTTCGACGAGCCTTTCGGTTTCTTGCTTGCTTTCCCGTTTTGTTTGTTGGTACGTTCCCTTTTGGCCGTGATCACCTTCGGACGATCCGGTGCAACCCGTGCCTTTCTCGGTTTCATTCCGACGATCTCGAAGTCGACCACCCGCTCGTCTAAATTGACATTCACCACCCGGATCGTGATTTCGTCTCCAATCCGGAAAATGTTGCCGGTCCGTTCACCGATCATCGCGTAATGTTTTTCGTCAAAATGATAATAGTCGTCGGTCAAGTAACTGACATGGACAAGTCCTTCGATCGTATTCGGCAATTCGACAAACAAACCGAATCCTGTTACCGAACTGATGACACCATCGTACTCTTCACCGATTTTATCTTGCATATATTCCGCTTTCTTCAAATCATCGGTTTCACGCTCGGCATCGACAGCAGCCCTTTCCATCTCGGAAGAATGCCTGGCGATTTCCGGCATCTTTTCTTTCCAATGCTTCTGTGTTTGCTGATCCAACTGGCCGTTCACCAAATAAGTCCTGATCAATCGATGAACAATCAAATCCGGATAACGACGAATCGGGGAAGTAAAGTGGGTATAAAAATCTGTCGCCAGACCAAAATGACCGATGCTTTGCGGGTCATATTTCGCCTGTTGCATGGAACGCAGCATCAGTTTGGAAATGATCATTTCTTCCTGCGTTCCCTGTACTTCCTCCAATACGCTCTGAAGTGCCTGTGGATGAATTTCGTTCGATGTCCCTTTCACAACGTAACCCAAATTGGCGATGAATTCAAAGAAATGCTGCAGTTTATCCGGGTTCGGATCCTGGTGAATCCGGTGAATGAACGGAACTTCCATCCAATGAAAATGCTCGGCCACTGTCTCATTAGCAGCAAGCATGAATTCTTCGATCAAACGCTCGGCCACAGAACGTTCCCGTAGTGCGACATCTACTGCTTTTCCTTCCTTATCCACCAAGACTTGTGCTTCTTTGAAATCAAAGTCGATGGCCCCGCGATTCATCCGCTTACGGCGTAGTATGGCCGCAAGCTCTTCCATATCCTTGAACATGGGAACCAATTCCTCATAGCGATCTTTCAAAGCAGGATCATCATCCACCAAAATTTTATTTACGTCATGGTAGGTCATTCGTTCATTTGTTTTGATAACACTTTGGAAAATGTCATGGCTGACGACTTCTCCTTGTGGCGTGATTTCCATCTCACAGCCAAGTGTCAGTCTGTCCACTTGTGGGTTCAAAGAACAAATTCCATTAGAAAGCCGGTGCGGAATCATCGGTATGACGCGATCCACCAAATACACACTTGTCGCCCGCTCATTCGCTTCCTCGTCAATCGGAGAGCCTTCTTCTACATAGTAAGAAACATCTGCGATATAGACGCCTAACTTATAGTTGCCGTTTTCCAATTGTTTAACAGTGACAGCGTCATCCAAATCCTTTGCGTCGGCGCCGTCTATTGTCACAATCATTTCATCGCGTAAATCTTTCCGGTTGGCGATTTCCTCCGGCCGGATTGTTTCCGGTGTGTTTTCCGCCTGTTCCAGTACCGCCTCCGGGAAGTCGATTTTGATTCCATGTTTGTAGATAATGGAAATGATGTCGATGCCTGGATCATTTTTGTGACCAAGTATTTGCAAAACTTCTCCCTCGGCACTCATGCGTCCTTCCGGAAATTTGGTGATTTTGACAATCACCTTGTGTCCGTCTACTGCTCCCTTGGAAGCACTTTTTGGGACGAAAATATCATTCGGAATCCGTTTGTCATCCGCCATGACAAAACCAAAATTCCCGTTATCATCGTAAGTACCGACCACTTCAGTGGCAGCACGCTCCAAAATGCGGACGACAACTCCTTCCGGCCGTTTGCCATGCTCGTCCCTTCCCTCAATCCGGACCAGAACCTTATCGTTATTCATTGCAGATTGTAAATCTGCATGATTGATATAAACATCGTCCAATCCTTCTTCTTCTGGTATCAGGAATGCAAAGCCTTTCGCATGCATTTGTATTTTTCCGCGGATCAAATTCATCCTTTCAGGGGGGCCATAGCGGTTTTTTCTCGTCCTGACCAGTTCTCCTGCTTCTTCCAGCTCATTAAGATTTTTCATCAAAATTTTAAAATCGTCAGCCTCCTGCAAATCGAGAATTTCTTCGATTTCCTGCACAGACAATGGCTTGGACGCATTCTCTTTGAAATAATCCATTATTTGCTGTTTCATCTCGTTTTCCAAACGCTCACCTTCCTTCACTAGTCTTTTATTCGTTACGTTCGGTCTTTTTTATCCAGAATGGTATAAGTATTTCTATTATGCCTTAACTCCATTCCAAGGATTCTAAAAATTGATAAATATCCTCATGAAGCTGGTCTTTTTCTTTGTCGAGTGTTATCACATGGGAAGAATTTTCATACCATTTCATGTCCTTATGGTCCGCTTCCACATTTTCATATATGTAAGAAGCACTGTCCGTATTGATCATTTCATCATTCCTGGCCTGTACCACAAAAGTCGGTGCATAAATTTCATCGACCTTTCCCTTCACTTCAGTAATCAGTCCGCCTAAATCCTTGAACATACGGCTGGAATGGTCTAGCAGTTCCTGGACTTCGCGTTCAATCGTCTGGTCATCTTTTTTCTCCAGTTGTTTAAATTCTTTCGCGAATGCTTGAAACCCCTTGGTCAACTGCTTTTCGTTGTCAAAAAACATCGGTGCGCACATCGGGATGACTGCTTTGACAGGTCGGGAATGTGCTAGCTTCAAACCCAACACCCCGCCAAGAGACAGTCCTGCAATGGCGATTTCTCGGTGTCCCATATCCTCCAGGTGTTTCATCGCTGCCTGGACATCTTCCCACCATTGATCCGGATGGGCTTTGATCAATTCTTCAGGCGGTGCTCCATGCCCGCGATAAATAGGTGCATGGCAAGTATATCCTTTTTTTTGCAGGTATCTGCCCAGCATCCGCACATCAGCAGTATGGCCTGTGAATCCATGTAATAATAATACCGCGCGCTCTCCACCTTCAAACGTAAATGGTTCCGGCAGTTTGATTTTCATAATTGCTTCCACTCCTCATTTTTCGCTGTTTCATGTATTTTCTGTGTGCAACGGAATTTCTGCTTCCTCTTACAGATTTCACCGTCGTGTTTCTCTTCCCCTATTTTAGCTTTCTTATGAAGGATTGTAACGGGATAAGGTTTTACTTGCCGGGTTAAGAAAAGCACAAGCGCCTGTAAAGGAATCAGGCTAAAATCAACACTTCCAATGACAACCCCTGCACGTCCCCCATCGTGCGGGCTATCGACAAACTTCAACAAACCCTCGAGGGCGTTAAGACTGGCCTTCTTATCTTTAAAATTAAACAATCCCCTGCCGCTCTTGCAGCAAGGGATCGTTGGGATACCTTATTCAAATTCAATCAGTCCCGTTCAGGCTCCAGTCTTATGGTTGCAAAATAAAACCGACAACAAACGTGAGCACGAACAAGACAACCGAAGCCACCACGGTGGCCCGGTGAAGAACTAAATCCATTCCGCGCGCTTTCTGTTTGCCGAAAAGCTGCTCAGCTCCTCCGGAAATCGCTCCCGAAAGACCGGCACTTTTCCCGGACTGAAGTAAAACCAATACGATAAGTGCAATTGCATCAATGATTAATAACGTAATCGCAGCTGCATACATGCTGCTCCACCCCCTAATAAACTATCGGCTGATTTGCGCCGATTATAAGTCCATCCAGAAATTATCCTTGTCCAATCTATTTCTTATCCAATAACACCTCATATAAACGGACGATTACATACTAGTAATGTAGCATAATCCCCCGACGCTTAGCAAGCCGATATTAGACGGTTTCCCAAATAAATATTATGATGAAATAAAAGGAGAGGAAAAATATGGAGCAAAAAACGTATTGGCTGACCACGGATGAGCACCATAAGGTTTTTGTCCGGAATTGGTACCAGTCAAATCATTCGCCAAAAGCCATCATACAGCTGGCTCATGGAATGGCAGAACATACCGGCAGATACCAGCGATTCGCCGAATTTATGGTTGAACGAAACTTCGCGGTATATGCAAATGATCATCGAGGGCACGGTCACACCGGCAAAAGGCAGGGCACCCTCGGTTTTCTTGACGAAAAGAACGGCTTTGATAAAACGGTCAATGATTTATGGAGCGTAACGAAAACGATTGAAAGAGAACATCCCGGAAAGCCATTGTTCCTGCTTGGCCATAGCATGGGATCTTTTTTAGCAAGATGCTACATCCAGCAGCATAGCCATGCGCTTAACGGGGTTCTTCTCTCAGGAACAGGAAGTCACCCTGGTTTGATAAATAATTTGGGAAAAATACTGGCAATCGCAGAAAGAAAGCGCAGAGGTCCAAAAGTTCCCTCCAAGCTCCTCCATCAACTGGCTTTCGCCAATTACAATCGGAACATTGATAATCGGGTCACTGAATTCGACTGGTTGAGCCGGGATTCCGAACTGGTTCGCGCTTATCTGAACGATCCATTTTCCGGTTTTGTCCCGACAGCCGCTTTCTTTTTAGATTTATTCACAGGATTCGACCATATGGATGATCCGGACGGGATTGAATCCATTGCTAAACAACTTCCCATGTTGTTTTTCTCTGGTAGTAAAGATCCAGTCGGAAAACAGGTGAAGGGTGTTTTTCGCACTGCAGACACATATTATCAACACGGCATCCAGGATATCACCATCCGGATTTATGAAAATGGACGACATGAAATGTTGAATGAAATAAACAAAGAAGAAGTTTTTACTGACATCGTCAACTGGATCCATGATGTCATGAGTTAAGCTAATACCCGGATTTAAACAGAATGTCCGGGATTTGCACCTGTCCGGAAAACAATCCGTCTCCGCAGCGTTGGGCTGACAACTTCCCCGACCTCCGTTTTTTCCCCCGTTGCTGTATCCGTATTTCCTATCCCACTATAATCCACTCTATATTTAATGGAGAACACGGAAAGATTTGCTTAGGAACATGGCTGTTTTTTCCGTGACTATTTTATGACAGCGGTGAATGTTTTTGAATGTTTTTGAACATTTATGATTGAAAAATGTAAGGGGTTGCTTTATGATTTAGATGGTTGAAAGAAAAATAGAGGTGATGACTTATCCTGACACCAGAACGACATCAATTAATTCTAAAGCAAGTCGCCGAATATGGAACCGTTGCCATCCAAGACCTCATCAAACTGACGACAGCCTCAGAGTCGACGATCCGCAGAGATTTGAGCGAACTGGAAAACCAACATAAGCTGGTCCGGGTCCACGGTGGAGCTGCTTCAAGACAAACAATCAGCCAGGAATTAAGCATTCCGGAAAAAACGACCAAAAACCTTCAAGAAAAAAAGCGGATTGCTGCCGAAGCAGCCGCATTGGTGGAACACGATGAATACATTTACTTGGATGCTGGCACCACGACATTGGAGATGATTCCTCACCTGAAGGACAAAAATATCACGGTGGTGACGAATGGTCTCACCCATTTGGACGCATTGAGCGCACAGCAAATAACCACGTATCTGACTGGCGGATTGGTAAAACATAAGACAAGAGCTTTGATTGGCCGCGGAGCCCAGACCGGCTTGCAAAACTATCGTTTTGATAAATGTTTTATCGGGGTTAACGGCATTGATTTAACTTATGGACTGACTACTCCCGATCCCGAAGAAGCATTGATCAAACAACAGGCTTTACATTCAGCTCAACAATGTTTTGTACTGGCGGATCATACGAAATTTGGTCAGGTTTCATTCAGCAAGATTGCAGGTTTAGAAGAGGCACTTCTTATCACCAATGAAAAGGATGAAGACATCCTCTCCCCTTATCAAGACAAGACAAACATAAAGGTTGTGTAACAAATGATTTATACATGTACATTGAATCCATCCGTAGATTACATCATCCACGTCGAACGATTTGAACAGGGAGGTTTGAACAGAGGGAAAGACACCGCTTATTACCCTGGGGGTAAAGGAATCAATGTGTCCAGAGTGCTGCAGCGACTGGGACAACAGAATACGGCTCTAGGGTTCCTCGGCGGTTTCACCGGTGACTTCATAAAAAAGGAGCTGGACAAGGCCCGAATCACCCATGACTTTATTGAAACGGACGGCCCGACCCGAGTGAATATGAAGTTAAAATCAGAAGAAGAGACGGAAATCAACGGACCCGGCCCGGCAATATCCGCAGAACAGGAGCAGAAACTGCTTCAAAAAATCGCCAATCTGAAAAAAGGCGACTATCTGGTTGCCGCCGGCAGCGTTCCTTCCACTGTTTCCTCTGACTTTTATGTGAAAGCGGCAGAATTTTGCCGGAATAATGAAGTGAACATGATAGCGGACACATCCAGTTACGCACTGAAAAAAATCGTCGGCCAGGAAGTATTTCTGGTAAAACCAAACCACCATGAGCTGGGTGAATTGTTCGATACCACAATCACCACCGTAGAAGATGCCGTGCATTTTGGCAGTAAACTGCACGAGCAAGGAGCCAAACATGTCATTATATCGATGGGCGGACAAGGAGCAGTTTATGTTAGCGGCGATACGTACTTGCAGGCACATGTTCCTGCTGGAGAAGTTCGAAACACCGTAGGATCCGGCGACTCGATGGTAGCAGGATTTCTCGCAAGCATTGCAGCCGGGAACAAACCGGAACAAGCTTTTCAAACAGCTGTCGCGGCAGGGAGCGCCACTGCGTTTCAGGATGATTTATGTAACAAAACAGACGTGGACGGACTGCTCCCTCAAGTCACCGTTCATTCATTAGATAAAGGGAGGTTCTAACAATGAAAATCACAGACTTATTGAAAAAAGACACGATTATTCTTGATTTAAAGGCGTCAGACAAGCCCGGCGTTATCGAGGAGCTTGTCAACAAACTCGATGAAGCCGGCCGTTTAAACGATAAAGAGGAATATAAAAAAGCGATCCTCGAACGGGAAGAACAAAGCACGACCGGAATCGGCGAAGGGATTGCCATCCCGCACGCCAAGACAGCTGCTGTAAAAACACCAGCTATCGTTTTCGGGAGATCTGCTGAGGGAATTGATTATGAGGCATTGGATGAATCCCCTTCCCACTTGTTTTTCATGATTGCCGCTTCTGAAGGAGCCAATCAGACACACTTGGAAACCCTGTCACGATTATCTTCTTTCTTGATGGATAAAAAGTTCCGCCAGAAGCTGGAAGAAGCATCCACTGCGGAAGAAGTGATGGCCGTCGTCGATGCAAAAGAACAAGACGAATCCGCCGAGGAGGAAACGACCGATGGAGCTGCTTCCAGCCGGATTTTGGCTGTGACCGGTTGTCCTACAGGAATCGCCCATACTTATATGGCGGCGGACAAACTGAAAGAAACCGCCACTGAAATGGGCATTTCGATTAAAGTGGAAACGAATGGTTCCGGCGGGGTGAAAAACCGTTTGACCAAAGAAGAAATCGAAGCAGCTGATGCTATTATCGTCGCAGCAGATACCAAAATCGAAACCGAACGCTTCCGCGGTAAACCTTTGATTCAAGTGCCTGTAGGCAAGGCGATTCATCAGCCGCAAGAACTGCTGAACAAAGCCATTGAAAAGGATGCACCGATTTACCAAGGAGACGGAGGTGAAGGTAAGGAAGAAGGACAACAGGAGGAAAAAGGACGTACCGGCTTTTATAAACATTTGATGAACGGTGTTTCCAACATGCTTCCATTCGTGGTCGGCGGTGGTATCCTGATTGCCATTTCTTTCTTGTGGGGCATCAATTCAGCCGACCCGGAAAGCGCCGATTACAACCGCTTTGCCGAAATGCTTAATACGATTGGCGGCGGGAACGCCTTCTTCCTGATGGTTCCTGTCCTTGCCGGATTTATCGCCTCCAGTATTGCTGACAGGCCAGGTTTTGCGCCGGGTATGGTTGCTGGTTTGATTGCCATCTCTTCCGGTGTGGAAGGTGCAGATGGCGGTTCCGGGTTCCTTGGCGGTTTGATCGCAGGTTTCCTTGCCGGGTATATCACCCTGCTCGTAAAAAAAGCTATGGAAGTATTGCCGGCTATTTTTGATGGATTAAAAACTGTATTGCTTTACCCAGTCTTCTCGATTGGAATCACCGGATTGATTATGCTGTTGATCAACCCACCGTTGACGACGATTTACACTGGATTGTCCAGCTGGCTGGAAAGCCTCGGCGGTTCTAACCTAGTCTTATTGGGATTACTGCTGGGAGGCATGATGGCGATTGATATGGGCGGCCCGATCAACAAAGCAGCCTATACATTCGGTATCGCCATGCTCGATGCTGATAACTTTTCGTTTATCGCCGCCATTATGGCTGGAGGTATGGTACCGCCTCTTTCCCTGGCATTGGCCACTACCTTTTTCAAAAACAAGTTCACGAAACAGGAACGGGAAGCAGGTAAATCCGCCTATGCACTCGGTGCCTTCTTTATCACAGAAGGGGCCATCCCGTTTGCGGCAGCAGATCCGGCCAGGGTCATCCCGTCTGTTGCCATCGGTTCTGCCATCGCGGGAGGACTGACCATGTTGTTCGATATTGGACTAAGAGCCCCCCATGGTGGTATTGTAGTAGCTGGGCTTGTGGAAGGAAATCCATTACTATACTTGCTGGCAATCCTGATTGGTTCTGCAGTAAGTGCTGTCATTCTTGGATTCTTGAAAAAAGACCTGACAAAAGAGTAAAATAGGACAGGGAGACTGCCCGTTGTTTGCTTATCATAAATTTTTATAGGAGGTTTTATCTATGGTAGAAAAAACAATGACTATCACAGACGAAACAGGAGTTCACGCGCGTCCAGCGACGGTTTTAGTCAATAAAGCCGGTAACTTTGAATCAGACATCAACCTGGAGTATAACGGAAAATCCGTCAATCTTAAATCGATCATGGGCGTTATGTCCCTTGGTATTCCGAAGGATGCCGAAGTCAAAGTGACTGCTGATGGTTCTGATGAAGAAGAAGCCTTGCAGACAATCGTAGACACCATTAAAAATGAAGGGCTAGGAGAATAAACATAATGAACAGCATTAAGGGTATTGCAGCATCAAGCGGGATCGCGATTGCCAAAGCATATAAATTAGAGGTCCCGGAACTTACTTTCGATAAGAAAAGTATCGAAAATCCTGATGCGGAGATCGAGCGCTTAAACGATGCGTTATCCGTATCCAAGCAAGAGCTGGAAATCATCAAGGAAAATGCCAGAAAATCTCTTGGCGACGAACATGCTGAGATTTTCTCCGCGCACTTGCTTGTACTTAGCGATCCGGAGATGATCAACCCGATCAAGGATAAAATCAAATCAGAAAATGTCAATGCAGAAGCAGCATTGGATGAAACGGCAAACATGTTTATCGATATGTTCAAAAACATGGACAATGAGTACATGAGAGAACGCGCTGCCGATATCCAGGATGTCACCAAACGTGTCATGGCTCACCTGTTGAAAGTGACCTTCCCTGATCCGGCCCTGATCGATGAGGAAGTAGTCATAGTCGCTGAAGACTTGACTCCTTCCGACACCGCCCAATTGAACAAACAGTTTGTCAAAGGATTCACCACAAATATCGGCGGAAGAACTTCCCATTCTGCCATTATGGCGAGATCTTTGGAAATTCCGGCGGTAGTGGGTACGAAGAACATTACCCATACGGCGGAAAAAGACACCTTGGTAATTGTCGATGGTATAGACGGCGAAGTCATCGTCGATCCGGATGAAAAACAACTTGCGACATATAAACAAAAACAAGCAGACTTTGAAGAACAAAAGCAAGAGTGGGCCAAACTGAAAGATGAACCGACTAAAACAGCTGATGGCAAACATGTAGAGCTGGTAGCCAACATCGGTACTCCGGATGATGTAGAAGGTGTTATCAATAACGGCGGCGAAGGCGTCGGGCTTTACCGTACCGAGTTCCTTTACATGGGCAAAAGCGAACTACCTACTGAAGAAGAACAGTATGAAGCCTATAAATCCGTATTGGAACAAATGGGAGACAAACCGGTAGTTGTCCGTACACTCGACATCGGAGGAGATAAAGAGCTTTCTTACTTGGATTTGCCGAAAGAATTGAATCCGTTCTTAGGCTTCCGCGCCATCCGCCTTTGTCTGGAGCGAGATGACATTTTCCGTACCCAGCTGCGCGCATTGCTGCGGGCAAGTACATCCGGCAACCTGAAAATCATGTTCCCGATGATCGCCACGCTGGACGAGTTCCGTCAGGCAAAAGCGATTCTATTGGAAGAAAAAGAGAACTTGACGAACGCCGGTACCGAAGTTTCTGACGATATCGAAATCGGCATTATGGTAGAAATCCCTTCTACTGCAGTCATTGCACGCCAATTCGCCAAAGAAGTCGACTTTTTCAGCATTGGCACGAACGACTTGATTCAATATACGATGGCGGCTGACCGGATGAACGAGAGGGTTTCCTACTTGTACCAGCCGTATAACCCATCGATTCTGAACCTGGTCAATAACGTCATCGAAGCTGCCCACGCAGAAGGAAAATGGGCTGGAATGTGTGGAGAAATGGCCGGAGATTCAATCGCCATTCCAATCTTACTTGGCCTTGGACTGGATGAATTCAGCATGAGCGCGACTTCGATTCTTCCTGCAAGAACCCAGATCAAAGATCTTTCCAAGGAAGAGCTTGCCTCCTTCAAGGACAAGCTGTTGTCGATGAATACAGCAGAAGAAGTCGAACAGTTCATCCGCGAAAAAACAAATCAGTAAATCGCTGAATTCAAATGATTGAAACAATATTATAGAGACACCGAAACAAAAACCGAACGATGCTTCGAATGGAAACATTCGAACACGTTCGGTTTTTTTAATGACATGCTTGCTTTTATTCTATTGTTTGAAGAGTGCCTTCCCCCTATCGCTACGGCAAGATACTGCGCTTATTCAAAGCAAACGGAGGCAAGGTATATAGACTCCTGCGGGATGAGCACGAGCTGAAGACCCACTTGGCAAAGCGATTTTCTTTACCAAGTTAACTGAAGCCATGCCCGCAGAAAGCAAAATACCTTGCCGGAGTTGCACCTTCATAATAAGTTTATTGCAGGAAATGGAGTTCTTTTCCTTATTTCAAAACCTGTTATCGTTCGTCTTTTGCCAGTGAATGATGCCGGTTTCCCCTAAGCTTTTTTCACGTGTGAGGAGCGGTACATCAACCATAAAAAGTAAGGGGCGCCGATCAAAGCGACCAGAATACCTGATGGGATTTCTTTTGGTACCAACAGCGTCCGGCTCAAAATATCGGCAATCACCAGCAAGACTGCTCCAATCAGCGCAGAAGCGGGCAGCAGCTGTTTGTGACCAGAGCCAAGCAGAATCCGTGCAGCATGCGGAGCCAACAAACCGACGAAGCTTATCGTTCCGACAGCTGAAACACTTGCAGCAGCCAACAGGGAAGCAATCAATGCCATATAAAAACGTGTCCTGGACACTTTCATTCCCAATCCTTTCGCTGTTTCATCTCCAAGCGACAGGACGTTCAGATTTCTTATTTGCAAATATAGAAGCGGAACAAGAAGAAGCATAGGACCGAGTAAGTAATACAGCAGTGCCTCCCAGCTTTTGGCATACGTACTGCCAGACAGCCATGTCAGCGCTGAGGCCACAGCCATATCCGCTTGCACTACGACAATTTGGATAATTGCAGAGCCAAAAGCAGAAACACCGATTCCTAGCAATGCCAACAAAGATGGCTGGAAGTTGGCACGGTAGGATAATCCCATGACCACAAGAAATGCCGCAAGTGCACCGATGAAGGCACCAAGTGGAATAAACGCTGCGGAAAAGGCAGAAAAAATGACCAGCAAAGCCCCCACCCCTGCACCCGATGTAATCCCGATCACCGAAGGATCTGCCAAGGGATTGCGAAGCACCCCTTGAAAGACGAATCCACTGACAGCTAGCAGTCCTCCACTGAGTGCGGCAACAAGCAGACGTGGCAAGCGTAACTGAAAAATCATATTGCGAAGGAACTCCTGCCCGTCGTCAAAAACGGCTGAGAAACTTTGTGTAAGTTGAATGCCATTATTCCCGGTGGCAGCACCGACTACAATAGCGGAAATAAGCAACAGTACAAGCCCTGCAATAAACCACCCGCCTTGAAGAGGAAGTCTGACGCTTCCTGCAAGCATAGCAGTGTTCTTTTCTCCATATTGTCTGCTTCTGTTTCTCAGTACAAGCCATATCAGCCATGGGGCTCCAATCAGGGCCGTGATCGCCCCGACAGGAAGCTCGGAAAACGAAGGATCGACCCATCTTGCGAGCACATCCGCTCCTAAAAGAACATTTGCCCCCCAGATAAAGGACGCAGTCACCAGGCTAAAATGATTACGAAAACCGAGCAGCTTGATTAGATGGGGAGCAATCAGCCCGACAAATCCGATGGGACCTACCACACTCACCGTTACAGCTGTGAGCAGCACCGCAGCAAGTAACGCAATCATGCGGATCCGACCCACTTGCTGTCCCAGAGAGGCCGCTACATCCTCACCCATCCGGAAAATATCAAGCTGTTTTGCAAGAAAAAACGCTACGACCATGCCGATCACAATCAAAGGCATGGAAAACTGTACACCGCTCCAGTCATTTTGGACAAGCGTTCCGGCTCCCCATAAAAACAAACCAGCTGTTTCGTTTTCATAAAATATTTGCAGGACAGAAGTAAATGATGAAAACATGATGGTTACAACCATTCCTGCCAAGACCATTCTGACCGGGTTGGCCGCCGTCCCTCCTGCCAGCCCATAAACAAGCAGGGCGGTGAAAAGACCTCCAAGGAACGCAGGTAGCAATCCTTGAAGGGGAAGGGAGGCAGGAAGAAAGATGGTACTGACAGCAACCGCAAAATATGTACCAGAATGAATTCCAAGTGTACTGGCAGAGGCAAGTGGATTTTTCGTGATCGTCTGCAAAATAACGCCGGAGACAGCCAGGGATCCTCCAGCCAAAATCCCCATCACTGCCCTCGGCAGGCGGAGATAGCGTACGGTATGGTGCTCAATGATGTCTTCGGGTGCCACCAAAGCATTCCATACTACACCCCAGGATAAATCGACGCTCCCTTGATTGATGTGCAGAAACAGAAGGGAAACGAGAAGTACGGCTCCCCCTCCAAAAGTGAAAGCCGTCTTCAACCATTTATTCACGTTCAAAAAAGCATCCTTCATACTATCACTTCTCTACTCGATTAGCGCTTCCTTGATTTGTTCCGCAAATACTCCTGCCGACAACGGGCCTCCGAATGTCCATGTGTCCCCTGGCAGCCGATAAGTTTCATCCTGTTCGACAAATCGGAGATTTTCCCAAGCAGGGTTTCCTTTCAACTGATCGTCAAAAATATTGTCTTCTTCCTGAACGATGTAAAAAAAGCGTGCGTCCTGGAAATTTTGCAACGTTTCGACACTCGTTTCATCATATCCATATACCTGGAATCCATCTGATTGGTAGGCATTTTCCAATCCGATATTTTCCATGATTTGAACTGCCATTGCGTTATCTTTGAACAAACGGATTACCGGACTATTGTCCGAACTGTATGCCTGGGACAGCACAAACGGCTTTTCGCCCATCCCAGCGTCGGATATTTCCTGTTCCGCTTGTTGATAGGCAGATTCCAAATCATTTAAAACTTGGTCAGCCTTATCCTGTTTTCCAAACAGCTTGGCCAATTCGTTGAACGTCCCGGTCATTTCCTCATACTGATTCCCCTCTCCTTCCGCTGGATAGGGATTAAATGCCATAGTCGGCGCGATTTCTTTCAAGCTGTCCATTATCGCTTCGTGACGATACCCCGCTGTGATGATCAAATCTGGATCCAACTCGGCAATCGCTTCCAAATTCGGTTCCTGTCTCGTCCCGACATCCTGGACATCCTCTCCAAGCTCCGGTTCGATGTTTACCCAGTTATGATATCCTTCTATGTCAGCCATCCCGACTGGCTGAATGCCAAGAGCCAATAAATCTTCCGCATAAACCCATTCCAATACGACGACACGTTCCGGAGCCTGGTCAAAAGACTGTTCGCCGTATGCATCTTCTACTGTAATAGCTTCTTTCCCAGAGGTATCTTCTTTTTGACCGGCTTGCTCGTCCTGATCGGAACCGTCTCCGCAGGCAGCCAGCAAAACAGCCGTGATTATCGTGATTATAAGTATATACCACTTCTTCATTTCATTTTGTCCCCCTCTTTTAGTTTAAGTATGGTTATGTAATCATTATAAATGATAAAGATTCTCATTATCATTTACAGTGCAATCTTAGCTTATCCCTTCTCCCCTGTCAATCTCTTTTCAAGGCTTCCCTTTTGTTAAAGTGCATACTCACCACAATGTGAAAGGCAAAAAAACTTGCAGATGCATAGTCTGCAAGTTTTCTCCAACCCTATCTTTCCAGAATTTCAACACCGCTTTTCCGGCCGACAATCACTTTGTTCGTCCGATTGAGAAACAATCCTGTTTCCACCACTCCTAATGTCAGTTTTAGTTCACGGTGTACAGCTGCGGGGTCTCCCATCGCCTCGAAAGCGCAATCCACGATATAATTGTCATTGTTGGTCACAAACACTTCTCCGTCCTCAGTTTTCCTCAATTTTGGTGTACATCCTAAGGAGGAAAGTTTTCTCGTTGTGTTTTCCCAACCAAAGCGGACAATCTCCACAGGGAGTGGAAAACTGCCCAGCTTTCGAACCTGCTTACTTTCATCTACAATAATGATTAGTTTCTTTGCAGCGTCAGCGACTAGCTTTTCCCGAAGCAGGGACCCACCGCCTCCTTTAATCAGCTGAAAATCTGGATCGACTTCATCTGCGCCATCGATTGTCAAGTCAAGCCTGTTGATTTCAGCAAAAGTGGCAAGGGGGATGCCAAAGTCTTGGGCCCATGCTTCCGTACGCAAAGATGAAGGAACTCCCTTAATCTCCAACCCTTGCTTGATTCGTTCTCCCAGCTTTTTCATCATCCAGTAGACGGTAGAGCCAGAACCCAAACCAATCGTCATCCCGTCTTCTATGTATTCGACTGCTTTTTCACCGGCTCTTCTTTTCTTCTCCTCCACGTCATATGCCATGTTACCTGCCTCCCTTGTTAAAGGATGATTTGATTATATCCAGCTTATACCCGGGAAGCGTTTTATTCAACCTAGTCCTATTGTATTGCAGGCAAGCGGCTTAGCCCCTTTTGGAAGTTCTATTGAACACTAAAAGACACATCGGCAGAAATTCCGCCGCTTAAGAAGACAGCTTAGCCCAGGATAAAATGCTCTTTCCACGTAGTACGTAGGGTGAAGCATGCAAATGACGCAAAAAAACTGCTTAAAGCGAGCAATTTTTTGCGCCATGATTCACCTGTTTTCAACTATAAGTACCGGTCCTACTCGTAACGTGATGTCGTCCTATCGGCACCACAAAAGGAGAACCTGAAATCGGGTCTTCTATCACGGTACAATCCAGTCCGAAAATATCTTTAATCAACGTACTTGAGATGACTCGGGAAGGGCAGCCATTTGCGACCAGTTTTCCTTTGTTAAGAGCAAAAATATGGTCGGCATAGCGTGCTGACAAGTTTATGTCATGAAGCACCATGACAATGGTTGTTCCGTATTTTCGGTTAAGGTCTGTAAGCAAATCGAGAATTTCCACCTGATAGGTGATATCAAGAAAGGTAGTCGGTTCATCCAGAAATAATATGTCTGTTTGCTGTGCCAGCGCCATCGCTATCCAGACGCGCTGTCTTTGACCGCCTGAGAGCTCGTCAATGTGCTGATTGGCGAGTTCTGTGATATTCATGATTTCCATCGCCTCGGCAACTGCCTCGTAGTCCTCTTTCGTCCAACCGCCAAACAGGGCTTGATGCGGAAACCTCCCTCGTCCAACCAAATCAGCCACACTGATTCCTTCAGGAACGATCGGTGACTGTGGAAGAAGCCCTACAATACGCGCAAGATGCTTTGGCGGTACTTTGCTGATCGACTTTCCATCCAGGGTGATTTTACCGGAAATCGGTTTAATCAGCCTTGCCAATGTTTTAAGAAGCGTAGACTTTCCGCAGGCATTTGCACCAATGATCACATTTATTTTGTTACTTGGAATCTCCATGCTAATTTCTTGGATAACCGTTTTATCATCATAGCCAGCGATTACCTTTTCTGCCTGAAAGATATGATTCGGTTTCATTACAACTCTCCTTTTCGATTCATACGGACTAGCAAGTAAATCAAATACGGCGCACCGATGATGCCGGTGATGATTCCTACAGGGTATCGGACCTCAAATGCAAATTGACCGATCAAATCAGACGCCAAAACTAGATTGGCACCAACAAGACCTGCCGGGATCGCGCTCGAAAACCCAACACCTACGAGTCTTTTCGCAATCGGTCCAGCAAGAAATGCCACAAAGGCGATCGGCCCCGTGACGGCCGTTGCCAATGCAATGATACACACGGAACTCAAAATCAGAACAATTCTGGTCATATCCGTTCTTACTCCCAGAGAAGTGGCCGATTGTTCTCCAAGCTCCAGAATGCCAAGTTGTTTCCCCAGTGCTACAATGATAGGCGCCAAGCACAGAACACTGATAATAAGCAGTGGAAGTTCGTGCATTTGCGAACCATTGAGACTGCCGCTGAGCCATCTAAGTGCGGCGGGTATATCTTGTTGCGCTCCCACTAACAGAAGATAGGATATCAATGAATTAAGCATCGCCTGTATACCGATTCCGACTAAGATGATCCGCCCTATCGAAAATGTTTTTCCCCTTGAGAACAGATAAATGAACAAAACAGTGGCCAGACCGGCAATGATGGACGCCATAGAAACAATCGCATCACTAGTATGCAGGATGACAATACAAAAAACGGCAGCCGCGCTGGATCCTGTAGTGATTCCAATGACATTCGGATTGGCGAGTGGATTGCGCAGCATCGTCTGAAAGGTGTTTCCGCCGATGCCAAAAGCAAAGCCCGCAAGAAGACCAGCCAGCATTCTCGGCAAGCGAATGTTATTGACGGCAAAAGACACACCCTTGATTTTTTCTCCCAGAAGGACTTGCAATACATCCTTTATTGGGTAAACGGTGCTCCCCAGTATGAGCATCGCCCAGCATAATATAAATAAAAGTATTGCAAGAGTTCCTGTGACAATTATCCATCGCCGGCGTCTTTGACGTCTGCCTGCAATGATAAACTCTACAGATTTATTATTCTTCATAATGAACGCACTTTCGCCTTTCTGGCAAGTATAATCAATATGGGAGCCCCTACAAAAGCTGTTACAACCCCGACCTCAAGCTCTCCTGGGCTGCCGAGGAATCTCCCGCATACATCTGATATCGTTAAAATGACGGCTCCGGAGATGGCTGACATCGGAATAATAAACCGCATGTCCGACCCTAGAATAAGTCGCATGACATGAGTCGCCAGCAAGCCTATAAAACCGATCGGCCCTGCCAATGCCGTAGTCGCTCCACACAAAAGAACAGCAGCCAAAGCTGCAACAAGGCGCAGCATGCCAGTTCGAACACCCAACCCTGTAGCAACTTCATCCCCTAAGGCCAATGCATTGAGTGCGGTGGTGGAAATGATCCCCAGCAGAATTCCAATCAACAAAAATGGGAGGAAGGTAGTAATATCGCTCCAGTTTGCTGAGCTGACGCTTCCCACTTGCCAAAACCTGAATTGATCCATAACGTAAGAGCGCGGAATCATGATTGCTGTCACCAGAGAAGAAAGGGCAGCGCTCGTGGCGGCTCCAGCCAACACAAGCTTAAGGGGAGTGGCACCGCCCCGTCCCATAGACCCGATTCCAAACACGAAAACAGCAGTAAGCATCGCCCCTGCTAAGGCAAGCAAGATATACTGATTGGCAGTGTTAATGTTCAGGAATGCAATACCGCCTACCACAAACAAGGAAGCACCTGTGTTGACGCCCAATATGCTTGGATCCGCAATCGGGTTGCGAGTGACCGCCTGCATTAGTGCACCGGAAATGCCAAGTGCCGCACCGCAAAACAAGCTGAATACGGTGCGGGAGACCCTTTTACGCACTACATTAGCCTCATAAGAGTCGATAGACGGATGAAACAAACCATCTATCAATTCATCGAAACTTATCGGGCGCGAGCCAAGGACGAGGGACGCAGCCACACATAAACACAGCAAAATGAAACAAATAACCAGCACCGCGACAAAGTTGTGCGGAACATGCGGGGTGAAGCCTTTCTTTTTGGAATTTGGTAAACTATTCATCTAGCTTTTCAATAGCTCCTCCAATTAGTTCTAGATAGTCGTCAATGGTATAAGCAATCGAAAGCGGATTTGGATTCCCAGATGCCGCTAGAGGTGTATTGTTTCCAATGAATACAACAGAACCTCTTTCAATGGCCGGGATTTTTCCGAGCAGAGGATCTTCTTTCACTGCCTGGTATAAACTTTCATCACCATAGCCGATCAATATATCCGCATCGTTAAGGACATCGGCATTCTCGGCGCTTAGGGTCAGGGAAAAGCTGTTTGGATCCGTGATTTCATCCGTTACACTTTCCGGATATTCCATTCCTAGCTCGGTCAAGAATGCTCCTCGAGGATCTTCAGGTGTATAAACATAAATTTTCGATAAATCATCGGCAGAGAAGTTGGCAAAAACAACTTTTTTCCCTTTCATCTCAGGGTAATCGCTTGCTTTTTCCTTGATCAGGTTCTCGGTGTCTTTTATAAGTTGTTCCCCCTCTTTTTTCATTCCCATGCCTGCTGCATCCAATCTGACTTGCTCCCGCCAAGTGGTCAGCCAAGGACCATCCTTATAAGCAACAACCGGAGCGATTTCACTGAGGATATCATAGTCTTCCTGTGTGATTCCGGAATAACCGGCTAAAATGACATCCGGATTAGTATCTGAAATCGCCTCGAAATCAAGACCATCTGTATCCTGGAAAATATTCGGATCTTCTGCTCCGAGTTCTTCCAGTTTTTCAGCTGTCCAAGGCAACATCCCGCTGCCATCCTGGACCCCGTAATTTGCTGCCGAGAAACCGACAGGTACTACTCCAAGGGCAAGTGCAACATCGTGATTCGCCCATTGAACGGTCGCAACTCGTTCAGGCTTGCTCTCAATGACCGTTTCGCCAAAGGCATGCTCGATCACAATTGGATATTCGGTGTTTTCTTCATTGGCCGAAGCGTCCTCGTTATCTTCTGATTTAGATGCAGAACTTGTTTGGCCCACTGAGCATCCAAACAAAACCAGAATGCTAAAAGTCAAAATAACCGTGATTGCCAGTGAAAATTTCCCTTTTGTATTCATTTGTAAAACCATTCCTTTCCTCTTTTGTTTTTATGTATCAATGACCAGCTGTCTCATCAATCCAGCATGCAGCATGTTTTTTGGCAGCCGATAAAAATAGTGGTGATTTGCAGCAGTATAGATAGAGTGGTTTTCAATTAGAGCTCTTTAATTGAAAATGATTCTCATTATCATGATAGAATTTCCTCCCTCGCTTGTCAACAAAAAATTCACTGAATTACTTGTAACGAAGCTCCGCCCTATCAAGCTGACCATTTGATTTTTTCGTATAAAATATAAACTGCGACATAGTTTGGATGCGTCTTCCTGACTTCTTACTTTTGTTGAGTTGGAATTCGACGCTGCGAAAATACCCTGCGCTTTCCGCGGGCGGCTGGTGAGCTTCCTCGAGCTGACGCTCTGCGGGATCTCACCGAGGCCTTTCCTCCCGCGGGAGTCTCCGGGTATTTTCTTCGCTAGGAACAGCTTTCTGTTTATAAACGCGTGTACTGGACATTTTTTTATTCATCGTACTTCATGGCCCGTATCATCAAATGACATTGCTAGAAAAACAAGCGGAAAGTCCAAGAACAGGAGATAAGACGGGAACTCCAACTGTCTTTTATGAAAAGGAATACCTACTTCCTGACAAACGTTTTTAAGATGGCTTTGTTGGTTCTCAGGAAAAAGTCTACGCTTCCGCTAATCAGCATGCTCCTTAGCGCAGGGAGCATACGAAGACTCCAGCGGGAATAGCGCGAGCTGAAGATCCACTTGGTAAAGGGCTTTTCTTTACCAAGTTAGCTGAAGCCGTGCCCGCGGAAAGCGAAGGATGCTACCGAAGCGTTGGATAACCGCTATAGGTAGTGCGCAGCATCTATCAACTGCTGGGATTGAGATGAGAAGAGCGATAAGAGAAAGGACTAGTACTTATTTCGGAGTGATGAAAGGAGGAACAACACAAAAAAAGACTGCCGGATTTTTATCCGACAGTCTGACCTTTCGTTAAAGGAAAGGAACTTCAAAATCTTATTTATTCAGGTTGTAGAAAGAATCCAGTCCGCCGTATACGCCAGTGCCAACCAATTCGTCTTCGATACGAAGAAGCTGGTTGTATTTCGCTACACGGTCTGTACGGGAAGGTGCTCCCGTTTTGATTTGGCCGGCATTCGTTGCAACGGCAATATCCGCAATCGTTGCATCCTCGGTTTCACCGGAACGGTGGGAGATGACCGCTGTGTAGCCTGCACGTTTCGCCATTTCGATAGCCTGGAATGTTTCTGTCAGTGTACCGATTTGGTTTACTTTGATCAAGATCGAGTTGCCGACACCTTGTTCGATACCTTGCTTCAAGCGAACGGTGTTGGTTACGAACAAGTCGTCACCGACAAGCTGCACTCTGTCGCCGATACGCTCTGTAAGCATGCGGTGGCCTTCCCAGTCGTTTTCATCAAGACCGTCTTCGATAGAGATGATTGGGTACTTGTTAATCATTTCTTCGAACCAGTCGATCATTTCTTCAGAAGAACGGACAACCCCTTCTCCTTTCAGGTTGTACTTGCCGTTTTCATAGAACTCAGAAGAAGCGACGTCCATTGCAAGTTTTACTTGCTCGCCAGGCTTATAGCCAGCTGCTTCGATTGCTTCAATAATCGTTTGGAAAGCTTCCTCGTTCGACTTCAAGTTCGGAGCGAATCCGCCTTCGTCACCGACACCGGTATTGTAGCCTTTCGATTTCAATACTCCTTTAAGGGAATGGAAAATTTCCGCACCCATACGCAGTGCTTCACGGAAAGTCGGAGCACCTACAGGCATGATCATGAATTCTTGAATATCGACGTTATTGTCTGCATGCTCACCGCCGTTCAGGATGTTCATCATTGGTGTTGGCAAGGTATGAGCACTGAAACCACCCAAGTATTTGTACAAAGGCTGCCCCAGGTAATCGGCTGCCGCATGGGCTACTGCCATGGAAACACCAAGAATTGCATTGGCACCTAGTTTACCTTTGTTTTCTGTTCCATCCAATTCAATCAATAGCTGATCGATGATGATTTGACGGGTAACATCCATGCCGATCAGTTCTGGTGCAATGGTTTCGTTGACATTTTCCACTGCGCGCAGGACGCCTTTTCCTAGATAGCGTTCTTTGTCACCGTCGCGAAGTTCTACTGCTTCGTGTTCTCCAGTGGAAGCACCGCTTGGTACCAATGCAGAGCCGAATGCTCCTGATTCTGTGAATACTTCTACTTCAACTGTAGGGTTGCCGCGGGAATCCAATACCTCGCGAGCATATACGTCTGTAATGTAAGGCATGTAAATCTCTCCTTTATTTTTTGATTAATGACTGACCTGTCATTTCTTTTGGTTGTTCTACATCGAGTAAGTCCAACAATGTTGGCGATAAGTCACCTAGAATGCCGCCTTCGCGGAGTTCAATCCCTTCTCTTGTGACAATCACAGGTACAGGATTGGTTGTGTGGGCTGTCATTGGTTTTCCTTCCAATGTCACCACTTCATCCGAGTTACCATGGTCGGCGGTAATGATTGCTTCGCCGCCCAGCTCGATGATTTTGTCGACAACTTTTCCGAGGCATTCATCTACAGCTTCCAACGCATCGATGGTTGGCTGCAGCATACCGGAGTGACCGACCATGTCTGGATTGGCAAAGTTCAAGAGGATGGCGTTCTGGTTCCCCTCATCCAATTCCTTCAACAAGGCATCTGTCACTTCATACGCGCTCATTTCCGGTTTCAAATCATAGGTAGCGACTTTTGGAGAATCGATAAGAATCCGTTTTTCGCCCGGGAATTCCTGTTCTCTTCCGCCGCTCATGAAAAAGGTCACGTGCGGATATTTTTCCGTTTCCGCAATGCGCAGCTGGTTCAAGTTGTTTTGCGACAATACTTCTCCGACTGTATTATCGAGGTTGACTGGCTTGTAGGCTACGAAGCCGTCGACCGTTTCGCTGAACTGGGTAAGTCCCACGAAATAAAGGTTTTTCGGATATTTGTCGCCACGTTCGAAGTCACGGAAATCTTCATTGGCAAACGTCCGGGAAATCTGGATGGCGCGGTCAGGACGGAAGTTATAAAAGATCAAGGAGTCTTCATCTTTTATCGTCCCTTTCGGTTGTCCATTCTCATCGACGATCACCGACGGCAGGACGAACTCATCATAGATTTCATTTTCATATGAGTCATCAACGACTTCATATGGTGTTTTATATTTCGGACCTTCACCGTAAACCATGGCGTCATAGGATTTTTTCACGCGGTCCCAGCGCTTGTCACGGTCCATGGAATAATAACGGCCGGAAATCGTAGCAAATTCCCCTACACCGTATTTTTCCATGATTTCTTCGGTTTGTCTGATATATTGCTCTGCAGATTTTTGGCCCACGTCTCTTCCATCCAGGATTCCGTGAACATACACTTGCTCAAGTCCCTTAGTGGAAGCAAGCTTCAACAGACCGAATAAGTGTTCAATATGGCTGTGTACACCGCCATCGGAAAGCAAACCGAAAACATGAAGGGCCTTGTTGTTTTCCTTGGCGTGATTGACCGCGTTAACCAAGGCTTCATTCTCGAAAAAGTCGCCTTCTTTGATCGATTTATTGACCCGTGTCAGGCTTTGATAAACAACCCTGCCGGCACCGATGTTCAGGTGTCCGACCTCGGAGTTGCCCATTTGTCCTTCTGGAAGACCGACAGCTTCTCCCGACGCATTCAACTGTGTATGCGGATATTTATTAAAATAACGGTCGAAGTTCGGCATGTTCGCCTGTTTGACAGCGTTCCCTTTCACTTCGTCCCGGATGCCGAAACCATCCAGGATAATTAACGCCGCTAGTTTATCTTGTTTCATTTGGCACCAGCCTCCGCTAATTGAACAAATGAATCAGCTTCCAGGCTTGCTCCTCCGACAAGTGCGCCATCGATATCAGCCTGTGACAATAGTTCATCGACATTGGCTGGTTTTACACTGCCGCCGTATTGTAGTCTGATCGCTTCGCCCGCTTCTTCGGAAGAAAATTGTTTTACAACGTTGCGGATATGAGCACACACTTCATTTGCCTGCTCTGAAGTGGCTGTTTTTCCTGTGCCGATAGCCCAGATTGGCTCATAAGCTATGATAGAAGCCTTGACTTGGTCATCTGTCAACCCGGACAACGCTTGTTTCACTTGTGACTCAATGTGGTTCATGGTTTCGTTGTTTTCACGCTGTTCAAGCGTTTCACCGACACAAATAATCGGAGTAAGACCATGATTAAATGCCGCGTGGGTTTTCTTGTTCACAGTTTCGTCTGTTTCTGCGAAGTATTCCCGGCGTTCCGAGTGACCCAGTACCACATGTGTCACACCCAAATCTTTCAGCATGACAGGGCTGACCTCGCCAGTGAAAGCACCGTTGTCTTCATAATGCATGTTTTGTGCTGCTACTTTCAAGTCCGATCCCTTCGCTTTTTCCACTAAAACAGGAAGAAAAGGGAATGGTGCGCAAACGATCGATTCAGCCTTATCTCCGCTAGGGATTCTAGTTTTTGTTTCTTCCACGAATTGTTCGGCTTCTGACAGGACTTTGTTCATTTTCCAGTTACCAGCAATTACATTTTTACGCATAAGAATCACCTCTCCTGTTATTTATCGCTAAGTGCATCGACGCCTGGCAAAACCTTGCCTTCCATGAACTCCAGGGAAGCTCCGCCGCCAGTGGACACATGGTCCATTTGCTCAGCATATCCGAATTTTTCTACAGCAGCAGCTGAATCTCCTCCGCCGATGACCGTGTAACCTTCTGTTTCAGCCATAGCTTTGGCAACGGCCTTCGTACCATTCGCATAGATATCCAACTCAAATACTCCCATTGGTCCATTCCAAATCACAAGTTTGGAGTCTGAAACAATCTCGCTGTACTTTTCTCTTGTCTTAGGACCGATATCCAACGCTTCCCAATCAGCAGGAATGTTCTCGATATCGACGATTTGCGTATTCGCATCGTTGGAGAAGTCATCCCCCACTACGACATCGACCGGCATAATGAAGTTCACGCCATTGTCTTCTGCTTTCTTCATGAATTGTTTTGCCAAATCGATTTTATCTTCTTCCAGCAAAGACTTTCCGATTTCATAGCCGCGGGCTTTGATGAAAGTATAAGCAAGTCCGCCGCCAATGATCAGATTATCGACTTTATCGAGCAAATGATCGATAACCCCGATTTTATCTTTTACCTTGGCACCACCGATAATCGCCGTGAACGGGCGCTCAGGATTAGACAATGCTTTGCCCAGCACGTTTAGTTCTTTCTCCATCAACAATCCTGCTGCAGAAGGCAAATGTTCGGCAATTCCTGCAGTCGATGCATGGGCTCTGTGGGCTGCTCCAAATGCATCGTTGACATAAACATCCGCCATGTCTGCAAATGCTTTGGAAAGTTCTGGGTCATTTTTTTCTTCACCTGGATGGAAACGGACGTTTTCGATCAACAATACATCGCCGTTTTTCATTTCGGATAATGCTTGATCGACTTCGCTTCCGTATACCTCGTCTGTTTTTGTCACCGTTTTGCCGAGTAGATCGCTCAAACGTTTCGCAACGGCATCCAAACGAAGCTCTTCTACCACTTCGCCTTTTGGTCTGCCCAAGTGGCTGGCAAGTATTACTTGTGCCCCCTGTTCAACCAGTTTTCCGATTGTCGGCAGTGCAGCTTTGATTCGTGTATCATCACTGACTTCGCCATCGCTCATCGGAACGTTGAAGTCCACTCTGCAAAAGACCTTTTTTCCTTTTACATCAAGATCGGCAATTGTCTTTTTATCCATGCTGTTTCAGCCTCCTTACCTGTAATAGCTCCACATACTATCATTCCCGTATGTAGGTTCCTGTTAACCGGGAACCTTTAAATTCATACGAAAACCACGCAAGGGAGGAGGACAAATCCCCCTCCCTGCTGGTCATTCGTTCATGTTATTCGTGTTTTTGCAGGGATTAAAGGCCTTGTTTTTTAAGGAAAACAGCCAAGTCTACACAACGTGTAGAGTATCCCATTTCGTTGTCATACCAAGTAACGACTTTCACCATGTTATCTTCAAGCACCATAGTAGACAGGCCATCTGCGATAGAAGAATGGGTGTTGCCTACGATGTCAGAAGAAACAAGCGGCAGTTCACTGTATTCCAGGATGCCTTTCAAGTCGCCTTCTGCAGCTTCGCGAAGTGCTGCATTTACATCGTCAGCTGTTACGTTTTTATCCAGTTCAACAACCAAGTCCACAATAGAACCGTCTGGAGTTGGAACACGCATAGCCATACCGTTCAATTTACCTTCCAATTCAGGAAGAACTTTGGCTACAGCTTTTGCTGCACCAGTAGTGGTAGGAATGATGTTTTGTGCAGCAGCACGTGCACGACGGTAGTCTTTATGCGGCAAATCAAGGATTTGCTGGTCATTTGTATAAGAGTGAACAGTTGTCATCAGGCCGCGCTTGATACCGAATTTTTCATGAAGCACTTTAGCTGCTGGAGCCAAAGAGTTTGTTGTACAAGACGCGTTAGAAATGACATGATGGCTTGCTGCATCGTACTTGTCTTCGTTAACACCCATAACCAATGTGAGGTCTTCGTTTTTAGCAGGTGCAGAGATAACCACTTTTTTCGCACCAGCGTCCAGATGTTTTTTCGCATCGTCACGGTTTGTGAAGATACCAGTAGATTCGATTACTACTTCTACGCCCAAATCTCCCCAACCAAGGTTAGCTGGATCGCGTTCAGACTTAACGATGATTTCTTTTCCTGCTACAACAAGGTTAGCACCGTTTACAGAAACCTCTTCTTCAAGGATTCCGTGTACAGAGTCATATTTCAAAAGATGTGCAAGCATGTTTGCATCTGTAAGGTCGTTTACTGCAACTACCTCTACTTCGTCATTTTTCAATGCTTGACGGAATACGTTACGACCGATACGGCCAAAACCATTAATACCTACTTTTACTGCCATTTGTTATTCCTCCTTATTTTTCCTATATATTTAAAGGGATTACTCCCTTATTAACTCTTTTGCCGCCCCTTCATCGGTGACAAGGACGTTGCTTTTTCCCTGCTGGAAGTAAGACATGATCGCCTTCGCCTTTGAAGTGCCTCCAGCAACAGCGACGACACACTGGGAACTGAATAAATCTTCCAGCTGCAGACCGACAGTCCTTACTTTGTGGATGACTTCCCCGGTTTTGTTGAAATAATAGCCGAATGCTTCACTGACCGCATTGCCGGTCTTGATCTTCTGTAAAACCTCTTCCGAAGTCTTCCTCCGCTCGGCCATCGTCATCGCATCGCCAATACCATGAATGACGACATCTGCCTGTCTGATCAATTGAAGAATTTCTTTGACGGATGGCTCTCCGATAATCGATTGATAGGATTCTTCACTCAAGGGATCGGGCACATGGAGCAGCCTGTATTCCCCATTGGCTTTATTTGCCATCTCCGCACAAATCGTGTTCGCCTGATTTTCCACACGCTCTCCCAAACCGCCCCGGGCAGGAACGAACATGCAGTTTTTTGCATTCTCAAGAGGGTTCATCATCTCGGCGACTGCAGCCATCGACGTTCCACCTGTCACAGCAATGGTTTGATTGTTTTCCAGAATCGACCGCAAAAACCCGATTGCGGCTTTTCCCATTTCTTGTTTTACCCAATCAACCTCATCACTATTACCAGGAACCACAATAACATGGTCTACGTGTAATTTATCCTTTACACTTTGTTCTAAAACACTAAAGCCGGACACTTCCTTCATGAATTCCCCGAGCTGCTCCAATATGTTGGTGCCTTCTGTGGTCAACAGCATGCCCTTTGCCGTGATATCGAGAAAGCCGTTGCTGTTCAAGAAGTCGACTTCACTCCTGACCAGCCGTTCTCCCATTTCGATATTATCAGCCAGGCTTCTGCGGCCGATCGGCCCCATCAATTGTATGTAGTGCAAAATCTTGTACCTGCGCTGCATAACTTCCAAGACATCAGGGAATAATTTTTTCTGAAGGTCGATTAATGCTCTCATGTTATTACTCCTTTTTTTCACCAGTTAATGCTAACCGGGTTAAAAATGTCCCTGGTAGGCGTATTATGTCCCGCAGACTCCAAAAAAATTCCTCTTACAAATTTCATTGTATCAGAACCGTCAAAATCCGACAACTAAAAGCAATCCTATTTTAAAAAATCACTCACGTTCGCCCACTCGATTTGCCCGTAGTCTGCTTCCTGCCCATCGATTTCCACTACTGGGATCATCAATTGATATTTCTCCAGGAGTTCATCATCGTGATAAATATCAACTTCTTTCAAATCATAACCGTATTGATCCTGAAATGCTAGCAGAAGATCTCTGGCCTCCTCACATAAGGGACAATTCGGCTTCGAATATAAAACCACTTTTTTCATGTTATTCCCTCCACTCTTCTATTGTGCCATACTCTCTCCCAAGAAAACAGCAGGAAGCACTTATGGTATTCCCTGAGCTCACTACCACTGTGGAAAGCAAAATTTGCTACAAAGACGAGTTCTTTTATCTACGCAATAAGCAGGTTAAATTATATTTACAGTTTGAAAAGGAATTGCATCAGAATTACCGAATAGTAAAAAAAGGTCTCTTTTTCTCGTCAAATATAAGCTTAATCTGGAAGGAGCGATTTTGTATCCAGAAACAAATATCTATGGTGCTTTGCATCTTTTTGCTTTTTATTATTTCTGTACAATTATTAATAGATAAAGGAACAGAAGAAAAAACAGTAGAAGAAATGAAAAAGGACATATCGGACAGAGGGAGTAATCATCAAGGCACACCAAATAGAAAGAACGGGAAATTGATCATGGATAAGGAGATGTATTACGACTACTTCCAAAATAATCGTAACGATGCATCTGCGATGAAAGCCAGAGAACTATTGAAGCAAACAGCAATTTCGATAAGTCCTGATGGAGCAGAGAAAATTCCGAAGCAAGAAGAGATTCCTTCGTTCTTCAGAGGAAATAAAGAAGAAATGGCCCATCTACAAGAGAAAAATAATAAGGAACACTCCGGAAATCTCATCAACAATTTGGCGCGGAAAGCCGCTTTGTTAGAGCAGGCTGGAACCTTGATTGAAAATAAGCAGATCAAAGCCGAGCTGTCTTATTTAGCAAACGAGTTAACAGAAATAAAATTTTATCGGATAGATGAAACCGAGGAATTCATCCAAGCGTATAAGAGGTACACAGAATTACAAACAAAACTATTGGAAATTCACTATGCAATTGAATCTACTTGAACATGATAAATCGATTCCTTTCAAAAGAGGTGCCAGGATGAACAGAAAAATGGGAGAATACTACATAGACGGATTTACTGTGGAATACTCGATTGTCGGCCAGGGTCGACCTGTGCTCGTTTTTCATGGAGGGCATTCCAATTGCCAGGAAGAATTCGGATACGAAGCGTTGGTCGATAGTGGTTTCTCCGTGATTACGCCTTCAAGAGCAGGATATGGAACAACTTCTCCGGAAATAGGCACCAGCTTATCCACTGCCTGCTATTACTATGCAAAACTTTTAGATCATTTGAATATCAATAACGCGCATGTCATTGCCATATCTGCCGGCGGTCCCACCGGCATTTACTTTGCCGCACATTTTTCCGGACACACCCGCTCCCTCGTCCTGCAATCTGCCGTTACGCAGGAATGGCTGACGCCCAAGGATATCGAATACAAAGCGGCGAACGTGTTATTCCATCCGAAAACCGAAAAATACACGTGGAAACTATTATCTTCCTTCAGTAATACTTTTCCGAACTTTATGTTCAAGCAAATGCTCCCTTCCTTCAGCAAGCTATCATACAAGGAAGTCAAGGATAAAATGGGAGAAAACGATGTGGAAGCTATCCGGAAAATGAATAACAGACAGCGGTCAGGCTATGGTTTCGAAATAGACTTACAACAGATAAACGAGCTGTCGGTTCGGGATTTACATGCTGTCTCCTGTCCTACATTGATCATGCACAGTAAACATGATCGTTCGGTGTCTCTGGATCATGCCTACTTTGCTAAGGAAAACATTCCAATGGCTGAACTTCAGCTACTTGACGCATGGGGCCATTTGATTTGGCTTGGTGAGTCGGACGGAGAAACAGATAGAATGGTGATTGCTTTCTTAAAGCAAGGCAGGGTCTGTTGAAATTCAATAAAGTAAAAGGCGCCAATCGATGCATGATTAGCACCTGATCATTTCCTCTTGCATATATGATTGTACTGCCCTGTCACTGCGCAAGCTCTTTCCATAGGTTCCAAGGATAGGTGTTTGGCGGCAAGGATGTTGCCTTCATTTCTTCTTTTTTAGTAGGATGGTTGAACGCAAGTGATTGAGACCATAAGGCGATTTGCTGGCCTGGACGGTTGACGTCCTCCCCATACTTTTGGTCCCCATAGAGTGGACGATTTCGAGAGGAAAGCTGTACACGTATTTGGTGTGGTCTGCCCGTATGCAGTTTTATCGAAAGAAGGGATAATCCTTTCTTTTCACTGATTACGTCATACTCCAACACTGCCTTTTTGGCTTTTTCATGATCCGAAGAGCTCGTATATACTTGGTTTTTACGTGTGTCTTTTACCAAGTAATCCTCTAGTACATTGTGTTTTTTCGGCATTTTTCCCCGCACTACTGCCAAATAGCTTTTATCAATCGTCTTGCGCCGCATCATATCAGACAGACGCGAGGCCGCTTTTGATGTCTTGGCAAACACCATCGCCCCACCGACAGGTCGATCCAAGCGGTGAACGAGCCCAAGGTACACGTTGCCTGGCTTTTGGTATCGATATTTTATATCTTCTTTTAGAAGCGAGAGTAAATCTTTGTCTTTCGATTGGTCCTCTTGTACTGGAATATTAACTGGCTTTTCGATACAAAGCAGGTGGTTGTCCTCGTAAATTATTGGTATATCCATTTTTTATTTACTCCTAACTAATTAACTATAAAAAATGGTAACATACAACCATCTATCGATAAACCACCCGCATGGCAAGCATATTATGGAATCTGTATAAGCCTTAACACAAAAATGTTCCACAAAGTCTTTCTCTTTCTATTAAATGGGCTGCACAAGCCCAAGCTGGATAAAAGATGACTGTTCATACCAGAGAGTGAATTTTAAATGTACTTATTTCGCTTTTTCAAAAATAAAGCTGCATAACCAATAAAGGAAGCTCCTATAAATACGGCCGGATAACTTAATAGACCAGCGAAAACCCCGGAAACAACCGATCCTATTGCTTGACCGAGGGCCAGTAATAAAAAGGGGATACCTACCCCCAATGAGGGATTGGACTTAAATACAGAAATGCCCCACGCTATCAAAACACCTGTCATAAAAATATATGAGCTGCCAAAGAGGGCTGGTGATATAAACCCAATCATCCTATTATCTACAAATGCCCCTAGTAACAGTGACGAGGTTGAAAGAGCCAATACAGAAATCCTGTATGCAGTTACTAAACTAAACCTATTTATAACTGCACCTGCTGTTCCTCCCAACAATCCTGAAAATCCAATAACGACCCACAACCACTCACCGATATAATCAGGAACACTTCCGGTCTGCAAGATGAAATCTCTTGAAAACGTCCAATAGGCTGCACAGGATATTCCTAATACCAGAGACGCGACAATTAACGGGATGGACCTTCTCCACTCTTCTTTCGAGAAATGGAATGTCTCGTTTTCTTGTACATTTTGTTCTTTTGGCAGCACTTTGTAATTAGCGAATACTACTGCTATGGCAATGACCACAAATATCAAATACGTTTCTCTCCAATTATCTGCCATGACAATGGCAATAGCCCCTGTTAGAGCTGTTCCAATACTGGTCCCTGAATTGATCCAAGAGTTCGTCTGATTCTGTAATCTTCTTTCTACACTTTTGTCCACAATGGCAGCGTAGGGAGGAGATGAAAAGCCCGAACTTAATCCTGCCAAAAATATGCCCAGACCTAGAATGCCAGGGTTTACAGCGACAGAGATAATACCCAAACCAATGATCGAAAACAGTCCGGCAAGAAGAAGAATGAATTTTGAAGAAAGCTTATTAGAAAATACCATCGCCAATACTATTGCGATACAGTAAGCGATGTAGGAAAACGAAGAAATGACTCCGCTGGTACGTTGCTCCATGTTAATGGTTTCGCTAATATAGGGCAGCATTAAACCGTAACTAAATCTGGATAAACCATATGTTACCGCAATCATAGGCAACCCTACCATAATCAACTTCTTTTCTTTCATCTCAGATACCCCTCTTCTTTTATATATAACGTTCATTATAATAAATAACCAAAAAAAACAGGGACCTTTGACTGTGCTATTGTTCATTCGTCCCCTCTAATTGCTACTATTCATTTGCCCTGATCTGTAAATTCTTCACTAAATCGATTGCTGCCTCTTTCACTTCATCCACTTCCTGTATTTGGGCCATTGATGTTATCCCCTCCAATATAATGGATAACTGAACACCGAAGGATCCAGGAACATTAAATGGTTTTATATCATTTTGAATCCGGTTTAGCAGTGTTTTTTTGTGTTCCCTGCTTAGCGAAGCAATCTCCTCATTTATGCCTTCATATTCCTGCTTTGCTCTTAAAAACAAGCAACCGTTAGTGCCCTCTGCTTCTATCCAGTCCATATGAGCCTGAATCAGGGACATGACGTAAGATTCTAAACTTTCCCTTTTATTAAGTTTCTCTCCCATCAATTCAAAATAATGATTCTCTCTTCGGACTAATATTTCCTTAATGACATCTTCCTTCGATTTGAAATGATAATACATCGTCATTGGTGCGACTCCGGCCTGCTCCAATATAGCCTTTACACCGATCGAATGAAAACCGTGCTGATAAAATAACTCTTCAGCCGTATTTAATATCGCTTCTTTTTTCTTTGACTTTTTCATATGAGATCCCCTTTTTATATTGAACGGTCATTATAATAATAACACTTATTTCTTGTCTTGCAAGGTTTAGAGAAAGATATTATGAATCTTCTTTCTCTAATGCTCATAATAGTTTATTTTGGGATCCCCAGAAGAGTTTAATAAATCTTCATATAACTGATTGCTAAATGATTATTTAAATTTCTTAGAACTTTTTTACCTTGATTAAAGGAACTCATTGTGCCTATTTCCTTTTCTATTAGGTTACAATTTCCTATAGTTTGCACTAGTTACTATTACATTCGCTTTCTCTTCATTAATTGAAGAAACAGGGTAAACGTTTTGTGGATATTCACCTAATACCCTTGCTAGACTATTAAATTGGTGTCCACTCAATTCACAGATAATAATTTTTTTATTAACGCATCTTCAGCTTCCAGAGTAAGACAATTCATAAGTTAACCTCACATAAAACAATATTTAAATAGTAATTCTATTTATCAAAAAATAAAAATTTATTAAAAATTTTAAACATAGTAAGTAGAAAAGCAATGGTGATTACTTATAGACTTGAGACAACCCACGTGTTATTTATTCCAAAGTACCTGCTCCCCAGAATCAACACTTATAAGTTCTGGAGGCAGACACCGAAATTCAATAACTAATTTTTTATTCGTATAAACATATAAAATCCACTACTTATATAGTGAAACATTTTTTAATAAATTTATTCAGATGAATATGCCTCGAACCTATAGATTCGGTAAGATACAGATTACCAAAATAACAACTGCAATAATCAGGCAATAGAAAAGCCATAAGGTAGTTGACCAACAAACTTTAAACCAAGAGTCAATCTTATCTTTAAAGGTTGAAGTATTCATTGAAAAGTCTATCTGACTATCTGATTCTACAACTCTAATACTATCGTATAACTCTCTAAACAGCTCTTCCTGTCGAAGAAAATATCCATCTCACATCAAAAATATCAATGTAGGAATAAGAACGATTACAATATAATCAGCTTCCATATTTTTCACATTAGCAAAAAGCTAATATACCCACTACTCAAACATGGAATCGGTTCTGTTGGTCGTGAATTCTTTAACAAACGACAGTACCCTCCCCATGTCTTTAGCTTATATAAATTACTTAAAACTTTCGACCACTTGCTTAATTTCTTTCTTGAACTTCGCTAAATCCGATACTTTGTTGATTGAGTAAGTAGTACGATCTTCGTCATTTAATTGAAGATATTTATTATTCTCAGAGTTCAAACCTAACCGGCATACCCATTTACGAATGTTGTCATCAAGTAAGATGTTGAAATAACTTTTATTATCTCTATAGTGCACTCTGTCTTCATCAACTACTTCAGATAATATTAACCGTGCAATTGCAAATCCCTGAATTTCTTCTTCTGTAGTAATGATTTCCCGCTTCTCGTTTACATCTCCTTCTAAATCGGGCTCTTGTGGAGTTCCCTTGCTCTGATCACCCTCACTACTCGTGTTTTTCAAGGCTGCATTCAACTTGTCATTGACCATTTCATTGATAAACTGCTTGAATGCTTTTTTTATGATTGGCTCAAATTGTGACACTACGTTCTTAGTTTTTCTACCTTCATATACGCTATTTAATACGAAGTGAATAAAATCTTCACTCGGGTTCTCCCAGAGTTCATTTAATAATTCTTTTATCTTCCCGTTATATTTAAGTTCAGATGCTGTATTGAAGATTTTATCAACATCAAAGTTCTCTTTTTTAAATTTAGATAGCTCCGTTAGAGTACTATCCCTTATATCCAGCAATTCAAAAGTGAAGAAAGGAGTCGGATCCATCTTGTTTTGTTCCTCTAAATCAGTAAAAAATTTATAAGTAACACCATTCGTGAGAATACCAAATTTTGCTTTGGTAGTACCGAAATATCTAAATAATTGTGAATCATGCTTTGTTAATACCTCAGTTAGAGCTTTAGCTTCAATTAGGATTAACGGCTCCCCTTCATGCATAATCGCATAGTCCACTTTTTCACCTTTCTTAATACCAACGTCTGCTATGTATTCTGGAGTGAACTCTGCTGGGTTAAAAACGTCATAGCCAAGCGTTTGAAAGAAAGGCATAATAATACTCGTTTTAGTAGCTTCCTCTGTTTGAATATTGTCTTTCATTTTTTGAACACGCTCACTGAGTCCTCTCATTTTCTCATGGAAATCTGACATGTTAAACACTCCCCTTTTCCTCTTCAATTAACATAAAAGCTCCACCTAATAAACAATTTCTACCACATAAAACTGTAAATTCTAGACATTACTACCATAAAACATCAGCATATAATTCAATATTCTACAATCAATTGAAAATTCCTCTATAATTTGACAATTCAAAATGAAAGAAAAAGCACATGAGTCTTAGCATGTAAAGACCCATGTGCTTTTTAAAACTATATTACTTTTTCTCCAACCACGTCACACACTCCACATGTGTCTGGGCAGTAAGAAGATACAAATACGCAATTAATATGAATTTTGCGTAAACATATCCACCTTTAGTAAGAGGGGCGTGTTTGTGCTTTGCCTTTTCATTTTTATTGTTGCCTATATTTTCTGGTATAAAATCAGATTCTTTTCCTGTTCTATACAATTTGGTTATATGCAAACTCACGTGAACTATTACGAAATTCAGTTGGAGTCATGCCCTTTTTAACAGTAAATTGCTTTATAAAATACGAGTCATACTCAAATCCCACAGCACATGCAATTTCGTTCAAGCTCATACCTGTATGAGTCAGAAGATTCTCGGCAATCTTTAAGCGATATAATAATAAATATCCCTTAGCAGTACATCCATATAAATCCTGAAACTTTTTATTTAGTGATACTCTATTCAAATGAGCACATTTTGTTAAATCTTCTAAACTTATTTTATCGGGATAGTTAGTGTGTATATATTCTAAAACAAGTCCAACAGGTGATTGTTCGCTATGGTTGTTCAACTCTTCAAGCAACCCTAAAATTTGTATTAAATACTTTTTTATTCTGCACACCCAAAGTGAATCGCTCTGAGCATTCACTTCTGTTCCTATAACAAAAAACCACTCAAATAATTTAGGATAGACTTTCTCGGTAGCAGTATATACTCCCGTATGAGTATTATCCCTTTTAAATAGCGAAAGGCCCGTTTCTATTTTTAAACCGGTTGACATATACCCCTCAGTTTCAGAAAAATGTGCCGTATTAAAAAAATCAGGATGGAAAGAAAATGACTGTGATGATACATTGTTTCTTTCTAAAACTTGTATTTTATCATCCATAGACAAACAAAGAATACTTGGAGCAACAATTTTCATAGGGAAGTGGTTCAATTGCAACTTAACACATCCGCTTGTAATAAAAATTATAGTGAAACGCTCCTTATAAGGTAAGTTACTAAAACTTTCTTTTGCAACGAATTCTATATATACAGTTCTATTCTTATGGCGGTCTTTTTGCGGAATAATTATCCCCCCCCATTAACAAATAGTATAGTTTAAAGCTACATTTTTACCATCGTATCAAATATTTTTTATAGTATATACTATTATCAATCCTAAGTTATAAATCTTACACGACTTATATGAAAGGAGAATCACAATGTCTATTGAACGCTTCAATATCAATATATCTGACGAAGTCCTTAATGATTTAAAATACAGACTGGAACATATCCGATGGCCTGATCAGTTGGAAGGGGACGGTTGGGAAAGAGGTACTGATATAAATTATTTACAATCGTTGATTTCTTACTGGCGTCACCAATTTGATTGGCGCGCACAAGAGGCTGAATTAAATCGATTTTCCCAATTTAAATGTAATGTGGAGGGAATAGATATTCACTTTGTGCACGAACACGGTAAAGGTCCTAATCCTATGCCAATCATCCTCACTCATGGATGGCCTGACAGTTACATACGCTACAAAAAGATTATCCCTCTACTTACTGATCCAGCCAGTTACGGCGGCAAGGCGGAAGATTCTTTTGATGTAATTGTTCCTTCACTACCCGGATTCGGTTTTTCCAGCAGCCCAAAACATAGTGGAGTCAACAATTATTATGTTTCTGAGCTTTGGGCAATACTAATGACCGAAGAACTTGGCTATAGTAAATTCGCTGCTGCTGGAGGGGATATTGGTTCAGGTGTTACAAGATATCTGGCATTAAATCATCCAGAAATCCTAACAGGAATCCACCTAACAGATATCGGGATCATTAGAAATCTCATGGCTTCACATGACGATGCAGAACTTTCAGAAGAAGAATTGCAATACAAGAAAAATACCCCAACATGGATTTCCAATGAGGGAGCTTATATGGCTATTCAGTCCACAAAACCCCAGACTCTTGCATACGGCCTTTCTGACTCACCAGTAGGGTTGGCTGCCTGGATTATTGAGAAATTCCGTGGGTGGAGCGATTGTAATGGTGATCTACAGAAAAGATATAGTATGGATGAACTACTCACTAATATAATGATCTATTGGGTTACTAATACTATAGGATCATCAATAAATACGTATTATGAAAACACCCATTCCTTACCGCCAATGGGGCGTATAGACGTTCCAACAGGTTTAGCACTTTTCCCTGCTGATATATTATTACCACCTAAGGAATGGGTGCACCGCAATCTGAATATCACCCGTTTTACCACAATGCCCAACGGCGGACATTTTACTGCCATGGAGGAACCTGAAATTTTCGCCGAAGAAATTAAGGCTTTCTTTAGACCATATAGAAGCAAAAACAATAGGTTATAATAATATATGAAGTATACACCATTAGTGAAAAGTTTAAATGATTTTTCACTAGGTGTTTTATAGATTACTTTATAATCTTTTCAATTATACTTCATCCTTTCCGAGCAGAGTGCTATAGTCTCATGGTAAATGTTCATGGCAAATATTTCAATTCTGCTAGGTATAGTAATTCCGGCATGCACAATAAACTTAATGCAAAACCCAAACCTTAACCCCTTAAGCAAAATTTCCTCAAACTTATTAGTCTGAGGAAACATAACACACACTTAAATACTTACTTAAAACCCTTCAAAGCCTTTGATATAAGGCTATTTGCGTTCTATCAACACAACCGTCTCAACATGCACCGTCTGCGGAAACATATCCACGGGCTGGATACCTTTCACCTCATACCCGTTCTTGGTCAAATAGTTCAGATCCCGTACCTGCGTCTCCGGATTACAGGACACATAAATGACACGCTTCGGCTTCAGTTTCACCACACTGGACAAGAACGCTTCATCACTTCCGCTTCGAGGCGGGTCCATGATGACGACATCCGCTTTCTCACCGCGCGCTGCCATCTGTACCATGAATTCACCAGCATCGCTTTGATAGAAACGGGCATTTTTCACGCCATTGCGCTTGGAGTTATGGATGGCGTCTCGAACCGCATCCTTATTCAGCTCCACCCCTATGACCTTGCCTGCTTTTTGGCTGGCAATCAGACCAATCGTACCGATACCGCAGTAGGCATCGATTACCGTTTCTTTTCCGGACAATTTCGCCATCTCAATGGCTTTTGCATATAGCTTTTCCGTCTGAACAGGGTTGATTTGATAGAAGGATTTAGCGGAAATATCAAACTTCAGTCCACACAAGGTGTCTGTTATCGTCCCTTTTCCGAACAGTACTTTTTCCTGGTCACCTAAAACCATGCTCGTCTTCCGGTTATTCACGTTCATGAGGATGGTTGTGATTTCTGGGTGGGCCTTCCTGAGTGCTTTGACAAAATTATTCTTTCCCTTGAATACAGGGGAAGCTACAACCAACACCACCATGATCTCCCCGCTCACCTTGCCGACCTTTACCAGTACGTGGCGCAGGAAGCCTTGTCCAGTATCTTCATTATATGGCTGGATTTTAAAAGATTTCATCATCCCCTTGATGGTTTGCCAAATTTCGTCCGCTTTCGGATCGTGAATGAGACACCGATCCATCGAAATAAGCCGGTGACTATTCTGGGCGTATAGTCCGCCAATAATTTGTCGATCCTTATTCAAACCGAATGTCGTATGACTTTTGTTCCGATAATCATAGGGATGGTCCATGGATAAAATGGGTGCTGGTTTACCGAACGGTTTCATCAATTTATCTATCGTTTCCTGTTTGAAATGCATTTGCGCGCGGTCGTTCATATGCTGCAGTTGACATCCCCCGCACTCGTAATAATAAGAACAGGCTGGGTCGACCCGGTTTTCGGACCGAGTTATTACTCGTTTCAGTTCCGCAGCAATGTTTTTCCCACTGGTGGACACCGTTATTTCAGCCGTTTCGCCAGGTAGTAGATGCTCTACCTCCAGCTGTTTACCTTCCCAATGGACAATCCCTTTTCCATTATTGGTGAGCCCTGTACAGTTCACCTTTACGGTTACACTTTTCTTGTTACCTGGACGCTTGCTTTTATGCGGGTTCTTGCCTTGTGATTTATTTCGTGTGGCCACTTTTGAATGCTTTTTTGAGTGAGCTTTAGTCGATGAATTGTGTTTTGTTGTCGATCTATTATCTCCACTATGCTTACGTTTTTTCATAGGCACTTCCCATCTTTCTTCTTGTGACACTCCATTATAAACCACCAAATGACAACAGTAAAACCCACACCTAAAAAAGCTCACAACCAAATACTGGGTTGGGTAGTCCTTCTTCTGCTAATTAATATTCTTCTTTGAATAGATCAGCCATCGTGGCAAACAATCGCTTCACCTTATGTTTACAGTTTTAGACAGTGTAAGGAAGTTCGGTTTACATTTTCCTTGTAAACATTTTCGGGCTTCTCTTATATAATCATTAAAAAACACCGATTCTATTGCCATCAATAGAATCGGTGTTTCTCTGTATCAGATGATTATTTCCGCAAGATTTTCTCCATCGTTTTTCCCTTTGCTAATTCATCGATCAGTTTATCCAAATAGCGGATTTCCTGCATTGTTGGTTCTTCGATGTCTTCCACTCGCACCCCGCAGATTACGCCTTTAATTAACGTTCGCGACGGATTCATCCCGGGAGCTTCCGCGAAGAAGGTCTCAAAGTCTGTTTGTTTTTCCAGCTGTGCTTCTAACCCTTCCTGGGTATATCCAGTCAACCAACGGATGATTTCATCCACTTCCGTTTTCGTGCGTCCTTTTTTCTCCGCTTTCTTTATATAATGGGGATACACACTTGCGAAACTCATGGTATAAATCTTATGTTTCGGCATGATTCACCTCCTCGTATGTAGATTTTTCCTCTATAATATCATGAAAAGTAGTTGGGAACATGTAACCCTGGAATTATTCCCTATTTCCCATTAAAACCAAAAAAGTGTACTAATCAAGGGGTTTTTCGTATGAATGTAGAAAGAGCAAACCAGAGAGGTTTATTTTTGAGAAATGAAAGGAAATACCGTTATACCTTTTTTTAAAAACTTGCTTATGAATAGAAACGTTTAACGGGTTGGTGTCCATTGCACTTTCTTCACCACGGCAGCCACTTAGAATAAAAAATTCGCACCATTTATCTTAGGAGGCAGACGATGAGGTTGGCAGGGTTAGTTTTGGTTATACTTGCCGCTATATGCTGGGGCATTAGTGGGGGAATTGCCGATATTTTAATGAACAAGGGCTGGGACCCTATTGTGATCTCCCTATACCGGGGAGGTGTTGGGTTTATATGTTTTTTGACGTGGTTTCTCTTTCGTTTTAGACAAAATTGGACATCCTCTGCTCGGTTATACCTGTGGTCCCTATTGGCAGGAGTTGGTGTTGCCGGAAATTTCACTTTATATTTTTTAAGCATCCAAGCTTCCAGTATTGCTGTTGCAGCTACTTTAATGTACACTGCACCCGTTTTCGTTCTTTTAATTTCCTTTTTATTACGAATAGAACGTTCAACCTGGTTTAAATGGGGATGCATTTTTGGCGTGCTTATAGGAATTACCCTGCTTACAGGCGCCTACAACACCGATTCAATTTCAGTGAGTTTTCTGGGAGCGGCTGCTGGTCTTGCTGCTGGCCTTGCCTATGCATTGTTTATATTCGGATTCAAAAATGCCTCCTCCATCGGCAAACCACAGACAACGTTAACCGTCGCCTTTTTTTCTTTTGTTCTCATCCTTTTGCTTCTTGCAGACAAGGGGGAAGCAGCTGCCGCGTTAACATCAAATGATGTAGGATGGTTTCTTCTTTTAGGTTTGGTGGGTGCAGGAATTTCATTTATATTGTATATCTTTGGCATTCGATGGACCGCCCCGACAACAGCTTCGATGGTAGCCATGGTGGAGCCAGTTACAGCATCATTATTTGGCGTTCTGCTTCTCAATGATCATTTGACTGTTATCCAAATTCTCGGAATGGTGCTCATACTGGTTACTATCACTGTCCTCAGTGTGAAGCAGTCAGACTGAGAATCTTCCAGTGCGGCAAATCCTGATTCTGGAAAAGTTCTTCTCTGTAGAAGATCTGCGATGAGCCCATCCTGTATAGACACGCCCTACTGTACGCATGTCTCCAAAAGCAACTGTATAAATTGGCAAAATCTGAACCAAGGAAAATCAGGCTTATTGAATGGTTCTGGAATTATTCATGCTTTTTTTCTGCAGTACTCTCTAAAGTCCTAGAAACCAGCCCCAGGACAGCGATGTATATATAAAAATACCGGTAGATGGGCATCGCAGTGGATCTCATAATAGATTTTCTTGTTATATTGAGAGTAATAGGTCCTGAACAAACTTTCTCCTTCCTCTCAATAATCTAACTAAAAAAAGAGGGCACTCTTATTCAAATAGCGCCTTTGATCAGGAGTAGCGATTCTCTTCAGATTATATCGTGTAAATCACTCGATGTATTAGTTGCTCTAACTCAGCATAAAATTGCACTCGGTCGTTCCCAAGAAAATATTTCGTCCCATTTAAACCGATAAATCCAATGATAAAAACTCTGGCAGTTGTTGTTCATGCTTATCGAGCATAATCTGTTCTGGCTTGATGCCCTGCTCACGAAGTAATTCAATATTCTGTACAAGGAACTCGTCACTGCCAACAACATAGAAAAGACCGTCCTTGTCTGCAGCAAGAGTTTTCACTTTTTCATAGTATTCTTTACGGTTGTCGACGAACTCTGCTGTGAACTTCTTGTCAGGTGCCGATTCAAATAGATTGGTGAATAAGAAATCATTTGATGATTCGATATTCAAGGAATGGATTTGATTGATTTTGTCAGCACGTTCGAAATAATCCAGTACAAGCGGTCTGAAAGTGGCCAGGCCGACACCTGATGACAGTAAATAAACACTTTTGTCTTCTCTTTTAAGTGGAACATTTGAATGGGTTTTAAATATTGCAACTTCATTGCCAATTTCAAGATTCCTTAAAAGCGATTTAAACTCAGAACACTGCTCCCTGATGCGTGTAGTAATACCGATAGTATTTTCGTCCGGCAAAGTAGAAATTGACATATGGCGGATCAGGCTGCGGTTGGGTTTATCCCCGGCATTGAAACCTTCCAGTGCGAAGTGGGTATGGGAACCTTCTTCCCATATAAAACCTTCCGGACGGTTGAGCAGAAAAGTTTTAACCTCCGGCGTTTCCTCGATTATATCATTAATTTTAGTCCAGTATATTTGCATCGGATACTCTCCTCACTGAATTATTGGTATCGTTCGTTACTATCTAATATACACTAATTGATAACAATTCTCAATTAATTTAGTTGAATATTTTAAAGTTCCTAGCGTTTTTGAACATCTCTTGCTTCAATCATTCATCGTTTCAAACTCGTATTTATTCAATATCGCTTTCTAATGCTTTGTTGATATGAAGTTTACTAACACCCTGGAATAGTCACCCTATAGTCTAGCCCCTCTTATAATAAAGGCCAAAAAAATAGTGGATAATATCAACCATATTATCCACTATTCATATTTACCTTTTTTCTTCAAACACTTTTGCTAGTGATCAACCGATAAAGAGATTTTTACATATCGATAAACGGAAGCTTAAATCAATATCGGAACAGTGTCCGCAATCTCCCGACCAGCTCCTGCCAATCTAAAGAAGTTACAGATTTTACCGGCTTGCAGTAATTTCTCAAGCTCTCCTTCAGTAGCAGAAACCAGGTAGGCGTTGTTGTCAGCCTGCTTGCCTTTCCAACGCTGTTTGACAGCAGCAGTTTTCGGTATGGAGGGGGCCGTCGCCAACCAATCCTGTAATCGATTCGAATCTTCTGCCAAAATCGACGCATCAATTGATCGGTTTCTGTTGTCGGACTCCTTATACAATTGGACGAAATCTTCCAAAATGGCACTTGCAGTAGGCAATGCACCGGCCCCTGGTCCCTGTAATTTTAAATTCCCGGCTAAGTCGCCTTGAATGGATACTGCATTATCTACTCCCGACACCTCATATAACGGATGACCTTCCGGAACAGCCATCGGCTCTACGCGAAGCTGTGCCTTCTCCTCCTTAACCTGGAGACTGGCGATATGCTTGATCCTCCAACCGGCCGTTTCGACAACCTGGATGTCGGCAAGCGTGATACCACGAATGCCGCGTCTTGATACTTGCGTCCAATCAGGCTGTTTACCTAGCAGTAACTCGCACAAAATCATCAGCTTATAAAAAGCATCCCACCCATCCACATCATTTCCTGGATCTGCTTCTGCATATCCGTGCTTTTGGGCAGAATGTAACGCTGCTTGAAAGCCTACTTGGTTTTCTGCAATTTCCGTAAGGATGTAATTGGATGTTCCGTTCAAAATAGCTTCCACGTTCGAAACTTCATTTACCTGTAATAGTTGCTGCAGTGTCCCTATTATCGGGACTCCTCCTGCAACGGCTGCTTCAAATTTGAGTTGGGCATGCCCCTTAGCTGCCGTTTCCCTTAATGATTGCCCTTCATGAGCAAGGAGCTCTTTATTGGCGGTCACCACATGGATCCCTTTTTCTAAGGCACGACTTAAATAACCGGCTCCAGGTTCAATGCCGTTGATCGCTTCGATGATCACGTCGATCTCCGGAATGGCAAGCAACTCTTCAAACGAAGAGGTTACCAAAATACCATCGGCGATATTTCGTTGTTTTGTCTCGTCCTGGATCAATACCCCGACGATTTCCACCTTTTTTCCTATTAATCTTTCGAACTTGCTACGTCGGGATTGAATAGTCTGGTAAACACTGCTGCCAACTGTCCCAAAACCCAGCAATGCCACTTTGATTGTCGTCATAGTTCTCCTCCTGTTCCTTGTTAAGAGGTTGCGCCAACCTTGTCGAGCTCCCGCTGCTTCAATTCCCGACGCAAGATTTTGCCGCTTATCTTTGTTTTCGGTAATTCTTCGACTACTTCTATTTCCCGCGGGGCTGCATGTGCCGCCAAGTTTGTTTTGACAAAGACGCGCAGCTCCTCAAGCAGCTCAGATGTTTCTTCGTATCCCGAACGCAGGGTGATAAACGCTTTTACCAGCTCACCGCGCAGCGGATCAGGCTTACCGATCACTCCCGCTTCTGCCACTGCAGGATGTTCGATCAACTTGCTTTCCACTTCGAAGGGACCGATTCGCTCACCGGCCGAATTGATCATGTCATCGCTTCTGCCCTGGAAAAAGATATAGCCATCTTCATCCTGTACCGCCAGATCGCCGGAGACATACCAGCCTTCATATAGAAAATAGGAAGCAAATTTATCCTTGTTTCCCCAAATTTCTTTCATCAGCCCTGGCCACGGCGTTTTCACTGCTAACTGACCGATTGTTCCAGCCGGGAGTTCTTTTCCGCTTTCGTCCAAAATTCCGACGGTAATTCCAGGGAAGGCACGCCCCATCGACCCTGGTTTTATCGGTTCTGATGGAAGATTGACAATCAAATGCCCACCCGTTTCGGTCATCCACCACGTGTCATGAATCCGCAGTGATAAGTTGTCCCACGCCCAATTGATGACTTCGGGATTCAAGGGCTCTCCGACGCTTAAAATATGACGAAGCGACTCCAGGTTATATTGTTTATATAACTCCCCCTGTGCCATCAGCATGCGAAAAGCGGTAGGTGCACTATACCAAATCGTGACGCCGAAGTCTGCGATGATCTGATACCAGTTTTCCGCCCGAAAACGGCCCGCCTGGATGACAACAGCCGCCCGGTTCAGCCATGGTGCGAACAAACCATATACACTGCCTGTAACCCAGCCAGGATGGGAGGTACACCAATATACATCGTTTTCCTGTATATCCAATACCCAGCGCCCTGATTGAAAGTGATGGACGACAGCTCTATGCGCATGCAGCACCCCCTTTGGCTTTCCTGTCGATCCACTTGTATAGTGAATCAACATGCCGTCCTCCGGATCGACCCATTCGACCAGTTCTTCTTCCGTCACAGCCTCTGGTTTGGCTGCTTCGATTTGATCGACCAGCAAGATCGTTTGTAAGCTGGGGATTTCCGTTTGAGGAACCCGCTGGATTAGCTGGTCGTCCGTAATCAAGACGGTGCCTCCACAGTCATTCATCCGGTCTTTTACTGCCTCTTCCATAAATGCTTCAAACAACGGACCGGCAATCGCACCAATTTTGATGATGGCCAGGATGGAAAAGTAACAAGCCGGGGTTTTGGGAAGGAAGACAAATACACGATCCCCTTTGCCGACTCCCTGTTCCTTCAATACCCGGGCATAATGATCCGTTTTTTCCTTTACCTCGGCGAACGTGAAGCTCTCGTTGTATGCTTCCTGGACAAAATATAAAGCAGTTTTGTTGCCATACCCTTCGGCAACGTGACGGTCGATCGTTTCATAAGCGGCATTCCAGTTACCGGTTTTGGATAAGTTTAGCTGTTCTGCAGCTTGTTCCCAGGAGAATTCCGCAGCCACACGACGATAGTCTGTTAAATTGTGTTTGCCTTTATCGGCTTTAAGTATTTTCACATCATTTCCTGTCATGTTGTACCTCCTCTATGTATCCAGCTTGGTCAAGCTGTATCTGTTGTTAAGTCCAAGCTGGCGAGAATTTCCGCCTTATAAGCAGCCTGCTCACTGCTTCCTCTTTCTCTCGGTCTTGGCTCTGTAATCGTGATTTCTCGTTCCACCTTGCCCGGCTGTCCCCTAAGCACGATGATCCGATCGCATAAATAGGCAGCTTCATCCACATCGTGGGTCACCAGGACCATTGTCGATTGATAACTCCTCCACACTTCAAGCAGTAAATCCTGCAGCTGCATTTTGGTAAACGCATCGAGAGCACTGAACGGTTCATCCAGCAGCAAAATTTCCGGTGAGGTGGCCAGAGCACGTGCAATTGCCACACGCTGTGCCATTCCGCCTGAAAGTTGCTTTGGATACAATTTTTCACTGCCGGCAAGTCCGACACTTTCCAAGTAACGGCCTGCCTTTTTTTTCTTTTCCTCTCTGTTCCCCTCAAGGCCGAAGGTGACATTGTCGAGGACATTCAGCCAAGGCAGCAAACGTGGCTCCTGGAACATAAACCCAGTCGTCTTCTGTATGTCGTCCACTTTCTTATTATTGATTTCGATCACGCCGTCAAATTCGGTATCCAGTCCGGAGATGGCACGCAACAGGGTGCTTTTGCCGCAGCCGCTGGTTCCGAGAAGACCGATGATTTCACCAGGTTCCGCTCGGAAGGAAACATCCTGGACAGCTGCTTTTCCTGCAAACGTCCTTCCCACTCTTTCTAATTGAAGACTCACCGCTTTACCTCCTTACGATTTTGCAGCCCGATCCTGCCAATGCAATGTCCGGGTCTCCAGTTTTTTCAGTACCCAGTCCGACAGCTTTCCGATCACTGCGAACAAGACAATACTCGCTATAATGGTTTCCGGAGCTAGTGTATTCTGGCCGACTACCAGCAAATACCCAAGCCCCTGGCTCGCACCCATCAATTCCGCTGCCACGACAAACATCCAGCCCAATCCAAGCCCACTGCGCAATCCGACCAAAAAGGAAGGCAAAGCTGCCGGAAGAATAATCCTTCGCACCAGCTGAAATGTATTCAATCCATACATTTTCCCAACCTCGATTAATTTTCGGTCGACGCCGCTTATGCCACTGACAATATTCAAATAAACCGGAAAGAAGACGCCGACTGCAATCATGGCGATCTTCGACGGCTCGCCGATTCCCATCCATAAAATGAACAGTGGAACCCATGCTAGGGAAGGGATGGAACGAAAGGCTTGGATCAGCGGATCGAATAGCGCTTCGGCATGTTTATAAAATCCGACCAACGAACCGAGCACGACGGCTGCTGCCGTTCCTAACAGAAAGCCCATCAACACCCGGTAGAAGGTGATGCCGACATGTCCCCAGAGTGTGCCATCTTCCGCCATCCCGACAATTGTCTCTAAAATGACGGACGGGGCAGGAAGCTGATAGGCTGGAAAGACTTCCGAACGGCTTAACAATTCCCAAACCACCACCAACAAAGCCGGAAAAATGCTCCCCAATAACAAGGGATGGGTGAACGGACTTTTCGGTTTGATTGTCGATGGCTGGCTTTTGCTTCCCGTTGTGAAGACACCGCTCACTTCACTTTGATTTTTGGCCATGTCTGGTCCTCCTCTCTGACTTTTTTACTCCGATATTGTTTCTTCCGCGAAAGATGGATCGATTAGTTCGTCTGTCAATTCCTCGATATTGGCTTCCGGATCAATCGTTTCGCTTTCCTGCAGCACTTTTCCGGCCTCAATCAAAGCGTCACGATGTACTTCGCCGGGAACAGGTTCGGAAAAATCGTTTCTTTCCAGCTGTTTGATCGCGACCTCTTCTTTAATCTCCGCTTCTTCTGCCAATAACTCGGCAGCTTCCTCCGGATTATCCTGGACCCACTTCCTCGCTTTTTCGTACACCTTGATGACCCGATCAACGTATTCTGGATGTTTTTCCGCAAACTCCTCGCGGACATTCAGGAAACCATACGTATTAAAGTCGGGATTCCGGTAAAAAAGCTCTGCATCCGATTCGAGTTCCAATCGAGCCATGTGCGGGTCAAGCCCGGACCATGCGTCCACCTGTCCGGACGTCAAGGCAGATGCCCCATCGCCGTGCTGCAGGTTGACGATTTCCAACTCATCTGCTGGAACTCCTTCTGCTTCAAGAGCACGCAAGAGGAAAATGTATGGATCCGTCCCAAGTGTGGCCGCCACCTTTTTTCCCTTCAAGTCTTCAAGACTGGAAATTCCGGAACCTTTCGAGGTGACCAATGCAGTCCACTCCGGTTTTGAATAAATATACACATTCTTGATCGGCGCTCCGTTTGCTTTCGACATCAACGCTGCAGCGCCGGCAGTCGATCCAAAATCGACACTGTCACTGTTCAAAAATTCCAGCGCTTTGTTGCTGCCTTGACTTAGTGCCCATTCTATCTCGATCCCTTCTTCTTCAAACTCTTCCTCTGCCCAGCCGAACTTTTTCAACACCAGGCTGGTCGGTGAATAGTACGCATAGTCAAGCCGTATCTTATCCGGCGCTCCTTCAGAGCTTGCGCTCGATGAACAGCCGGCAGTGACGATAATAATCACCGTCAGAGCTGTCAGAGCCAAAAAACTTCTTAAATCTATCAGTGGTATGCGATCCATGGTTATCCTCCTCGTCGTTGGTATCCGTCTTATATTTCACAAGCATAAGTCGTAATTGTTCCTCGCAGGCGTTGTGCCTCTTTATACGTACAGCGGTTATGAACCACTTGGAGTCCAGCATTTCTCGCTATTTCGGCAGCTTCATCGGATACCACTCCTTCTTGAAGCCAGAAAATTTTTGGCCGGACCTCCGCTGCTTCGCGTGCGATTCCGATTGCAGCTTCCGGACTTCTGAATACCTGGACAATATCGATCGGTTCCGGAATGCTTTTCAAATCTGGGTACGCCTTTTCACCTAAAATCTCCGTTTCCCGCGGATTCACCGGGATGATTTTATAGCCAAGCCGCTGCATTTTTCTGGCAAGACGGTGGCTCGGCCTTGCCTCTTTACCACTCAACCCGACAATCGCCAATGTTTTTTGACGTTGGCGCTCTTCCCCATCGGATTCGACACGTTCTGTCGGGGACTGCAATGCCCAGCGGATTACTCCCTCATCGTTGATGACTATTTCTGGTCCGCTCTCCTTTTGTTGCCCAGTCGCTTTTGCCAATGCTGCATCCAAATCGTTGATCAAATCTCTCACCGACTCGATCCCCACCGACAACCGGACGAGCTCCGCTTTGACCCCCGTCGCTTCCAGTTCCTCCGGGGACAGCTGCTGGTGGGTCGTCGAAGCCGGATGGATGATCAACGATTTGGCATCCCCGACATTGGCTAGATGCGACCATAAAGCGACATTGTTTATCAACGTTCGGCCGGCCTCTTTGCCGCCTTTGATGCCGAAGTTGACAATCGAACCGTATCCATGCCGCAAGGTTTCACTCGCTTGCTGGTGGGACGGGTGCTCCTCCAATCCTGGATAGGACACCCAGTCCACTGCCGGATGGTCCTTTAAGTAACGGGCAAGCTCCAGCGCATTCTGGTTATGCCGTTCGACGCGCAGATGCAAAGTTTCCAGGCCTTGCAGCAGCAAAAAGGCGTTGAAAGGACTCAGCGAAGCTCCGAAATCACGCAGCAGCTGCACCCTTACTTTAGTGCTGAACGCCAATGTTCCGAAATCCACTGCATAGCGGATGCCATTGTAGCTCGGATCCGGGTCCGTAAACTGCGGGTATTTTTCCGAATTCCAATCAAATCTTCCACCATCGACGATCACCCCGCCAATCGAAGTGCCATGCCCTCCAATCCATTTGGTTGCTGAGTGGATCACGATATCGGCTCCTAATGTGATTGGTTTGCATAAGTGCGGCGTGGCAAAGGTATTGTCAATGATCAGCGGCAATCCATTTTCGTGGGCAATTTCCGCGACTTTTTCGACATCGAGCACATGCAAGCTTGGATTCCCGATGATTTCTCCATAAACCGCTTTGGTTTTATCCGTAATCGCCTTGCGGAAATTTTCAGGATCGGTCGGATCGACAAAGTTGACCTTGATGCCATAACGCGGCAGGGTGGTCGAGAACAAATTGTACGTACCGCCGTATAAGTTGGTGGCAGCTACGATTTCATCCCCTGCACTGGCCAGGTTAAGAATCGATAATGTGATAGCTGCCATACCAGAAGCTACACCGACTGCTGCAACTCCTTCCTCCAATAAAGCCAGGCGTTTTTCAAAAACGTCGACTGTCGGGTTGCCCAATCGAGAATAAATATTTCCAGGTTCATCCAGAGCGAACAAGCGCTCTGCGTGTTCTGTATCGTGAAACACATAAGAAGTAGTTTGATAAATCGGGACAGCACGCGACCCTGTTGTCGGATCCGGTGATTGGCCGCCATGAAGTGATAACGTTTCTAAATCGTAAGTATTTGCCATGTTTCTTTTCCTCCCGTAACTCTTTTTTTCAATCAAAATAAAAAGTCCTCTTCCTAAGAAGAGGACTGTTCATACAATCTCTCCTCTTATCTGTCAGGATCTCTCCTGCAGGAATTAGCACCTTTCAAGTCAATTCGACTTGAAGGTTGCCGGGCTTCATCGGGCCAGTCCCTCAGCCTCTCTGGATAAGAGTGCTTATTAAATTGTCTTCATTAGCTTATCAAGCTTCCAATTCTGATTTGATGATGCTTCCCCACTTTTCAAATTCGACCAGAAAACCGTCATGCCCGAAACTGGTATCGATCAATGTGTAATCCGCTTCTATTCCGATGTGCTTCAACTGGCCGATAAACTGTTCCAGCGAACCAGGAGGGAATAGCAAATCTCCGCTGTAGCCCAGCGCTGTTACCGGTGCTTCGATCCGGGAAGCAGCTTTCTGCCACCCACCACGTCCGCGTCCGATATCATGGGTATCCATCGCCTTCAACAAATACAGATAACTGTTGGCATCGAAACGCTTGGTCAGCTTTTTCCCCTGGTAATCAAGGTAGGATTCGATTTCATAGGCAATTTCATCGTGGAAGTTGCCGGCAGGTGCGCGCTGTTTCCTGGAAAAACGTTCATTGAACAAATCTCCCGACCGGTATGTGATCATGCCCACCATACGTGCCAGACTCAATCCGCTTTCCGGTATGGTCTCTTCCGTATAATTGCCGTTGTTCCAATTCGGGTCATGCAGGATGGCAAGTCTTGCGATATTGTTGAATGCAATCGCATAGTCGGTCAAGTAAGGCGTGACAGCCAAGGGAATCAAACGATCCATTTTACCGGGATACATCACTCCCCACTCCAACACCTGCATTCCGCCGAGCGAACCGCCAATAACAGCAGCTAAATGGTTGATACCCAGTTTTTCCAGTGCCAGATGCTGGGCACGGACCATATCACGGACCGTTATAAACGGAAATTTGGCCTGGTAGGGTTCTCCCGTCTTGGGATCTATACTAAGCGGTCCGGTCGAACCATTACAGCCGCCTAATACGTTGAACGATATAATTTGGAATCGATCGCTATCGATAAAACCTCCAGGGGTGATCATTTCTGCCCAATAGCCAGGCATATCCTGATCGCCCGCTGCATGCTGGCTTCCTGTCAATGCATGACAGACAAGGATTGCCGGTGCTTCGGCCAACCCAACCCGTTCGTAGGCAAGCTCAACCTCCTGGATCACGGTACCGGATTCCAACTCGAGCTCTCCTATGTTGACTGTACCGGTCTTCCTCTCGACAGCTGTTTTCACTTCCATACGACGGATCCACCACCTTTCTTGTTTTCAATTAATTCGATTATTTCTCAATCCATCTATCACTTTTCCAGTTGTCTTTCCCCCTGTTCACTGTCCAGGAAGACATAAAAAATGCCTCTCCAGAAGATAGAGAGGCATTGGTTATCAATTCACTCCTTATCTTCCAAGCTTTCGCTCAGCAGGAATTAGCACCTTTTTAAGCCGTGGCTTAAAGGTTGCCGGGTTTCATCGGGCCAGTCCCTCCACCTCTCTGGATAAGTATTCGCAATATTCCGTTTTGATTTAACCAGAATTGTAGCATGTAGAAGAAGACCTGTCAACAGGTTTTCTGCCTATTTCATTTTTTAAAATCATTATCAAGAAAAAATAAGAATAATCCGTTTATCCGTTGTGACTTGCGGGAAGAGGTTAACTGTCGCGAAAGGACGGGCCCGTCAGCGATATCGAAGTCAGACGAAAACAGACAAATTACTTAAAAAGGTGGTTTTTCACTTGTTTTTTCACAGAAAAGAACTTCAGTATCATGCAAAACCAGAAAAGTCCGACCCACTCTTCGCCAAGCAGCTGCAAGAAATTTTAGGTGGACAATTCGGTGAGATGTCTGTAGCGATGCAGTATTTATTCCAAGGTTTCAATACGCGCGGAAATGAAAAGTATAAAGACTTGATCATGGATACTGGCGCAGAAGAACTCGGCCACGTAGAAATGATCGCCACTATGGTTGCACGTTTACTGGATGGAGCGCCAATCAATGAACAGGAAAAAGCGGCCGAAGACCCTGTGATCGGCGCAATCATGGGTGGCATGAATCCGCATCACGCAATTGTTTCCGGACTCGGAGCCACTCCGGAAAACAGTGCAGGCGTGCCATGGAGTGCAGGATATATCATCGCCAGCGGCAACTTGATGGCAGACATGCGCGCAAACCTGAACGCAGAGTCGCAAGGAAGATTGCAGGTTGCCCGTCTATATGAATTGACGGAAGATCGCGGTGTCAAAGACATGCTTTCCTTCCTGCTGGCCAGAGATACCATGCATCAAAACCAATGGATGGCAGCCCTGCAGGAATTAGAAGAAAAAGAAGGCGGCAAAATCACTCCTACCACAGTGCCGGCTGAATGGGAAGCATTGGATTTCTCTCATAAACTGTACAACTTTTCTGAAGGCGAGGATAGTGCACGCGGTATTTGGGCTTCTGGCAATGCGCCCGATGGCCATGACTTCCAATATGAAAGCGAACCGGTAGGCTTTGGAGGAAAACCAGAACTGAAACCAGCTCCTCCTTATGTACATGCAACACCTCCCCTTGATAAATAAACAAGTGAAACAGACCTGTGCACGCGTCTCGGTGCACAGGTCTATTTTTTTAGATTTGTTTGTAGCTATGCTTTATCCCCTGGGGTTTGATTACAAGCTGAAAGATCACTTTTTTCATTGTTTTTTTCCGCTGATCCAGGGAAGTACATACCGTGATACACTTTTCCTGGAGGGCAGTCATGGTTTACTTGCAAGAATTAGAAGAAAAAATCGAAGCATTGCGGGTTAAAATGTATGAAGCATACAATAAAAATCCGAGTGGACAAGAAGTACTCCAAATATCCCAAACATTGGACAAGGCCATCAACCAGCTGGAACAACAAAAACGACAGCAATAATCCAGTTGCCTTTTGACTGCCAGTTCAATTGGTTGTATTTTTCCTCTTGCATTCGAAAATTTATTATCGTATAATAGTCGTTGTCAGTCGGAACTGAATATGAGAACCGACAACCTATTATATTGCGCTCGTAGCTCAGTCGGATAGAGCGGTGGTTTCCGGTACCACGTCTGTCGGGGGTTCGAATCCCTCCGAGCGCGTACTTTTAAAAAGAGTGTTTCCCAAGTTGTTTTATCGACTTGGGGACACTCTTTTTTCTGGATCTGTTTGTTTGCCGGGTGCTACTGCATCATGAATGTAATCACATTTGAGTGATTCTGGTAAAATCTGCTTCAACAACCTTATCAAGTGCAACTCCGATTCCCTCTCCTCACAAAACGCGCTTCACACTCCCTATGAAGTGCAAAGCCGGGTCGCTCTCCATGCAAAAGGAACTTCATCCCCACTCTATTTTCGAGCAAAACCAGGCGCCCCCTCCCAACCCATAGACTTTTTATGAGAAAAATGAGAAAAACTCCACAAGCTCGTCATAGTATGTATAATAAGTAGATAATTCAGAAAAGTCCGATTTGTTAAACTTCACCTATATTTTCGGATTCTCGAAGAAAACACCCACCACTCAGTAAGGAGGTCGAGCATGAATTCCAAAACACCTATTTTGGAAGTCAAGCAACTACATACCCACTTTTTCACCAAATCAGGCGTTGTCAAAGCTGTCGATGGCGTTTCATTTGCCATCAGTCCCGGCGAGACACTCGGAATAGTCGGAGAATCCGGATCAGGAAAAAGTATCACAGCTATGTCGATCATGAATCTGATTCCTTCTCCTCCCGGAAAAATAGTCGATGGCGAAATTTTGTTTAAAGGAGAAGATTTGCTGAAAAAATCGGAAAAGCAAATGCGGAAAATTCGTGGTAAAGAGATTTCGATGATTTTCCAGGATCCGATGACTTCCCTCAATCCCGTTTTTACTGTGGAAAAACAGATGGTCGAAACGATTTTGGTCCATGAAAAAATGAGCAAAAAGCAGGCCAAAGACCGGGCTGTCGAACTGCTTGATTTAGTCGGGATTCCGGAAGCGCGGGGCCGTTTGAAAAACTATCCGCATGAATTCAGCGGAGGCATGCGGCAGCGCGTGATGATCGCCATGGCACTGGCCTGCAACCCCGAAGTCTTGATTGCCGATGAGCCGACGACCGCCCTTGATGTTACCATCCAGGCACAAATATTAGAGTTGTTGGCCAGACTGCAAAAGGAACTGGGAATGGCCATTATCATGATTACCCACGACCTTGGCGTTGTGGCGGAGGTTTGCGACAGGGTCATGGTCATGTATGCCGGAAAACCTGTCGAATACACAGACAAGAATACTTTGTTTGAACAGCCAAAGCACCCTTATACGCTGGGTTTAATGAATTCGATTCCCCGCATCGGGGCCAAACAGGAAAAATTGGCTGCCATCCAAGGACTTCCTCCAGATTTGCGTGCCCTTCCCGGCGGATGCAGCTTTGCGCCAAGGTGCACTCATGCAATGGAAAGCTGTTTAAGCCATGACCCAGCATGGACAGAACAAGCAGCAAATCACCATGTCCGATGCCTGTTATATGAAGAAGATGAAGAAAAGGTGGTGTCGGAATGAGCGTTTTATTAGAAGTAAACAATTTGAAAAAGCATTTTCCGATAAAAGGAAGCAGCTTATTCGAAAAAGAAAAGAGGGCCGTCAAGGCCGTAGACGGTGTTTCCTTTCAAGTCAACAAAGGGGAGACACTGGGACTTGTCGGAGAAAGCGGATGTGGCAAATCGACCACCGGACGCGCGATTTTAAAGCTGTTGGAACCGACTTCCGGGGAAATTCGCTTCAATGGAGAAGATATCACTGGCTACCGTGGCGAAAAACTTAGAAAGCTAAGGCGCGACATGCAATTGATTTTCCAGGATCCCTACGCTTCCCTCAATCCAAGAAAAACAATCGAACAAATCATCACCGAACCAATGAAAATCTTCGGTATGCCGAAAGGAGAACGGAAGCAGAAGCTTGATCGACTGCTCGAAGTCGTCGGGCTCAGTTCCTATCATAAACAACGCTATCCCCATGAATTCAGCGGTGGACAACGACAGCGTGTAGGAATTGCCCGTTCCCTGGCACTGGACCCGGAATTGGTGATTTGCGATGAACCTGTTTCGGCTCTAGATGTATCTATTCAAGCCCAGGTGATCAACTTGATGGAAGAACTGCAAGAAGAATTCCAATTGACCTACTTGTTCATCGCCCACGACCTGAGTGTCGTCCATCATATCAGTGACCGTGTCGCGGTCATGTATCTCGGCCAAATCGTCGAAATCGGTGAAGTCGAGGAACTTTATGCAAACCCGAAACACCCGTACACCCAGGCATTGCTGTCGGCTATTCCGGAAGCAGACCCGAAAGTATCACGGGAACGAATCACCATTAAAGGGGACCTTCCGTCTCCTTCCAACCCGCCTGCGGGCTGCAAATTCCACACCCGGTGTCCTTATGCAGAGGAAATCTGCCGGAACGTAAATCCGGAACTCAAACAGGTTTCAACGGATGGCCAACAGGCTGCTTGTCATTTTGTGAAAGAAGTGGCGCTTGAGTACTGACCTCCAGCGTCAATTCTAAATAAAATTCTTTAAGGGGGATAAGAATGAATAAAAAAGTATTATGGACTTTATTTGGTATGTTGCTATTCGTTATGTTGATTGCCAGCGGCTGCAGCAGTGACGAAGCCGGGTCGGAGGATACCGGGGATGACACTGCTGAAGCGAGTGACGACACAGAAAGCGGAGAGGATGGTGAAAAAACGCTTGTATTCGGACGCGGCGCCGACTCGGTTCAGCTGGACCCTTCGCAAATTACCGACGGTGAATCCATCTATGTCACCAACCAGTTGTATGATACGCTGGTCCGCTACAAAGAAGACAGCACCGAGGTAAGGCCTTCACTGGCAACAGAATGGGAAACTAGCGAAGATGGGTTAGTCTGGACATTCCAGCTGCGCGATGACGTGAAATTCCATGATGGCAGCGATTTTACTGCTGAAGATGTTGTATTCAACTTTGAGCGCTGGGCTACATCTGCCGACTTCATTTACTATGGCTACATGTTCGGTGCGACAGAGGACAATTTGAAAGGCATCATTGAAAAGGTAGAAGCTACCGGTGACTACGAAGTGAAATTCACTTTATCCGAACCGAATGCTCCTTTCTTGTACACGCTTGCTATGCCTCCATTCGGTATCGCTAGTCCTGATGCGGTCGAGGAATATGGTGATGATTACTTCAAAAATCCGGTCGGAACAGGACCGTTTGTATTCGAAGAATGGGTGAAAGACGACAGCATTACGGTCGTTAAAAACGATGATTATTTCGATGAGCCGGCCAAGGTCGACAAAGTCATTTTCCGGACAATTCCAGATAACGGTGCCCGTTTCATGGAATTGCAATCTGGATCCATCGATGTCATGAACGGACTGAATCCACAGGATATTGAACAAGCGGAGTCCGATGAAAACCTGCAAATCATCCGCAGACCGTCGATGAACGTTAGTTATATGGCAATGAACACGGACCAGGAAGGCCCGATGGGCAACAAAGAGGTTCGCCAGGCCATTAACCTGGCAATTGATAAAGAAAAATTGCTGACTCTGTTCGAAGGTGTAGGAAAAGCTGCCAAAAATCCGATGCCTCCTTCCCTTTGGGGGTACAATGACGAAATTGAAGACTATGGTTACGACATTGAAGAAGCAAAAAAACTGTTGGCTGAAGCCGGCTATGCCGATGGATTCAAAGTGACGCTTTATTCCATGGCAAATCCACGTCCTTACTTGCCGCAGCCGAAAGTTACAGCACAGGCAATCCAGGAAATGCTTGCGGAAGTTAACATAGAAGTGGAAATCGTGGAGAACGACTGGGATACCCATCTGGCTGCCACAGAAAACGGCGAGCACGATATGGCCTTCCTTGGCTGGACCGGGGACAACGGGGACCCTGACAACTTCCTGTACGTATTGCTTGATAAAGACAATGCCAAAATGGGCTCTGCAGGAAACGTCGCTTTTTACAAAAGCGATGAAGTGCACGACTTGTTAAAAGCAGCACAGACTGAGATGGATCAGGAAAAACGTTCGGAACTGTATATGGAAGCACAGGAAATCATCCATGAAGATGCGCCATGGTTCCCGATCGCCCATACGACACCACCGCTTGCAGCCAGCAAGGATGTAGTCGACTACCTTCCACACCCGACTGGAAGCGAACCGTTCAACTTCCTGGATATCAGTCGCTAATCCGTCTTATATGAAGCTTATCCAGAAGTTACTTTGGCTGCCGCCAAGGTAACTTCTCTCATCTTTACCCCTATCATGGAAAGGAGGAAACGTGATGCTTAAATATATTTTGCGAAGACTGGTCATGCTGATCCCGGTACTTCTCGGGGTTTCGATTCTGACCTTCTCGCTGATCCATTTGATACCAGGCGATCCGGCAAGGAGCATGCTTGGTGAGAAATCGACAGAATCCCAGCTGGAACAGCTCAGGGAGGAACTGGGATTGAATGATCCTTATGTCGTCCAATATGGCCGTTTTGTAGGAAAAATCCTTCAAGGGGATTTAGGTGAATCGGTAAAGTCCCAAGAAGAAATAAGCATCGAAATTGCGAGCAGACTTCCTGCCACAGTAGAATTAACGGTTTTTGCCATGATATTGGCGATGGTCGTCGGGATATTGGCAGGGGTGATCGCCGCAGTCAAACAGTACTCCTGGTTCGACAATCTTAGTATGAGCGGAGCGTTGTTCGGTGTGTCTCTCCCGATTTTCTGGCTTGGGTTGATGATGATTTGGCTGTTCTCCGTCAAACTGAATATATTGCCTGCCTCGGGCAGGATTTCGAACGACATCGAACTTCATACCATCACCAATTTCTATTTGCTGGATAGTTTGCTTACCGGCAACTGGGCAGCATTTAAAGATGTGTTTTCCCATTTGCTGATGCCGGGAATCGCACTTGGAACCATACCGATGGCAATCATCGCAAGGATGACACGGTCCAGTATGCTGGAAGTCATGAAACAGGATTACATACGAACGGCAAGCGCCAAGGGCCTCGCCCGTCACCTGATCGTTTTCCAGCATGCGCTGAAAAATGCGTTTCTTCCGGTACTTACCGTCATCGGGCTGCAATTCGGCCTCCTTCTCGGCGGAGCAGTACTGACCGAGACCATTTTTTCCTGGCCAGGAATCGGACGCTATGTCTATCTGGCAGTCATGGGAAGGGACTATCCTGTTGTGCAAAGCTCCATACTCATTATCGCTGTTATTTTTGTGCTGGTTAATCTGATTACCGATGTGTTGTACAAATACTTTGATCCTCGGATCAGTTACGATTAAGAAAGGATGTGAATGATAGAATGGCAGCAATACCACAAACCACACCGACCCCACCGGGAGTGCCAGAGCGGGAAAAAGCGGCAACAGCCAAGTCTTCAAGTCTGTGGCTCGATGCTTTTAGCAGATTGATAAGAAGCAAGACTTCCTTTATCGGCCTGCTTATCATTTTGCTTTTACTCGTCGTGGCAGCAATGGCCCCCGTTGTGGCTACCCACGATCCGACAGATCAACAATTGCTTGACCGCTACCTCGCTCCTTCCGGCGATCACTGGCTCGGAACGGATGAGCTGGGAAGAGATATTTACAGTCGGATTGTATATGGCACGCGGATTTCCATCCAAATCGGTTTGATTGCCGTCGGAATATCCGCGGTTATCGGGATTCTGCTCGGCGGCATTGCCGGATATTTCGGCCGATGGGTGGACCAGGTCATCATGCGCGTGATCGACATCCTGATGGCGTTTCCGAGTATCCTGCTGGCCATTGCATTGGTCGCAGTCCTGGGGGCAAGCTTGACAAATGCGATGATTGCCATCGGAATTGTAGGTGTTCCCCAATTTGCCAGGATTGTCCGTTCCACCGTTTTATCCGTGAAAGAAACGGAATACATTGAAGCAGCGAGAGCGATCGGGGCTAAAAACAACCGGATCCTGTTCCAGCATGTTTTGCCGAACTGTCTCGCACCGATCATCGTCCAAGCCACGCTCAGCATCGGGACGGCCATTCTGGATGCTGCCGGGCTTAGTTTTCTTGGACTTGGTGCACAGCCTCCTTCCCCAGAATGGGGCGCCATGTTGAGTGACGGGAGGGCTGCATTGCAGACCGCTCCATGGGTTGTCGCATTCCCTGGATTGGCCATTTTCTTGGTCGTTTTAGGCTTCAACTTATTCGGCGACGGTTTGCGTGATGCATTGGATCCACGGCTTAAACAATAAGAATGGTACGGTTGCGGCCATAAACTGCAGGACGAGGTCCCGCAAGTTCGCTGCCCATCAAATCAGAAAATCGTGTAAACTAAAGGTAAAGCCTGGAGTGGCTTTACCTTGTTTGGATGGAAATTGGAGGTACAGACATGAAAAAATCAAGCGCTGTCATCGGTTGCTTTCTCGCGGGCCTTTTGCTGGCAGCCTCACCGTTCGCACGCCCGGATTCCGCAGCTTCCATCAACTCATATCCGAATTTGCCAGCACCGATCGGAGAAGAAACCATTTTATTCACTTCTGCCGGGCAAGCACCCGAAAATCTTCTGCTAGCCAAAATGGCTGAGGATTTACACTTAGAAGGAGATTACCGGCCACGTGCCTTGGCATCTGACCTTTATGATTACCGGACGCTAGTCATCATTGTCGGTAATAGTCCCTATGGGCTGCAATACCGAAACAAGACATTTACAGAGGAATCGGACAGGATCAAGCAGTTGCTTAATGAAGCAGAATTAAGAGAAGTGCCGGTGATCATCCTGCATGTCGCGGGAACCAAACGACAGGATAATCAAACCGTAGAGTTGATAGAAACCACCGCTCCGTATGCTGATTATTTTCTAGGTCTGAAGTCAATCAGCAGTTCGACAAAAATCATCGAATCAATGGATGCCGCCAATGTCCCTGTTACTCTCGTACAGGATTTGGAAGACCTTCATACCCCGTTGAATTCGGCATTCCGCTAGCGGAGAAGGAAGGGGGAAACATGGCAGATTACAAGAATAATACCATTCCAGGGCTGATCGGGGTTTTTTTATTAACCTATGGGCTGTTTTTCCCTAGTCTGTCGGCTGAATGGGTTTCCTTCATCATCGATAGACTGCAGGAAAGCATGGAAATCATGGATAGTGGACAATTGCTGATAGCATCGTTCGCCTACATATCCAGAAATGCACTTCTTTATTTTTTGATTTATTTCAGTACGTTGCTAATTGTCAGTGCCTTAACCAAAAATACAGACAGCATTGCATTTTCATTCCTTTTTATCAGTGCCACCTTAACAGCCGTCTTTTTGATCAATGAGTTTTATGGAGAATCGTCCTCCTATGCACCGCACTTTTTCTCATTGGGTCTGCTGTTGGCTTTGAATTCCTATATCACCAAACAAAGATATTATTATTTAACGTTTGCAGTCATTTTATTTTTTTTGATCACTGCCATGCAATGTTTAAATTTGATTCCGCTGCTTTCGCAATGGAGCTTCGGAGCAGATGATTTAGCGATCAGTTTGAAAACAGCCGATAGTTTCATCACCGAGGATCAATTATTTACAGCGCTTTACTTTGTTCTGTTCGCCATTTTTTTTCTCATTGCCGTTATCTTTGCCCTGCTGGTCCATTTATTCAACATCCAAATCACCACCCTGAAAAGGTTCCAAGTACAAGAGAAGGAACTCAAGGAAACCCGGTTTGCGCTAACAGAATCAAAGGTCTACGAGGAAATCCATTCACTGGTCCATGACTTGAAAACACCATTAGTGACAGTGCGGGGACTGATCTCCCTGATTGCGATGAAATATGAAAAAACTGAAGACAAGAAACTGCAGGATTATCTAACCCGGGTCGATCATTCCATTGATAAAATGAATGAAATGATTTCGGAAATCCTCTATGAGAACACGAAAAAAGAGATTGATGTAGACGAATTTCTACGTTATGTGATCAGCCATTTAGTGCTGGACGATCAAAAAATCCGTCTCGAAATGGAAGTGCAGGAAAACCTGCCCTATATCCATGTCAATAAAATCCGTTTTGCCAGAGCCATTGCCAATCTGCTGGAAAATGCGATTATTTCTTTTGAAGGAAAAGCAGGATTTATCCAGATCGATGTCAAAAAAGTGAATGATACGGTACGGTTTCAAATCAGAGACAATGGTCCAGGAATAAAGGAGGAACTTATGCAGGAAATATGGAAGGAAGGTTTTAGCACGAAAGACTCGTCCGGTCTCGGCTTGTCCTTCGTGAAACGTGTTGTCGAGAATCACCAGGGTACCATCTTCGTTTCAAGTACCCCCGGCAGTCATACACAAATGGATATTTACCTGCCGGTGTCTTCCGGTCAAGGAGGCGCCTTTTATGATATTGATCATCGATGATAATGAAGATATTCGTTTTACCATCAAAGAAATCTGTTCGTTTGCTGATTGGGAGGCATGTGAAGCGTCTACGGGAAAAGCGGGTGTGGAATTGTTTCGAAAAGTGTCCCCTTCCGTGGTTCTGATTGATTACCATATGCCGGACTGGGACGGACTGAAAACGACCAAAACCATCCGTGGAATGAATGCTTCGGTCCCGATCATCATCTTGACGGTCGACGAACGCCATGAAATTGCCGAGCAATTTCTGCAGGCAGGTGCAACGGATTTTGCTTTAAAGCCCATAAAAGCCCCTGACCTCCTATCGAGGATACGCCTCAACATGAAAGTCGGCAAATTGACAGCGGGACAAAAAGATGTTTTTGTAGAAAAAGGCATCAAAGCAGAAACATTGCGGACAATAAAACATTTTCTTTACCAGCAAGAACGGCCGTTGACGATATCTGAAATACAAGCAAGTTTGCCTGTTGCCTATCAAACGGTACACCGTTACCTGAATTATCTGGCCGAACGAGGGGAAATCACGGTCTTGTCCCAATATGGCAGCAAGGGAAGGCCGAAAAACAAATATAAAATAACGTAAACAGCCGACTTGTTAAGTTTATTTATCGGAAATCAGGGAACGATGGTTATAGATTAAATTCTTACTGTGAACGGCGATAATCCGGTTTTTCCGACCGGCAAAAAAGGTCGAACACTTCTTACATATGCAAAGTGTTTTTTGTTTGACCTTTATTGACCTATTGGAGTAAGATGAAATTAGTCATTCATCATAAGGATGAAAGAACTAAAAAAGGAGGAACTATCCAATGAATTTAATTCCTACAGTTATTGAACAAACAAACCGCGGAGAACGTGCATATGATATTTATTCCCGTCTGTTAAAAGACCGCATTATCATGCTGGGAAGCGGAATCGATGACAATGTTTCCAATACAATCGTCGCACAGCTGCTTTTCCTTGCTGCTGAAGATCCGGATAAAGATATTTCGCTCTACATCAATTCGCCAGGTGGTTCGATCACGGCCGGCATGGCAATTTATGATACCATGCAGTTCATCAAACCGAACGTTTCCACCATCTGCATCGGGATGGCAGCTTCTATGGGCGCCTTCCTTCTTGCAGCAGGTGAACCAGGCAAGCGTTATGCGCTTCCTAACAGTGAAGTCATGATCCACCAGCCGCTTGGCGGTACGCAAGGTCAGGCAGCGGATATCGAAATTCATGCAAGAAGAATTATTGAAATGCGCAGTAAGCTGAACCACATTCTTTCTGAGCGTACTGGTCAACCGTTGGAAGTGATCGAGCGCGATACAGACCGTGATAACTTCATGGAAGCTTCCAAGGCTGTTGAATACGGTCTGATCGACAAAGTAATGGAAAAAAAGCCTGACTAATAAACAGGGAAATCAAAAGACTGGGACAAAAACATAGTGCCCAAAACGAAAACCGGACGATAATCCGAAATCCTGAGGATTATCGTCCGGTTTTTTCTTTTTATAATCTTTCATAAAAAAATACAATCTACGTAATAATTTATATTGAAATACTTGGTGCCTTGAATGAAAGGGATGTTGTCCAGCGCTAAGGAAATATCTTACGCTTTCCGCGGGCGGCTGGTGAACTTCCTCGACCCAAGGGTGCAAAGAAGGATATTCCAGTAGAACCCTGACTGTGGCCGTTACCATGAAACGAAGTGTTCTGCTGCAGCGACATTTTATCCTTATCTATTTCAGAATGAAAGAATTAATTCGCAGTTCCCTCAATCTGTAAAGCTTGAAAAGCAACACAGCTGCGATAGGAATCTTTAAATTTTTTTTGCAAATATATTTATCAATGATAATACTGCCTTCTTAACAAGTTGAGTTTTAACTCCACACCTTCACCATGCTTTCACTTCGTTAACATAGCATGCCGTTTTTGAAGTTTCTTCTTCCCTTTCCACCAAGGCGATAGTTCGAGACGATTCATTAAAATTGGCAGGCTGCCTTATAACCGAGACAGCCTGCCTAAAGTTATTCCGTATGGATGACACGGGTGCTCGCGAACAGGTCGTGCACTCCTTGCTTTTGATCCGTGAAGGCCACAACCGCATAGAGCACAGGAGTGAAAAACAAGACTCTATGGATAAATCTTCCCACCACCTCACGAAACAACAAATCACTCCAGGTCAACGAACTATCATCTTCCCGGACCACCCGAAGACCAAACAGCATCTTTCCAAGCGTCTGGCCAAAGAATTTGGTCATCAACAAAAAATACACATAAAAAACAATCGAGCCCAGTATCCCTGTCACCGTCCAAAAACCAATATCAAGTTGCTGGCCGTCATTGATAAAATGAAACGGACTAAGCAAGATACCATTGACACTAAATACCACGAGCAAGTCCGTTATGTACGCCCAAAACCTCATCCAAAATCCAGCATAACGTCTTTTCCTCAAGTCATTTGTTGAATGTTCAACCGTTTGCCAGTTTTCTTGATCATGATTGCTCATCTACAGCACCCCCTACCTTGAATACAGATACATGGCCCGCGGAGCATCTGACTCCCTGATCAATTCCTGAAGGCCAGCCAATTTCATGTCCGGACCGAAGAAGTTTTGCGCAGTCATTCCAAGCAGCTGGTCAAAATGGAAGCCGGTTTTATACTGAATAACTTGCGCTTCTCCCAATTCATTCTCCTCTTCCATCATCGCTATCGTGTCATCCAGCGTGCCAAGCCCATCAATCAACTTGTTATCCAGGGCTTGCTTGCCAGTGTACACTCGGCCATCTCCCAGCTCACGGACCGTTGCTTCTTCCATCCCGCGGCCATCGACAATGACTTGGACAAATTCATCATACAGCTCATCGACCATCGTCTGAAGAATGGCTTCTTCGTCTTCCGTCATCGGGCGTGAACCAGACATGATGTCTTTGTATTCTCCGCTTTTGATTGTATTGAAATCTATTCCGTATTCTTCTGCCAATTCCGCATAGTTGATGCTTTCCATAATCACACCAATCGATCCTGTCAACGTTGCCGCATTGGCCACAATTTTATCGGCAGGGGCAGACACGTAGTAGCCACCAGAAGCAGCCGTATTGCCCATGGATACATAGACAGGTTTATCTGTACTTTCCTGGATTTCTACAATTTTGTCATGGATCTCGGCACTTTCGACTACCCCGCCGCCAGGAGTGTTCACACGGAGAATTATCCCATCGATGCTTTTGTCCTCTCCCGCCTTTTCAAGCATTCGCAAAAAGTTTTGGTGGTTGTAGCCTGAGTTATTCAGTAATGAGCCAGACCCGGTATCTTGAATTACTCCTTCCAAGTGGAGTACGGCGATCTTACTTCCGCTTGTCCCACTCTCGATAACCGTTTCATTAAACAATTCATCCTGCTGCGTGAATACATCCTCGAAATTGGTGGATGCCAGACTGGTTGCGAACTGTACTCCAATCGAAATTAAAAATAAACCTGCCGCTATGAGCAGCGCCAGCCAGCGTTTTCCATTCATCATTAAATCCTCCTCTGTCGGCTTGTTTCTGTTATCCCTTTAAAATAGTATCGTATGTGCCGCCGATTATCTAGTGGCAGCCGATTACTCCATTCCTGAAACAGGTTGGCGGTTATCGGTATGACAAGGACAGGTAGTGAGGTGATCATCATAAACTCCTATAGCCTGTAAAAAAGAATAAATAATGACAGGCCCGACGAAAGTAAAGCCCCGTTTTTTCATGTCTTTGCTGATGACAACCGACATATCATTTTGGGCAGGAACTTGTCCGGCTTCATCCCAGTGATTCACTATTTGTTTTTGATCACTGAACTGCCAAACATAGGCGGAAAAACTCCCGAATTCCTTTGCCGCCCGCTGTGCTGCCATGGCATTTTTGCGGACTGCGTTAATTTTCAGCCGATGCCGGACCACCTCTCCCGTTGATAGAATTTTTTCCAAGTCATCATCTGACATAGCTGCACACCGATTGATATCAAAGTGATGAAAAGCCTGACGGTAACCCTCCCGTTTGTTCAGGATTGTGCTCCAGGATAAACCGGCTTGCGCGCCTTCTAAATTGAGCATTTCAAATAAATAAGTGTCATCCTTGCTCGGTATTCCCCATTCCTGATCATGGTACTGTTTCATCAATGAACCTGATTCAGCCCAAGGACATGTCTTTTGTCCTTTCATCTGTATTCCCACCTTTCTTAAACCTTGTATCGGTACCATTATCGTAATACGTATGGTAGCTTTGTTACGTTCCATATTTTGCTCAATCGATTAAAATTATTCTTTATGAATAGGGACGGCAGATTATCATAAATGGGCAAAAAAATAACCAAGCCTCTCTATAAAGGCCTGGTATTGTTTATACAGTCGGTTCCGCTTGGCCGGGATTGATGAATGCCGAAAGCTGATCGATTGCTGCGGTTTCATCACTTCCCTCGGCAATGAGGATGATTTCCTCTCCCGTTGCTATCGCCAGACTCATAAGTCCCATAATACTTTTGGCATTGACCCGCTTGCCATCTTTCTCAATAAACAATGCTGAAGAAAAGCCACTTGCCTTTTGAACGAATTGTGCTGCCGGCCGCGCTTGTAAACCTGCTTCCAACTCCACCACCATCTCTTTTTGTTTCACTCGGTTCCCTCCTTAAAGAAAACGCTTTCATTTATATTTAAAAAAATACTCTCTTTTGTAAAGAGAGCAGCTGCAAGCTTCGCCGCAACTTTAAAATATTATACCATATACCGACCCGTCCCGAACATAGCTAATTTCCAAGCGGTTCACCTTTTTTTAGTTTTTCGGCATATTCATCGATTTTGCGCAACCTGTGATTGATACCGGATTTACTGATCTTTCCGGTCGAAACCAGCTCTCCTAACTCTTTCAAGGAAACATCTTGATGCTGTACCCGCAATGTAGCGATTTCCCTGAGTTTTTCTGGAAGCGCATCGATTCCCACCGTCCGATCAATGAATTTGATATTCTCCACCTGTCGAAATGCTGCGCCGATCGTTTTATTCAAATTGGCAGTTTCACAGTTCACCAGACGGTTGACCGAGTTCCGCATGTCCCGGACGATCCGCACGTCCTCGAACTTGAAAAGCGCCTGGTGGGCTCCCATATAGGTAAGCAGCTCGGTGATTTTTTCCGCTTCTTTCATGTAGGTAATATAACCTTTTTTGCGTTCCAGTTTACGGGCATGCAAGTCGAACGAATTCATCAACTCACATAATGCATCATTGTGTTCTTTATGAAAATTATAAATTTCCAAATGGTACGAGGAGGTTTCCGGATTGTTTACCGATCCTCCCGCCAAAAAAGCGCCACGTAAATAAGACCTGCGGCAGCAATCCTTGCTCGTGAATTTTTCCGAGATGGAATGATTAAAAGAAAATGGTTCTTTTAGAATCTCCAAATCATCAAGGAAAGTGCGAACCCCTTCCTTCATCCGGACAATATAGACATTGTTCTTTTTCAACTTCATTTTTTTCCGGACAAGTAGTTCAACTGGATAATCATAGAGGGATTTTATCAATGTATAGATCCTTCGAGCTATTGCAGCGTTTTCTGTTTGGACATCGAGCAGGTACTCTTGACGCGCCAGGGAAATCGCCCCGTTCATACGTACAAGGGCTGCCAGCTCCGATTGAGCACAACAAGTGTCCGTCGAAATTTTTGTCAACTCTTTCTTTATCTCTGATGCAAAAGACATTCCCTCACCTCCCCTGTTTTGTGAATCGTTAAATCAAGGAATATAACAATTCAGATACTTTGGCCGTATCATGGCGCAGCATTTTTTTAGAATGGTCGATAATGTCGCCTTCAATGATTTCCAAGCCCATATCAAGCAGACGATCGGTATCATACACAACCGGTGCAGCATTTTCTTCGGCATACAACTCGCGGACATCTCCTTCTATCGGCTGGTTATGGACGATGATCGAATGAATGCAGCCTTCGCCAATATGATCGGTAATCGCTTGTACGTGATCGGCCGCTGTATAGCCGGAAGTCTCGCCATACTGGCTCATGACATTGCACACATAAGTGACCTTCCCTTTCGTATGACGCAAGGCATCCCCGATTTGAGGTACGATCATATTCGGCAGCGTACTGGTATATAAACTTCCCGGTGCGACCACCACCAGATCGGCCTGCTTGATTGCCTCCACTGCTTCGGGCAAAGGCAGTACCGGCTCAGGACTCAAAAAAACGCGCTTGATTTTTTTATTGGCGAGAGGAATGTTCGATTCACCGGAAACGATCTCACCATCTTCCATTTCAGCATGAAGGAACATATTTTGGTTGGCGATTGGATAGATCCTTCCTTTGACGTTCAACACGCGCGATATTTCTTTGATCCCATTGTAAAAATCGCCCGTCAGTGATGTCATCGCAGCCAATAATAAGTTGCCCATCGCATGCCCGGACAATCCATTGCCATTGGCGAACCGATGCTGAAATAAATCAAGCAGCATCGGCTCGGCATCCGACAGTGCCGCAATCACATTCCGAATATCGCCTGGTGCGGGGATGGCCATTTCCGATCGCAGCCGGCCTGAGCTCCCTCCATCATCTGCGACCGTGACAATTGCAGACAAATCAATGGGATAATCTTTCAGTCCCCGCAAAAGGACAGGCATCCCGGTTCCTCCCCCTACGACGACTACGTGTGGCTGTTTCTGTTTATTCATAGCTTAATGACCCTTTCTCTTATCGATATCCCGATGGCTGACATGGGTGACATAGTCGCCGGAGAATTTTTTCGCCAAATGCTCTGCAATCGCTACGGAACGATGCTGGCCGCCTGTGCAGCCGATGGCGATCACCAGCTGGCTCTTGCCCTCTTTTTTGTATTGCGGCAGCATAAATTCCAAAAGGTCCGTCACTTTATCCAGGAATTTTTGTGTATCCGTCCACTTGAACACATAGGAAGAAACTTCCGAATTGAGACCCGTCAACGGCCGCATATGAGCAACATAATGAGGGTTTGGAAGAAAGCGGACATCAAAGACTAAATCGGCATCGATCGGAAGCCCATATTTAAAACCGAACGAAACGGTGTGGACCGAAAAAACCTGCTGCTCTTTTTCGGCGTACGTATCGACGATTTTTTCCCGTAAATCCTTCGGCTTCAATGCCGACGTATCGATGATGTTATGTGCGCGACCGCGCAGTTCATCGAGAATAGAGCGTTCTTGTTCGATTCCTTCCAACGGCAGACCTTCCGGGGCCAGCGGATGGTAGCGGCGTGTTTCCTTGTAGCGAGAAACAAGCGCCTGGTCTTTGGCATCCAGAAACAGAATGTGCTCCTCCAGCCATGCGTCCTCCTTTGCCAAAGCATCCAGGGCATCGAACAGGGTATCAAAAAACTCCCGTCCCCGGAGATCCATCACTACCGCTACTTTTCGTATGTTGTTCGTTGCGTCTTTCATCAATTCAAGAAATTTGGGCAGCAATGCCGGAGGCAGATTATCGACACAGTAAAAGCCCAAATCTTCAAAGCTTTGCATAGCAACCGTTTTCCCTGCTCCCGACATCCCTGTGATGATTACAAGTTGTGTTTCTTTGTTTTTTTCTGCCAAGCTCAATCTCCCCTTTTCGCCGCTTGTTCCAGAAGCCGTAAATCGATCAAGGACCCGGCGGATCCAATCGATAATCGATCAATGCATAGTCGCTTGTATAAGTAAATGTGCCAAAAAGTATCTCACTGCTGGTGAGAAGGTGATTGATGATAAAACGATCTCCATCTGCCATCGGCTTCTGAATCGCTTCATTGACAGGAACCCATTCCAGCTTTCCTTCCCGACAGTCTTCTGTCATCTCTCCAGCATATTCCCTGCTGAAAAACGTAAACATCATCCATTCATCGACTACCTTGTCATCTTCTTTGATAACGAAGGTGAACACTCCGCCTAAGCGCGGGTTGTACAATGTCAAACCTGTTTCTTCTTTATATTCTCTAACTGCTGCTTCTTTGATTGTTTCCCCTTGCTCCATTTTGCCGCCGGGCATGGCATACCAGCCCCGTCTCGGCTTTTGCAGCATTAACAGTTCATCCTCATCCCGCAGGATACTCGTTGTGACTCGACGCATATCATCACCTCTTCCCTGCTTCCAGGTCCTGCTGTTTTTCTTGGTGTTCATACTACCTGAAAGAAGACATCTTTTTTTATTATACTATGTTTAAAAGCAATCCTACAATGTTTGGTTCCTAGGCAAAACTTACCGGAAGCCGTCTGAAGATGGGCAAAAAAAGACACAGGCGGAAACTCCACCTGTGCACAAAGAATATATTTATTAAAAGGGGGTCAATTAGTTAATTCTATTGTACCCGATAATTGTTTCGTCCGTGTTACAGCAGAGTTAAAAAGTATTTACGATTTCCATCTCTGCCGCATCCCTTTTAATTGACGGCTTTCAATTCTTCTACCAGGTTTTCAATGTAAGCCTGGGCAGACTGAGCAGCAATACTTCCATCCCCGGTTGCTGTCACGATTTGACGTAATTCTTTTTCGCGAATGTCACCAGCAGCAAAGATTCCCGGTACACTTGTTTCCATTTTTTCATTGGTCGGAATATACCCTTGCTCGTTGGTGATACCAAGCGAACTGAACGGTTTGCTCAACGGCACCATTCCGATATAAATAAACACGCCATCCGTGGAATGCTCATACTCTTCATCCGACTTTTGATTGTGAAGTGTAACACTGCCCACTTTTCCATCTTTGCCGTTGATTGTTTTTACGACTGTGTCCCAAATAAAGTCGATTTTCTCATTGTCAAAGGCCCGCTGTTGCAAGATTTTTTGCGCACGCAGCTCATCACGGCGATGGACAATGGTCACCTTGCTGGCAAAACGGGTCAAATAAACCCCCTCTTCCACCGCAGAGTCCCCACCGCCGACAACAATCAATTCTTTGTTTTTAAAGAAGGCACCGTCACATACAGCACAATAAGAAACGCCTCGTCCGCCAAGCTCTTCTTCGCCCGGTACGCCGATTTTCTTGTATTGAGCACCAGTAGTGATGATCAACGCCCTCGTTTTGTACTCCTTGTTTCCGGCGACAACAGTTTTATATTCTTTCCCGTCGATAACTTCTTTTATATCGCCATACGCGTATTCGGCACCGAATTTTTTCGCATGGTCGAACATCTTGGTGGAAAGATCCGGTCCTAAAATATGGTCATACCCTGGATAATTTTCCACATCCTCGGTGTTCGCCATTTGCCCGCCTGGAATCCCGCGTTCCAACATCAATGTATCTAAATCGGCCCGGGAAGTGTACACAGCGGCAGTCATGCCGGCAGGTCCTGCCCCGGCGATAATAACGTCATAAATTTTTTCATCGGCCATTCTCGATCAGCCCCTTTTCTTCTGCATCTTTGTCTTCTCAAGCCCATTATCGTATGAATCAATGTCCAGGTCTACTATTCTGCTCATTGCAAACAGGTCTTTATTTATAGTATGGATTTAATGGTTATTGTGTATCCAAGGGCCTTCATCCTTGCTGAGAAAAGGATGGCGTTTGCAGCCTTCTTCCCAGAGGGCCAACGCTTTCGATGGAATTCCAGTATGAAAGGCGGCTATGCTGTACCATTTGTAATACGAAGCATGGCCTTGCAAATTGGATTTAGACAAGGTTTTGAACCGTTGTACCGCTTCCCGATAATAGCCTGTTCTTGCCAGCGTGACAGCCACACGCAGTTTTTGCTGGCTGTGCAGCGGATATACATTGAACAGCGCTTCGACATGCGCAGCGGTTTTGTCGGAGTTTCCGGTATAGAAATAAAACACGGCTAAATTTGTGTGGCAAAACAGAGACTGCGGTTCCTCTTCAAGCCATTTTTCCTCTAAAGCAATCGCTTCTGTTTCCTCGCCGGAAAAGAATAAAGCAAAACTGTATTCGTGCTTTGCAGTCACATGCTCCGGAAACAATCCCATCATTTCCTTAAGCAGTGGCAGCGCATAATCCCACTCCTGACGTTCCAGATGATAAAAGGCGGTTTCCTGGAAGATCAACAGTTCATCGTCTATACCGTCCCAGTCCTCGTCCTCTTCTTCTATATCCAAAAATTGCAGCAATTCTTCGGCCTCTTCCCTGAATTCTCCTTCAGGTGCTTGTTCCAAGTACTGCTTGGCATTTTTCATGGCATCATTCATCAATCCTAAATGCGCATAATTGTTGGCAATCAAATAATAGCAATCCACATAATCGTCACCATGTGCATCTAACACTTCCGTCAGCACTTGGTTGGCCATATGATAGGCGCCCGCTTCTGTATAAATAATCGAAAGCTGACAGCGGAACAGCGGTTCCTCCGGTGAGGCTTCGACTGCCTTTTTCATCCATTTGACCGCAATATCGAATTTCCGTTTTTGAAAGGCTTCGACACCTTTCGTAAAATAAAAATCGCCCTCAGGGATAAAAGGGATGACTTTATCAACATTAAGCGGTAGTTTCATCTTTTGCGAAGTATGCATTCGTCTCCCCCTGTATGACTTAATTCAACCGTAACCGTATATAATAAACCGCCATGAAAGCTGACGCTCCATGGCAGCTGATAATTACAGACTGATACCGCTTGAAGTATACCACATTTGGGAAAGGTAATATATAGGAACTGCCATAAAAACATACTAACAAGTGAAAAAAGGGACTTTTTGGGGATTCCTGCGGGTGGAAAGGCCTCGGCGAGATCCCGGAGAGCGCTACCTCGAGGAAGCTCAACAGCCACCCGCGGAAAGCACCGTATATTTCCACAGTGCAGTGGCAGCACCCTCTTAAAAAAATAACGATATATTTCTTCCGATTTTTTCAATAGAACAAAAAAACAAGACCAAATCTTTATTTCGATTCGGTCCGCTACTCCATATATTCGTTATGTCGGCAGAAGGAACACCGATTCTCTTTCCTCTGTCAATCAGTAATTGCTGCGTGTTGATTTGTTTCGACAATCCGCTGAAAATGGCGGATTGTCAATGGATCATCCTGATAGCCACCGGGATTCCAAGTAGATTGCATGTAGACTTCAGCCACATCCTTGTTCCGTCCATCCCCTTCAGCAGCATCTTCCAATGCAATGATACTTTCAAAAACGGCAGTGAATTTTTCGGCAATCTCCTTGCAATGCAACGTCCGTATTTCCTTATCTGCCCTTTTCACATCTTCCAGCCAATCTGTGATATGTTTTATTTCTAGCTCCAGCTGCTCACGTAATACCTGGAGATTCTCCGGGAGGGCAGCGAGCCTGCGATGTACTTCGTGGAAAAACAGTTGGTCTGCTTGATATTTTTCTATCAGCCGCAGTACTTCCAATCCCAAAATATTGCCGGTTCCTTCCCAAACGGTTAGCACTTGGGCATCCCGCAACAACCTTGGAGTGACAAAATCTTCGATATATCCGTTTCCGCCATGCATCTCCAGTGACTCATGAGCAAAATGGATCGCCTGTTCGGCCGTCTCTTTTTTCAATATAGCAATGTACAAGCGAATCAAGATTTGCTCTTCGGTAGATGGGGCTGCATCACCACACAGCTGATCAAAACGGTGAATCATATCAAACACCGCGCTCATCTCTACTTGCTGCTTCACAGCAAGTGTGGTCAATGTATCCTGGATCATTGGAAGGTCCTTGAGTTTACTCCCGAAGGCTGTCCGTTTTCCTGCATAATCCCGTGCTTCCAAAAAAGCGCGTTTCATGATTCCGAGCGAAGCTACCGCATTGCAAATCCGTGATAGATTCAATGCTTCCGCCATGTATGCAAACCCTTGTTCAGCTTGGCCGACAAGGTATGCCTTGGCCCCATCGAATTCGACCTCGGCCGATGGGACGGCACGAACACCAAGCTTATCCTTCAAGCGGCGGATATACAGCTTTTGATCCTGACGGTTTTCTTCCCAAGGCACCAAAAACAAACTGAGTCCCTTCGTTCCATCTCCAGCTCCTTCCATTCTTGCCAGCACCATGGCCACACCGCATTGCCCGGCGTTGCTGGCAAAGTACTTTTCGCCGTAAATCCGGTAACCGTCCTCTGTTTCGACCGCACGAACCACGTTTGCTCCTACATCCGAGCCACCTTGCCGTTCGGTCAGAAACGTCGCCCCTTCATATAATTCTGTTTCGCCAGTTGCCAGAACATGCGGCAAGAACTTTTCTTTCAACTGTTCATCAGCATAATGATCAATCAAATAAGCGGTCGCCATCGTCAATGTAACCGGACAATAAAATCCTGGTTCTGCATGGGAAAGCAGGTATCCCTGTGCAAATGAATAAACATAGTTGCCTTTTCTACTTAGATCAGGAATTTCCTTGTGGATATATCCCACAATCCCTGTATTATAGGTTTCTTCTACGGTGCGCTTGTACCCCTCATTCACCCAAACTTTGGAGACTTCCTCCCCCATTTTGTCGTATTTCACGAGACGCGGCTGCCCCTCCCGGTCTGTATGGACAGCCCGTTCATCGATTTCTCCTGCACAACTTTCGCCAAAAACGTGAAGCTGCCTGTCAGCCCAATGGTAGAATGGAACGGGCAAATATTTTTCCAACAACGAAGTAAGATGCGCATCCTCCTGGTAAAAGTTAACCATGTCAACCCTCCTTAGTGCTGCGGCTGGCTGCGCAGCTGTCCTTTCAAAAGTTTACCTGTCGCATTCCTAGGAAGCGCTTTCAATTCTTCGTATAAACGGGGGATTTTATAATCCGCTAGTTTACCGTCAAGAAATTGTCTGCACTCGGCTGTTAAGTCCTCCACTTCCAGCACCACCACCACATACGCTTTGACGGTTTCTCCCCAGTCGGGATGCGGAACTCCAACAACCGCGACATCGGCAACCGCCGGATGGCTGAGCAGCATCTGCTCAACTTCTTTCGGAAAAATATTCACCCCGCCGGAAATGATGATATCTTTTTTACGATCGACCACCCAGTAGTAACCGTCTTCATCCCTTTTTGCCATATCTCCGGTGTAAAGCCATCCATCCTTCAACGTTTCTGCTGTTTTTTCCGGTTCTTTATAATACCCTTTCATGTTTCCTTCTCCCTTAAGGATAATTTCCCCTACTTGACCCTGTTCGACTTCCCGTCCGTGTTCATCGACAAGCTTAATCTCACAGTTCAAAGCGGCCCGATGACCAATACTGCCGGCCTTGTGCGGATGGTCGTCAAACCCTAGCAACGTGCCATTTGGGCCGGCTTCTGTCAGACCGTATACACACATGAGCTTTTTCGTCGAAAACTTTTCCTGGATAAAGGTCACCTCAGGGCCCGAGAGCGGAGCCCCGCCGTACACCCAATATTCCATCGAGGATAAATCATACTCTTCTATCCCCGGATGCTTGGCAGAAGCCAAGTATGCAATCGGTGCACCGAAAAAGTGGGTGGTTTTTTCCTTGGATACTGTTTCGAGCAGTAATTCGGGACTGAAGTTAGGAACAAGTACATGGACACCTCCGACATACGTGCCCGCCACCATAAATAAGTGCAGAGGAGCTGAATGGCTGAGCGGCATCATATGAAGGATCCGGCTTTCCGGTTTCATCGTCATTTCAATACAAATCATCACTGCCACCGATAAAATGTTCCGGTATGTGTACAATACCCCTTTTGGCGCACCGGTGGTACCCGAGGTATATAGCAAAGCCGCTTCATCTTCTTCCGTCAGCTGGCACGATATCTCACCAGACGCCCCTTCCAGTATCAACTCGTCAATCGACAACCATTGGTCGGAGTGCCGCCCCGTTTTCGCGAACATCCCCTCCACTTTGTCGGGCAGATTGCTCACCGCCGGAAATACAGCTTCATGGGTGAGGAACATTCTGGCATCGCTATGTTCCAAGATATACGCAGCTTCCTGTTCGACCAGCTTGGGATTGATTGGAACAATGATGCCGCCCAACCGCTGGACTGCAAAGTAACAAATCAAGAATTCTTTCGTATTCGGCATATGAAGCACAACCTTGTCGCCCTTCACCACTCCTAATTCAAGCAGACTGGAACAAAGCTGATTGACAGTCCTATTCCATTGACGATAAGTCAATCGTTCGTCTGGTGTGACGATCGCCTCATGTTCTGGATACTTTCGAGACTGGATTGCTAATAAATCCGGTATGTTCATGGGAGGGTACACTCCTATCTTTGGTTTTTTGTTATTCAGCAAGCTTTCGCCGGAATTCTTCTACAAGCGCTTCCATTTCCCGCTTGACAGTTTCCAATTCGGCTATCCGTTTTGATACCTCCTCGATTTTGTTATTGCCATACTCAATTGTCTTCAAGAGTTGTTGTTTGCCGCTTGGATCCTTGTCGAACAACTGAATCATTTCCTTTATTTCTTCCAGTTGAAAACCATACTTCTTGCCCCGGAACACGAGGCGAAGCCTGGTTTTTTCCCTCCCGGAAAATAATCTCCTGCCGCTTTCTGTCCGTCGAGGTTGAAGTAAACCAATCTCTTCATAATAGCGTATCGTCCTCGGGGTGACGTTAAATTCAGCGGCAAGTTCAGAAATCGTGTATGTTCTATCGCCCATACCATCACCCTTGTCTTGAATCTTTTCTGAAGCCTCTGCCGATGCGCAGACAGGATTTTACCAATGAAAGGTAAAAAAATAGCCGCAGCGACTATTTGTCAGGCACGGTCATTTTTTCTTGGTGATACATCAAGCATAGCACTTACGTTAACGTAAACTTCAATCCCTTTTTAATCAGCTGACCGGCTTTTCAGAACAGCGAGGATGAACAATAAAAGCGAATAACTGATATTTTCGGTTTCAGTCCATTCCAAGACCACGGAATCACCGCGGGAAAAACGTTCAGCATGTTCTAAAGGAATTGCTCCAGGTTTCATGAGCAGCAGCTTTTTTCCTTCTTGATCTGTAACCGAGATAAAATCCCGATAATCCTTGACGGCACGCCACCTGCTGCCAGTCTGATCAATGAAATCGAGCAAGGCTCCTTTCTCCCCTTTTGCAGGACAAATGTAGCCGATACAATCTCCGTCTTCATTAAATACATAAGAACGCCAGGAAAGCCCGCCTCGTTTTTGCATATAGAACAGGATATTGTTTTGATCATCCAGCAGTTGAAAATTCTTCGGCATAAAAATACCTGAACTGGAAAAAAAACGAACAATGTGCAGGAACCAGTTACTTTGAAAACCTGTTTCCTTCAATACACAAAGCTGCTCGTCGTCCAGGCTCATGATCGATGTCTTCGTCGAAAAGTTTCCCTCGATTGCCATGACCCGATCAAGTTGCCTGCTGACAGGAATCCATTTCTCTTTCTGCATAGTCAATTCAGATTGTTTTCCCAACTGCATGTCGCGTCTTCCTCTGGAAAGAACCGTCCCACCGACTGTTGCCAACACGATCGATAAAAGACCCGTTTCCCATTGATGGGCGAAAAACAAAAACAACATGATCATGCATATACTGCCAAATAACAGAATGATACCGGTATATAATTGATGTTTCCCATCTCTTGTTAATAGTTCGGACACGTTCGTCATCTTTTTCCCTCCCCTTGAAAAGACATACGATTATCTTTCATTTTGGTTTCAGTTGTCAGAAAAATCAAGCGCTTTTTTTCTGATACCCAACCTGGACTGTGCTAAAATGGACAAAGAACAAACAGCTATTCTTTGGGAGGGATTTGATGAAAATCGTCGTTGTGGGTGCAGGTGCCCTCGGTGCTTATTTTGGGGCAAGATGGCAGGAAGCTGGGCAAGACGTTACATTCCTTGTCCGCCAAAAAAGAGCAGACCAATTAAGAAAAAATGGACTACGGATAAAGAGCATAGAAGGGGATTATCAGCTAGACAACCCGGCAATTGTGGAAAATCCCGGGGAAATTCAAGAAGCAGACCTTGTATTATTGGCCGTGAAAGGTTACCATCTCGACGGCACACTGGAGCAATTGCAAGTCTTGGTAGACAAAGGAGCCAAGGTACTCCCTGTCCTGAACGGAATCGAGCATATTCCGATTCTCCAGGAAAAACTCGGCAAAGACGCAGTGCTAGGCGGCTTGTCCTTTATCATTTCCACATTGGATGGGCAGGGCGGTGTCGAACATACCAGTCCATTCCACGAGCTCGTTTACGGGGCATTGACACCCGAACAGGAAGAAATCTGCCGTCAGATCGCCGCTGCCTCCGAAAAAGCGAATTTTACTGCCAGGTGGAGCGAGGACATCGATACAGACATGTGGAAAAAGTATATGTTCATCGCGGCGTTTTCCGGTATCACCACAGCTGCAGACCTTCCGATCGGAACCATCAGAAACCACCCGGAAACATTCGCCGTCGCCAAGGCCATGCTGGCGGAAATGAAGCAGCTTGCCAATAAAAAGCAAGTAAGCTTGACCGATGATCATGTCGAGCAGGCAATCCGACAATTGAACGGACTGGACGACGCAGCTACCTCCTCGATGCATCAAGACCGGCGGAAAGGCATCAGCCTGGAGGTCGAGCATTTACACGGTGGCGCCCTGCGACTGGCAGCCAATGCGCAAATAGAACTACCGACTATTCGTACCATTTATGGACTCATCAAGCCGTTTGCCTGATAATTGAATAGTAGATGAAGTGCTTTTTCGAAGGTTTTCTGCCATCGGAAACCGTCCAAATAAGTTTTCCTCATCTTCTGGATAGCATCCTAAGTCTCAAGATGTATTTCCGCAGAAGTTCCGCCCGTTTTTCGAAAACTGGCTATACAAGAAATGGAAAACATAGTATATTGACACCAGGTACTAAATATCTGACATGAGGTGGCTTTATGCAAGCGGTCTATATCGTGCTGACTAATACGGGATCCCTTATCAACTGGGCGTTAAAATCGGTTACTTCAGCTCCTTACAATCATGCATCGTTAGCGTTGGATAAAGATTTCCGTCGCATATACAGCTTTGCCAGACGGGAACCGCTCAATCCTTTCTGGGGCGGTTTTGTCAGAGAAGACTTCGTCACAGGAACGTTTAGCTGGTATCCCGATTCCACTTGCGCAGTGTACCGGCTCATGCTGACCTCCAGGGAATATCGAAAACTCGAGCGGATCATCGCTGTTTTTGAAAAAAAGCCAAAACGTTACTTATATAATTACGCAGGCCTTGTCGGCATTCCGATAAACTATCCGATTGAAATGCCCGCTTCCTATTTTTGCTCGCAATTTGTCGCTGAAGTGTTGAGCAGGGCGGGGCATCGGTTATTCACCAAGCGAAGTTCCCTGATCACCCCGGAGGATTTTCGCCATCATGACGAGCTGGAGTTAGTATATCAAGGGGGACTATACCAATATCCGGATTTGTATTCCCAAGAAATATACCAGCCGAAAAAGTATCAAAACTTCCCCTTCCGTAAGTACATGCTGCAGCAACTGGATACAGAAATTCTCCGGCTGATGGATCGTGAACATAAACAATATTATTTCCGCGATGGCTTTTTAAAGCCGAAAAAAATTTACTTAACTCGGCAAATCGGCAAAGTAAAGCATGTCAAAAAACTGTGGAAAGGACTCATCGAGTAAGCTAACTTGATGGATTGAGGGGAAGTGTCCGCATTCAGGATTGCCGAACTTCTTCTTGAAGAATCATCGCTGGTATGAGGAATCTTGGCAATCTTGATCCGGCGTGCAAGCCAAAAAAATCGAGCCGTTCATATGGACGGCTCGATTTTTCGTTTGCTTAGGCAACCGGATGGACTGCTTCGTTCAACAGCTGTTCCAGTTCTTCTGTATATTCAGTTTTTTGCTCATTGGTATAGTGGAATACCTTCGCCAGATAATCGATTACGGTATCCTTATGCTCCCGAACCCAATTGATATGGAAGAACAAGGCGCCAGTGCGGCGGACAAAGAAGTCGACCGGCTTATAGATCAGTTCCTCGTCTATCGCATAACGGAGCTGTGCAAATACAAGCGGTTCGATACCAGCTTCGGCTGCTTCGTTTTGCAGGTCAGCATACATGGCAAAAACCCGCTCTACATTGGAACCATAGGTATCGACAAGCGATGCTGCGGCATCTTCCGTCAAACCAAGTGCAGTTCCTTCATCGATTTTTTGATGTTTGAATTTTTCAAAGCCCTTCGAGCCGCCGACGTCTCCGCCCGAAATTGGCAAATGAAGCGTTTCAGAAGAAGAATAAAGAACCCCTTCCTCCTCCTTCAATTGCTTTACAACCAAGTCCACTGCACTGATTGCCATTTTCCGGTAGCCAGTAAGCTTGCCGCCTGCCATGGAAATCAAGCCGGAATCCGATACAAAAATTTCATCCTTACGTGAAATCTCTCCCGGATCTTTTCCTTCTTCTCCGATCAATGGACGTAACCCGGCCCAGCTTGATTCCACATCATCCGCTGTGATTCCTACTTCCGGGAACATATAATTGATTGCTTCGATAATGTAGTCGCGATCCTCCACTGTCATCACCGGATGAGCGATGTCTCCTTCATAAGCTGTATCGGTCGTGCCGACATAGGTTTTCCCTTCACGCGGAATGGCAAATACCATCCGGCCGTCGGGGGTGTCAAAGTAAATCGCCTGAGTAAGCGGGAAGGTTTCTCCGTCAAAGACGAGATGGACTCCCTTTGTCAGTTGAAGTGTTTTCCCTTTTTTCGATCCGTCTTTTTCCCGAAGTGTGTCGACCCAAGGGCCCGCGGCATTGATGATTTTTTTCGCATAGATTTCTTGTTGTTCGCCTGTAGTTAAATCCTCGACCACTGCCCCGGTAACCTTGTCGTCTTTATCGTAAATGAACTCGGTAACCTTGGTATAGTTGATGGCATGAGCACCCTGCTCGGCAGCTTTTTTCATCACTTCCAGTGTCAGCCGGGCATCGTCCGTTTTATACTCGACATAATAGCCTGCTCCACGTAAGTCATCTTTTTTGATTAACGGTTCACGCTCCATTGCTTCTGAAGCAGAAAGCATCGTTCTTCTTTCACTTTTTTTGACTCCGGCAAGGAAATCGTACACCCGCAAGCCAATGTTCGATGTAAACGGACCGAACGTTCCGCCTTTGTGAAATGGAAGCATCATCCACTCCGGTGTAGTTACATGTGGACCGTTCTCGTACACGATCGCCCGTTCTTTTCCGACTTCTGCCACCATTTTCACTTCAAATTGTTTTAAATAACGGAGACCGCCGTGTACCAACTTTGTGGAACGGCTTGATGTTCCCGCAGCGAAGTCCTGCATTTCCACCAATCCCGTTTTCAGTCCTCTTGTAACAGCATCCAAAGCAATACCTGCTCCAGTGATGCCGCCGCCGATAATAAATAGATCAAGCGGTTCTTTCGTCAATTCCTCGAAAATTTCTTGTCTTCGCAAGTTAGAAAATCTAGCCATTTTCCGACACTCCTTTATTCTTCACGGCTGAGAGAAATTATCTTATCTATTCTTTACCCGAAACAAGCCAGGTTCATGTACCATAATTGGAAATCATCCATTTTTCCAAGGCAATGTGAAAATAAAAAAAGAGACCGCAACAGCTTCTATAGGTATCCCCATAGAATTGTGCGGTCTCTCCACTTCTCCGGCCGTTTCTTATTAACTTGATTTCATTATAGCACGAGCGGATGTCCTTGCAAAGTATTTTACTTGAATACTTGGGTCGCTTCGATCGCTTTTTTCCATCCGCGGTAAAGCGCTTCTTTTTTCTTTTCATCCATTTTCGGATCAAAGTTCTTTTCCATTTTCCAATGCTGCTTCAATTCTTCCTTGCTTTCCCAATAGCCTACCGCCAAACCTGCCAGGTAAGCGGCCCCCAGAGCTGTTGTCTCCGTGACAGCCGGCCTTTCTACCGAAACACCGAGCATATCGCTTTGAAATTGCATCAGGAAGTCATTTTTGACTGCCCCGCCATCGACGCGCAGCGATTTCAAATCCATGTTGGCATCTTCGACCATTGCGTCTACTACATCTTTCGTCTGGTATGCCAGGGCTTCCAATGTCGCCCGGACGATATGTTCTCTCTCCGTTCCCCGGGTAAGGCCGAACATTGCTCCGCGGGCGTCACTATCCCAGTAGGGTGTCCCCAGGCCGACAAACGCCGGTACCATGTACACCCCCGACGAATCGGTGACACGCTGTGCATACTCTTCACTTTGTGGTGCGTTTTCAAGGATTTTCAATCCGTCCCGCAGCCACTGAATAGCCGAGCCAGCCACAAAAATACTGCCTTCCATCGCATATTCGACTTTTCCATCCAACCCCCAGGCCAAGGTGGTCAACAAACCATGGTCAGATTTGACAGCTTTATCACCGGTATTCATCAGGACAAAACAGCCGGTGCCATACGTGTTTTTCGCCATTCCGTCGTCGAAGCAAGCCTGTCCAAACAAAGCGGCATGCTGGTCGCCCGCCGCTCCGGCTATCGGAATATTGTGTCCGAAAAAGTGGTATTCAACGGTTTCTGCATAAACTTCCGAGGAATCCTTCACTTCTGGAAGCATGCTTTTCGGAACCCCAAGTATATCCAGCAATTCCTCGTCCCACTTCAGTTCATGGATATTGAACATCAGGGTACGGGAAGCGTTGGAATAATCGGTGACATGCGCTTTTCCTCCCGACAATTTGTAAATCAGCCAGGAGTCGATGGTCCCGAACATCAAATCGCCGTTATCCGCTTTTTCCCTGGCGCCTTCCACGTTGTCGAGAATCCATTTCACCTTTGTCCCGGCAAAATACGGATCAATCAAGAGCCCCGTTTTTTCACGGAACAAGTCATTGTAACCTTGTTCCTTCAACTCGCGGCAAATCGGGGCAGTCTGTCTGGACTGCCAAACGATTGCCTTGTAAATCGGTTTGGCCGTGTTTCTGTCCCACACTACCGTTGTTTCCCGTTGATTGGTAATCCCGATGGCGGCGATATTTTCCGGTTCCGCATCCGATTTGCGCAAGACCTCTGCAATGCAGGATGTAATCGATGTCCAGATTTCGTTGGCATCATGTTCGACCCAACCAGATTTCGGAAAAAACTGTTGAAATTCCCGCTGGGCAGTTTCGACGATTTCACCCTGGTGATTGAATAAAATGGCTCTTGAGCTTGTCGTACCCTGATCGAGTGCCATTATGTACTTTTCCATAGCACATTCCTCCCATATTAGTGGATGTAAACGTTTGTTTTGATATATTTCCCCATTCTATGGTCCTACTAACCCTTTTCTTCATAGAAGCATGAAATCCTCCATTCGAAGACGGGGTTTCCATGAAAAAGGACGTTGATTCATTTGAATCAACGTCCTATCATTATTTTTTCACAAGCGGTATATAAATGTCAAAATGCGGGTCCTCCGGGTCTTGATCCACAGGATAATATTCATGTTTAATCGGCATATAAGGGTCATAGTATTTTATTCCATCTTCTCTAAGCACATGATAGTCACTACTGAATAACCATTGATGCAAGTCCGAATACGTCTTGGTAACATCCTCTCCTTTGGGGTGGGACGTCTTCACATAGGTCCATGCAGGCACCCGTATTTCCACCATCCCCTCCGGGATTTCCTGTTTCTCTCCCACTTCATACACGGCATAATGTGCAAAGCCATTTTCCACTACATGATAAGACAAGCCTAACTGTACAGCCGGATTCAGCTTTTCCTTTAGCTCACTTGCACGTCCCTTCATTTGTTCAATTATATTTTTTAAATCTGGCACAATCTCATCGAACGTGCCTTCCCATTTTAATCCTATTGCCCGGTAAGCAGGCAAGGTGACCACTTGATACTTCATTGCTCCACCCATTTCCGTTAATATTTATATACTAGTCCTCACAAACCATCAACATGTTGCCATCGGGATCCTTGAAAACAAAAAATTGACCATGTTGGATTTCCGTTACAAGCTCTACCCCGTTTTCTTTCATAAATTGATAGGATGCATGGACATCCTCTGTCCCGAATTGAATGGCAGGGACATTGAGTGTCGGCAGTTTTCCATTTTCATCTCTCCACATCGGCATCGTATCAAGTATCATCCCTGATCCTTCGTCCATTCCCGCAGCAAATAAATGTCCGAAATGAACCTCTCCATCTTGGATACCTAGTATCTTTGCATACCACTGTTTTGCTTTTTCCACATCCGATACAGGGATGAACACCAAATTGATTTTGTTTTTCACCGGGCTTTTTACCATTATGAACCCCCTCCTTCTACTCCATCTATTCATAACAACTTGTTTTCTGCCGAGCCATGACTTTCAAACCGAAAAATTCGGAAGAGTAAACGGCGTGCGCAAATTTAAAATTTTAGCAGTGGACAGCAACTAGAAAATCGGATCATAAAATCCACTTGGTCATCCATTTCAAAGATCGGCGTTTCCGACATTACTCTGCCTGTTTTTGTCCTTCATCTACCTGATGAAAAAGATTTCATGGCGATGTTCCTGAGTTTTCTATGGGACGCCGATACCTTAAAGAGACATAATTCTCTCCCTCGATGTTGCCATACGCCTCTTTCTCACGAACAAACCGAAACCCTTTTGCCTCATAAAAAGGGATTCCTTTTTGGTTTCCTTTCAGCACGGAAACCCACTGCTCTTTGGCCCCCTTATGGCGCTGGATTTCTGTTAAGTGATGTAACAATTTAGTCCCTATTCCTTCCCTTCGGCGTTCGGGATCCAAATATAATACGTAGACTTCACTTGTGTTTTCTCCTGTCATCCCACCGCCAATGGCTCCTACAACGTTGTCGCCATCGAGGGCGACAAAATAGCCATCCCACCCTTGTGTTTCGTTTAATTCCTTCCGGATGCGATCATCATTGTAAAACACCTGGTTATTTCTTTTTAGATTCTCTGGACTCTTCAGATGTCCGATTGCAGCCTGTCTTCCCTCTATGCAAACCCTGGCGATGCCCTTCACATGCTCGGGCAATCCCCTTCTTACTACGATCATGCCAACCCTCCCATTTCTTTTTACTTATGGATTCTACAAAAAACTGTTTTTTCCTTTTGAAACGTGTTTCAATGAGAACTAGACACTACGAATTGAACATTCTTTTAGCTCCTTTTATCTTGACGGATAAGGTACAACCTCCATCTTGCAGAAAACAACAGCTACTTGTATAAGCAATGGATGGCGAATTCAGAAAATCGAATCCATAGACCAAGATAGGGTAGGGAAGGGAAACAAAAAGGAAGGGACAAACGTAACTATAATTAAACCATAGAAAAAGGAGAACCCCGTAATGGCCAAAATTCACCTCGAGAAATTTAAAATGCAAGACTTTCCTTACTATTATCGTCTTGTTTCGGATGAAAAAGTAATGGCTCAGATAACGGAAAGATCAATCCCTTTGGAGGAAGCCCGGACAAACTTTGAAACAATCGTAAAGCGCAATAACAAGGATGATGAAACAGGTTCCTATAAAATTACTGATGCACGTAGCGGCGGATTCATCGGGCAGGGGCATGTCACTCGGTATCAAGAGGCGAAAGAAGTAGCAGAAATTGGCTATATGATTTTGCCGGAATATTGGGGGAAAGGTTATGGGACAGAAATAGCGAGACTGTTGGTTGATTTGGCCCAACAAGCAGAAATACGAAAGTTGAAAGCCATCATCGATCCAGAAAACCATGCCTCCAGGAAAATTTTGCTTAGACAACAGTTTGTATCGGAAAAAGTATGTGAAATAGACGGATTGCCCGGTGAAATTCTCGGCAGGGTGCTATGATCGTCTTCCTTTGGTTCGTAAGTACGTGTATGCGGGAGCGAGGGGGAGATCATATAAATTGACCTGTAAAAACTGAAAGAATCAGAATGATGAAATAGCCATTGATTCCATTGAAGATGAATGTGGCAAGGTACCTTGTATTCTGCGGCACAGCTTCAGCTATCTGGGTAAGGAAATATCTTTCTGTGCAATGCCGAAGAAGCATCGACAAGTAATCAGAAAAACCGAACGAATCCGAATGCTCAGCACTTCGAATATTGTTCGGCTTTTGTTTTGCTCGCTATGCTTTTGTCGCGGCTTCTTGCATCCATATCGGCCATCATTCTGAAAAAAACGTATCCTCTATCTGTCGTTTTTCTAGTTCTTCCCTGGAATAGATGACTCGCATCGGATTTCCACCGACAAAGGTCCCTTCCTCCACATCCTTATGTACGAGCGTTCCCGCTGAAACAATTGCGCCGTCTCCGATGGTGACTCCTGGCAAAATCGTCGTGTTGGCTCCGATCATCACATTTTTTCCGATTTTGACTTCCCCGAGTCGATATTCACGGATCAGGTATTCATGTGCCAAGATGGTCGTATTATAGCCGATCACCGTATTTTTACCGACCGAAATTTTTTCCGGGAACATAATGTCCAGCATAACCATTAAAGCGAAAGCCGTCTGGTCGCCGACCTTCATCCGCAGAAAAGTCCGGTACAGCCAATTCTTCACGGACAAAAACGGTGTATAACGGGCAATCTGGATTACCGCAAAATTTTTCACCACTTTGAAAAACGGGACAGTTTTGTAGATATGCCATAGTGAGTTGGCCGTATCCACCCGATATCGCTCGGTTTTACGCACACTCATCACACTCCCAGTATATCCCTCAAATCGCTCATTTTTTCCAGCATGTAATCAGGGTTGTATGATTGCAGGAATTCCCGGCCTTTTATCGTCCAGGCAACACCGGCAGTAAGGGTGCCGGCATTATGTCCCGCCTCGATATCATGATAATTATCCCCTACCATCAAGGTCTCGGATGCTTTGGCATCCAGTTCCTGCAAAGCTTTCAAAATCGGTTCCGGATGCGGTTTGGCGTGGGTCACGTCCTCTAAACCTATCACGGTTTCAAACAAATGATCCATGCCGGTCCATTTCATTCCTTTCATCGCAGTCGATTTGACTTTGGTAGTGACGATTCCGAGCTGATAACCTGCCTCATGCAGATGTGTCAACGTTTCGACAACGGTCGGATAGGCCGTGACGTAACTGTCGTGATTTTCTAAATTATGCTTACGATAGGTGGCAATCATCTCTTCCACCTTTGCCGGATCGATTTTCATGAAGCTGTCTTTCAACGGCGGGCCGATGAACTCCAAAATTTCTTCGCGGGCATAAGGCTGTTTTGCATACTTGCCCAGTGTATGAGTGAATGAAGCGATAATCAGCTCATTGGTATCAATCAACGTTCCATCTAAATCAAAGAGTATCGTACGAATGTTCATGTGCGGGCTCCTTTCTCTGTCTCGATTCTGCCCTGTTCCAAAAATAAGCGATTCCAGCTGTCAACAAAATCGCAGTCGCCAATCTGATTGCCAAAAGCGGCCATACTGGTATGCCCAGCGGCACAAAAACCAACGTATCCTCCACCACCGCATGACAGGATACAAGAAAAATCAGCGACAAGTACATATCTTTCTTCGACACACCGTCTTCCTTGACGGCCTGGATCATCAAGCCGGCTCCATAGGCAAGACCGAGTGTCAGCCCGGCAACCAGCGTCATCGATGCATTTTTTTCCATGCCCAAAAACCTGGTGAACGGCGCGAACCAGTTAGAAAGTTTATCCATCCAGCCAAGCTCGCGGAAAAATTGCATGAATACCATCAATGGGATCACAATCAAAGCCAGCTGTAATACGCCCATGACAGCTGTCTGCAATCCCTGTGCAAAAATTCCCGTCCATGTATCCGGTATATGTTCGGATTTTGATATCAAGCCATATTGGGCGAGTTCTCCGCCGCCCTTCCAAAACAGGTTGATCAGCAATGCCGCAGCCAAAGCAAGTGAAACCCGGACACCGACGACAATCCACCAGCTGACGCCCACCTTGGACGCCACTGTCGATTCAATCAACAAGTTATGCGAAAACGACATCATCACAGCCATGATGAACACTTGTTTGACCGAAAAATCAAAGGAAACAATCGCTCCAATACCTGCATACAAGTTCAGCAAATTCCCGAGCACGAGCGGGACCGCTGCCTCGCCGGACAAGCCGATCCACTTCATCAGTGGACTGAGCAAATCCATCAACCACCCCAAAACCGGAGTGAAACGCAAAATGGTCACAATCAGGGTGACAGGAAAGATGACTTTTCCCAAAGTCCAGGACAGCGACAATCCTGCCTTGAATCCGCGTTGTAAAATACCAGTCATATGCTTTCCCTCTTTCTTCAGACTTTTCTTCCGTTGTATAGCCTATCTTCCTTCCCCGAGTACCGGCGATAGATAATCAGAGCGATGCTTAGTACAACTAATACAATCGAAATGACCTGGGCTGTCCGGAGCTGTCCGACAATATACAAACTGTCGGTCCGCATGCCTTCTATAAAGTAACGTCCGATCGAATACCAGATGACATAGCTTAAGAAAACTTCACCGCGCCTTGGGTTGAATCGGCGCAACAATAACAGCAGCACTAACCCTATCAAATTCCAGACGGACTCATACAGAAAAGTCGGGTGGTACATCACACCGCCGATGCACATTTGATTATTGATAAAGTCAGGAAGATACTGCAAGAAATTATCGTAAGCAGCTTGCGAAACCGGACCGCCATGGGCTTCCTGATTCATAAAATTTCCCCAGCGGCCGATTGCCTGCCCGAGAATGATGCTAGGCGCTGCAATATCGGCCAGCTGCCAAAAAGAAACCTTGCGTACCCTGGCAAATATGATCGCGGTGACAACAGAACCGATCAATGCTCCGTGGATGGCGATGCCGCCTTCCCAAATAGCGAATACATCCCACCAGGTCCCGCCGTCATAGCGATCCCATTCAAAGATGACATAATAAATCCGTGCCGAAATGATGGCAATTGGAATCGCAAACACGATCAAATCGACAAACAAATCTTTATTCAAACCGAGGCGGTCTGCTTCCCTTGTTGCCAACCACAGGCCGAGAAAAGCTCCAGCCGCGATAATCACTCCATACCAATAAACCGTCAGTGGTCCTAATTCCAATAATGCGCGATCTAGCGCGGGTGCACTACACGTCAAGTCGTCCGCCTCCTAATCCTGTATATCCTCGTTTTTTTCCTGTTGAATCATGTTGGTCAACCGTTCTGAAAACTCTTCCGCAGCGTTTACCCCCATCCTTTTCAAACGGAAGTTCATTGCCGCCACTTCGATGATGACAGACAAGTTTCTACCCGGCCGGACAGGAATGACAGCCTTCGGTATTTCTACGTCCATGATTTTCATGGTTTCTTCTTCCAATCCGAGACGGTCGTATTGCTTCTTCTGATCCCACAGCTCAAGGTTGATGATCATGGATATTTTTTTGTGCGAACGGACCGACCCTGCTCCGAACAACGTCATGACGTTGATGATTCCCAAGCCGCGGATTTCCAATAAATGCTCGATCAAAGGCGGAGAATTGCCGATTAGACTATCGTAATCTTCCTGCCGGATTTCAACGCTGTCATCAGCGACCAGCCGGTGTCCCCGTTTTACCAGCTCTAGCGCGGTCTCACTTTTACCAACACCACTCTGCCCGGTTATCAGGACGCCTATACCATAAATATCGACTAAAACGCCATGGATGGCAGTAAACGGGGCAAACCTGGTCTCCAAATAATTCGTCAGCCTGCTGGTCACCCTGGTCGTTTTATGCGGAGAACGCATCAGCGGCACACCAGAATTGTCTGCCGCTTCAATCAGCACTTCCGGGATGTCCATCCCTCTGGTTATGACGATCCCCGGGGTTATGTCTGTGCAAAGGTTTTCTACACGGTCCCGCTGTTCTTCCGTGCTCAGCTCGTTAAAAAAAGACATTTCCGTTTTGCCAAGCAACTGCAACCGATTTTTCGGATAATATTTAAAATAACCGGCCATTTCCAGACCAGGCCGGGAAATATCACTCATGAAAATCTCCCTGTGCACGCCATTGCGGCCTGCAACAAGTTCCAGGTTGAACTGGTTCAGTAAATCCTGGGTACGTACTTTTGCCATATGTATCCCTCCATCGTACCTTCCTAATCACTGTATCCTATTGTAGCACTTTTTTTATTCGGAGGCATTAGTGTGTAGATTTTCAGACGGAAAGGATTGGAACGCGGTGGAAAGGCTGGCAAGTTGACAAGGAAAGGAATGCATCAGGAAAGGATGTCTATCGCCACATTTCCAGGCACTATGGATACGTAATATGGAGAAAACGCGAAAATGGATCCTTTAACAATCGAGGCCACTGAAAAAATCCTAAAGTGGCCTCAACGATCGTTGCCGACTCCGCGAATCGCTTGTCGGTGGATGCTTGCCGCGGGCATGGCCTCAGCCGTATCTCCTCGTTTTTGCTTAAAAGAAAGCGGGCTGACGATACGATCCCGTCAGCCCGCTTATTTGTTTAACGATTCAAATCAACTGTGTCCCTGATCAATCGGTTGAGCAGCAAGTTCAATAGTGACAGGATGATTGCTGCAAGAATCGCCAACCCAAATCCATCAATTACAAACGAGCTGCCTATCAACCCCTGGGTAATCATCAAAGTAATTGCATTGATGACGAATAAAAACAACCCGAGCGTCAAAAACGTAATCGGCAACGTAAAAACAATTAAAATCGGTTTGACGATCACATTCAAAATAGACAAGATCAGACTTGCCAACAGTGCTGTTCCGAATCCCTCCAGGTAAAAGTCAGCAAACAACTGATCGACGACAATCAATGCCACCGCATTCAGCAAAATGGAAAGCAGCCATCGCTTCACCATCAGACGAACGGCTCCTTAGGCATGATGAATATTGCTAGGATATAGAGGATTCCGAGCGGGAAAAATCCTGTAAATATAAAAATCAATACGAACAATAACCGCAACAGCGTGGCGTCGATATCCACATATTCTGCCAGCCCTCCTAACACACCGGAAATTTTCCGATCGGTACGGGAACGGTATAACTTTCTGGACATATAATATCCCTCCTACTTGGTCGGTAACATCCACACGGACCCTGTTTTCGTTTCTGCTTCCACGTAAAACGGCTCCATATCTTGTTCGTGCTTGACTTCAAAGTGCAGCGAACGATTGATCATTTCTTTCTTTTCTTCGATTACTTGATAATTATTCAAATCGCAATGAATGTTTCCTATTTTGGTTTCGGCTTTGCCGTCGATGCGGAGTCGGTCCGGTAAAACCAGACGGACACTGCCGGTTGTCGTTTTGAAGAACCCTGATTTCGGTTGAAAGCCGTCCTGCCAAAGGCAACTAATACTGCCATTGACGAGCTGTGCGTCGATTTTCTCGAAGGTGCCCTCGACATTTATTTTTCCGTTGATGCTCTCCATATCCGCCACTTCCCACCGGCAATCGCTGATATTGATTGTACCGTTGGCAGTTTCTGCTTCCAGTACGGCACCCTTTCCTTCAGACAAATTGATCGAGCCGTTGGTCGATTTGATGTGTAACCGATCCACGCTTAATTTTTCACCATAAATGCTTCCATTAAACAATTTGACTACTGTTTTCCGGTAGTGCCTTTCTGGAACTTTGACGGTGATTTCCGTTTTTACCTGTTGACTTGGCAAATAAAACTGCACACGCTCCTCATCCAACTGAAAAACCGCTTCCTTATAAAACTTTTCCCGGGCTTGTTCCTGATTATCCACCTGATAGACTTTCGCATTGCACTCAATCCGGACATCGGTTTCATTCCATGGCTGAATCGTAACATTTCCGTTGGCGACATCGATATCGATGTCTTGGAAAACAGCGGAGTGATGGTGAAAAATGTGGGATACCTCGTAATACTTCCCAAAGTTAAAATCAAGATCGACATTTTTGATTTTTTGAAATGCTTCTTCGACAAAACCGAAAAAACTGGTTTTCTTACTTGCTTTTGTTTTATATTGCTGTTGACGGTTTCCCTCTTCCCAGTTCACTTTCGTGGAAACAGCGTTTTGTTGTTGTTCCGCTTGTTCGGCTTCTTCGAGCGCATCGAGCAACTCTTCTGCTTCTTCGGAACTGACCAGTCCATCTTCTACCATTTTCAAGATTTTTTTACGTTCTTCCTTCACTTTTTTCCACCTGCCTTGTTAGTTGCTAAAAAAAGCCGCTACAACTAAAACGTAAAACCTCGCTTGCAGGTACAGTTTAGTTCAGCGGCTTTTTTCCAATCCTCAATCAAAATTCCACGTGTAAAAACTTTCGTAGCCCAGCCGTTCCTTGGCAACTTCCTCCAGATCAGCTGCCGCTTCGGCACTGCCATTCATGCTGCCTAACACTCCTTGCGCCTGCGAGCGGTGCGCCATGATTGTTTTCATTTTTTGATCAAAAACGGGTTTTACATTATTTATTACGTCCGGCTCTCCGAAAAGTTTCACATGATCATGGCTTATTGCTTGTGCCCATACTTTTGGACGCTTGTCCGGATCCATCTGCTTTACCGCCTCAATCGCTGCAGCTCCCATTGCATTGTGGTCCGGGTGGACGGCATGGCCCGGATAGTGCGTAATCACCAGACTTGGTTCGATTTCTTCCAGTATGTTTTTCAAGTGTTTCGCTATTTCATCCCGGGACTCAAATTCCAGGGTCTTATCCCGATAACCAAGCATGCGCAATTCGACATCCATCACGTTGCAGGCATCGATCAGTTCTTTTCTGCGGAAATCTGACAAGGTTTCCCGATTGGCAAATGTCGGATTTCCCATGTTGCGCCCCATTTCTCCCAGGGTACCGCATAAATACGTAACCGGAACCCCTTCTTGCCTGAATTGGGTGATTGTACCAGAAGCACCGAATGCTTCGTCATCCGGGTGCGGATATATGACTACTACATGTTTTTCCAAAGCGATCATCTCTCCCTAACTAATTTTTAAACGGCTGCTCACTGATTTCCAAAGCGACCATCAGGCGTCCTTCCCGATCATGGCCCGCCATCAATAATCTATCTTGTTCATCAAGCTCCCATTGATTGACTCCTTCTGCATAAACCCATCCGATATCCAATTTCAAGCCGACACGGTATGTACCATTGTCTCCGACGATTTTCCCGTGCAGATAATTCACTTTCGCATTTCGGATAAATGCACCGACATTATAGGCATTTTCATTAAAATGGCTGGCATAGGCACCGTTGGTCGTTTCCAAATGGACATATACTTCCTTATTGGCCAGACGGTCCAGTTGCTTTTGTACTTCTTCTATATGAATAGGTTCCATTTCCCACTTTCCCTTCCTTCACCGAATACTATTTTTACCTTACCCAAAATCGGCTGAAGCGTCAAAGCATTTAGCTGATTGGACCTTCCTAATCTCTAAATATATTCGTAATACCTTACAAGGAAGCAGCATTCCACTACTCCAAGTGATGCCGATCAGAAGGAAATATATGTTTAAAACAAGCTGAAAAGGCTAGAAATGTAAGTGAAGCTTTAAAACTAGCGGTAAACATGTTGGAAGGAGTGTAACCATGGTAGTTCAACAGGAATTCCCTAAAGAAACGGGTATCGACCATAGCTTGGATTTGCTGCGGGAAGGGTACATGTACATCCCGAACAGACGACACAGCTTACAGCGTAACCTGTTCGAGACTCGTTTACTCGGACAAAGAGCGATTTGTATGGGTGGTAAAGATGCAGCGGAAGTTTTTTATGACCATACGAAATTCATAAGGAGCGGTGCAGCACCGAAAAGGGTTCAAAAAACGCTGTTTGGAGAAAACGGCGTCCAAACATTGGACGGGGAAGAACACCGGCACCGGAAACAAATGTTCATGTCGCTGATGTCGAAGGAACGATTGGAACTGCTTCATGAAATCACCTACAAACACCTCGACTTAATGGCGGCGGATTGGGAAAAAAGAAACTCGATCCGTGTATACCAAGAAGCAAAAAAACTGATGACCCGGGTGGCCTGTGAATGGGCTGGCGTTCCGCTTTGGGCTTCAGAAGTGGAAAAACGGGCAGAGGATCTAAGTACCATCATCGAATCCTCCGTTTCGATGGGTGTCCGCTATCAAAAAGGGAAAAATGCTCGAAAACGGTCGGAAAGTTGGATGATGGATTTGATCGAGCAAGTCAGAAGGCAAGAAAGAATGCCAAAGGAAGATACGGCATTATACACCATGGCTTGGCATCGGGACTTACAAGGAAATTTATTGGAACCTCGCGTAGCAGCAGTAGAGTTACTTAACATCCTCAGACCGATTGTGGCGATTGCCATCTATATAAGTTTTACAACCCTTGCCTTACATCAGTTTCCTGGTCAAGCAAGCAAACTGAAAGAAACCGGCCAGGATTACTACCGGCAATTTGTACAGGAAGTAAGACGTTACTACCCGTTTTTTCCGTTTGCCGGAGCACGTGTAAAAGAGGATTTCACATGGCATGGCTACCACTTTAAAAAGGGGACGTTGACGCTGCTTGACTTATACGGGACAAACCATGATGTTCACTTATGGGATAATCCCGATACGTTCTATCCGGAGCGTTTTACTGAATGGCAAGGAAGTCCTTTCGACTTTATTCCTCAAGGTGGAGGGGACCATTATCTCGGTCACCGCTGCGCTGGGGAATGGGTAACGATCCAAGTAATGAAGGTAGTGCTTGATTATATGGTTAATAGATTGGATTATCATGTCCCAGTGCAAGATTTAAGCTTCAGTATGGTTTCAATCCCAAGCATTCCTAAAAGCGGTATAAAGCTTACCGATGTAAAAAAGTTATGACTTGCTCATAGCGTGCACATCCAACATAACAAAAGGCTGCCGGTACAAAAGCATCGACACCAAAGCAAAAAAACCGAGCGAATTCTACAAGTTCTAGTAGAATCGCTCGGTTTTTAGTTTTATGTTCCTTTTAAGCTTCTAAAGCCGCCACGTTCTGTGGCAACGCCTGACACACATCGTGTGGGCGGCCTCCGACAAGCTTAAGAACAGCCTCGCCGTGGCGCCTTTTGCCACACAGAGGGTGGGCAGGGGGTAGGCGCTGGAGCTGGACGAACAAAAGCGCAAGCGCCTTGCTCACCCCCGCCAAGCTTAAGAACTGCCTCGGCGTGGCGTTTTTTGCCACACAGAGGGTGGGCTTAAGACCTCGAGGGGGTAGGCGCTGGAGCTGGACGTGGCTGTCTCAGTCAATCATTGTCCACATACAGTTAAATTTATCATTTTCTACACAAGCACAAAACCGTCTTTCAACCAAGACGGTTTTGTTTTCCTGTTACTTGGAACCTACTTTTTCCTGTTGCTTGACTTTATCGGCCATGCGTTGACGATCTCTTTCCAAAACCGGTTTCAGGTATTTTCCGGTATATGACTGCGGTGAGTCTGCCACTTGTTCCGGCGTACCCGTTGCAATGATCTGACCGCCACGGTCGCCGCCTTCCGGTCCAAGATCAATAATGTTGTCTGCCGCCTTGATGACATCCAGGTTATGCTCAATGATCAGCACGGTATCTCCGTTGTTGACCAACCGTTGCAGCACTTCCAACAGCCGCGATATATCATCCACATGCAAACCGGTTGTCGGCTCGTCCAAAATGTAAAAGGACTTGCCATTCGAGCGACGGTGAAGTTCGCTGGCCAGTTTGACACGCTGTGCCTCGCCGCCTGATAAGGTGGTCGCAGGCTGTCCAAGCCGGACATAGCCAAGACCGACATCGAATATGGTCTGCAGCTTGCGCTGGATTTTCGGGATATTGGCGAAGAAATCAAGCGACTCCTCAATGGTCATGTCCAATACGTCGGCGATATTTTTTCCTTTGTACTTCACTTCCAACGTCTCGCGATTATACCGTTTCCCATGACATACTTCGCAAGGAACGTACACATCCGGCAAAAAGTGCATTTCGATTTTGATGATCCCATCGCCACGGCAGGCTTCACAGCGACCGCCTTTCACATTGAAGCTGAACCTGCCTTTTTTGTAACCGCGGATTTTTGCTTCGTTCGTCTGGGCAAAAACATCACGGATATCGTCGAAAACACCAGTATAAGTCGCCGGATTGGAACGCGGGGTCCTACCTATCGGAGACTGGTCGATATCGATCACTTTATCCAAATGTTCGATTCCTTTGATTGTTTTATGCTTGCCAGGTTTTTGTTTACCCCGGTGCAGCTGCATCGAAAGGGATTTATGCAGTATTTCATTGATCAGCGTACTTTTGCCGGATCCCGAAACACCAGTGACTGCAGTAAACAACCCGAGCGGAATTTTTGCATCCACTTTTTTCAGGTTGTTTTCCTCTGCCCCGAGTACCTCAATTGCCCGATTATCCGGCTTTCGGCGTTCTTGCGGAAGCGGAATGAACTTCTTGCCGGACAAATATTGACCGGTCAAAGAGTTTTTGTCCTTCATGACCTGCTTCGGCGTACCACTAGATACGATTTGCCCGCCGTGCTCTCCGGCTCCAGGCCCGATATCGATCAACCAGTCTGCAGCATACATGGTATCTTCATCATGCTCTACCACGATCAGCGTATTGCCAAGGTCGCGCATCCGTTTCAAGGTTCCGATCAAACGATCGTTGTCACGCTGATGCAGACCAATCGATGGCTCATCCAATACATACAACACACCTGTCAGGGCAGAACCGATTTGTGTCGCCAGCCGAATCCGCTGGGCTTCCCCTCCAGACAACGTGCCGGCAGAACGGGCCAATGTCAAATAATCGAGTCCGACATTGTTCAGGAAGGTCAGTCTGTCGCAAATTTCCTTTAAAATCATCCGGGCGATCTGCTCTTCCTTCTCAGACAATTCGACTGACTCAAAAAATTGAAAAGCTTCGGTCACCGACATTTCCGTCACCTTGCCTACATGAAGCCCATTGACCAAAACAGCCAGCGCTTCGTCTTTGAGACGGTAACCGTCACACTTCGGACAAGGCTTCTGGGTCATGTATTTTTCCATCTGTTCGCGAATGAAATCGGAAGTCGTTTCCCGGTAACGACGAGCGATATTTTTCAAAACGCCTTCAAAATAAATATCATTTTCCCTAACCCGTCCAAAATCGTTTTCATAGCGGAAATGGATTTTTTCCTTGCCGCTTCCGTGCAAAATTTTATCCATCTGCCGTTTTGAAAGCTGTTTGACCGGAACATCCATATCAATGCCGAAATGGTTGCAGACACTTTCCAACAGCTTCGGGTAGTATTGTGAACTCGTCGGTTCCCAAGCAGCAATCGCTCCTTCTCTCAAGGACAGACTTCGGTCGGGCATCACCAAATCAACATCGACCTCCAGCTGCGTGCCCAATCCATCACAGCGTTCACAAGCGCCGAACGGACTATTGAAGGAAAACAGCCGCGGCTCCAATTCTCCGATGGAAAATCCGCAGATCGGGCATGCATGATGCTCACTGAACAGTAACTCTTCTTCTCCGATAACGTCGACAATCACATTTCCGTCACCAAGTCCAAGCGCCGTTTCCAACGAGTCAGACAAACGCCCGGAGACGCCTTCTTTGACAACGATCCGGTCGACAACCACTTCGATGGAATGCTTTTTGTTTTTTTCCAGTTTGATTTCATCGGTAATCTCATACATGTCGCCGTCTACCCTGACCCGGATATAGCCTTCTTTTTTCAAGTCCTCCAGCACCTTCACGTGTTCCCCTTTACGGCCGGAAACGACCGGTGCCAGGATTTGCAGTTTGGTTCTTTCCGGATATTCGAGGATCCGATCCACCATTTGCTGCACCGTTTGCGATGTTATTTCTATCCCATGAATCGGACAAGTCGGATGGCCGACACGGGCAAACAACAAGCGGAGATAATCATAAATCTCCGTGACAGTTCCGACAGTGGACCGCGGGTTCTTGCTTGTTGTTTTCTGGTCGATCGAGATTGCCGGCGAAAGTCCTTCTATCGCATCGACATCCGGTTTGTCCATCTGGCCGAGAAACTGGCGGGCATAGGCCGAAAGCGACTCGACATAACGGCGCTGGCCTTCTGCATAAATCGTATCGAATGCCAGAGATGATTTACCGGATCCCGACAGGCCGGTCAACACGACCAACTGATCTTTCGGTATGTCCACATCCACGTTTTTTAAATTATGGGCGCGTGCCCCTTTAATCGTTATCGATTTTTTTGCCATTCCTAGGTCATCCTTCCGCTTTAAGTTCCAAAACCAAGTCACGCAGCTCGGCGGCCCGTTCGAAGTTCAGGTCCCTTGCCGCCTGTTTCATTTCTTTTTCCATATCCTCGATCACTTTCTCCCGTTCCTTCTTGGTCATCTCCGACAGCTTTGGTTGTTCAGATTTATACTCTTCTGTTTCTTCGGCTGCCACAGTTGCGCGGATCACATCGCGGACATCCTTTTTGATGGTCTTCGGTGTAATGCCGTGTTCTTCATTATAAGCCTGTTGTTTTACACGACGACGGTTGGTTTCATCGATTGCCTTTTCCATCGAATCAGTAACTTTATCGGCATACATGATGACACGGCCGTTTTCGTTACGTGCCGCTCTTCCCATTGTCTGAATCAGGGAGCGCTCGGAACGCAGGAAGCCTTCTTTATCCGCATCCAATATCGTCACGAGGGAAACTTCAGGAATATCGAGTCCTTCACGAAGCAGGTTGATTCCTACTAATACATCATATTTACCCACCCGCAGGTCCCGGATAATCTCGATTCTTTCCAGCGTTTTGATTTCAGAATGCAAATAAGCTACTTTGATGCCGATTTCCTTCAGGTAATCGGTTAAGTCCTCTGACATTTTTTTAGTCAGCGTGGTTACCAATACACGCTCATTTCGCTCGATCCGTTTGTTGATTTCTCCGATTAAATCGTCGATCTGCCCTTCAATCGGACGGACTTCGACTTCCGGATCCAACAAGCCGGTCGGACGGATGATTTGCTCGGTCATTTTTGGTGTATGCTCCAACTCATAAGGGCCAGGAGTCGCCGATACATAAACCATCTGGTTGATTTTCTTTTCGAATTCACTGAATGTCAGCGGACGGTTGTCCATAGCGGATGGCAACCGGAAACCATGGTCAACCAACACTTGTTTTCTCGCCTGGTCACCATTGTACATTCCGCGAATTTGCGGCAGGGTGACGTGGGACTCATCCACCACGATAAGAAAATCATCCGGGAAATAATCGATCAGCGTATATGGTGTCGATCCTGGTTCGCGGAAAGTCAAATGACGGGAATAGTTTTCGATTCCCGAACAAAAGCCCATTTCATTCATCATTTCCAAATCATAATTGGTCCGCTGTTCGATGCGCTGTGCTTCCAGCAGCTTGTTTTGGTCCTTCAACTCTTTTACCCGTTCATTAAGCTCCTGTTCGATATTTTTTATCGCTTTTTTTAAATTTTCTTCACGGGTGACGAAGTGGGAAGCCGGGAAAATCGCAATATGCTCCCGATCGCCGATAATCTCGCCGGTCAAAGCATCGACTTCCCGGATCCGGTCGATTTCGTCCCCGAAAAATTCGATGCGCAGGCAATGCTCCTCCCGGGAAGCTGGAATGATTTCCACCGAGTCACCGCGGACGCGGAACGTGCCGCGTTGGAAATCAATATCATTGCGGGCATACTGGATATCGACCAAGTCACGCAACAGCTGATCCCGGTCTTTTTCCATTCCGGTCCGGAGCGAGAGCACCTGGCTGCGGTATTCTTCCGGAGAACCCAACCCATAGATGCATGATACGCTGGCGACAATCAGGACATCATTGCGTTCAAACAATGCAGATGTTGCCGAGTGGCGCAATTTATCGATTTCATCGTTGATGCTCGCGTCTTTTTCGATAAACGTGTCCGTCGACGGAACGTATGCTTCCGGTTGATAGTAATCATAATAACTGACGAAATACTCTACGGCATTATCCGGAAAAAATTCTTTGAATTCACTGTACAGCTGACCTGCCAGTGTTTTATTGTGCGCAATCACCAGCGTCGGGCGATTAATTTCTTTAATGACATTCGACATCGTGAACGTTTTGCCTGTCCCCGTAGCTCCAAGAAGCGTCTGATGCTTCTTCCCTTTTTTCAGACCGTCCACCAGTTCATCTATTGCTCTCGGCTGATCTCCCTCAGGCTGATACTGGGCAACAAGGTCGAATTTATTTTCCACGATCGAACCAACCTCCGTTCTTTCTATTCCTGAACTATTTTATCACATTGTATTACTATATTAACACAAAACCGAACAAACATTCGACTTATGCAGCTTTTTTCTTCTAATGAATGCCGGTTGCCGGCACGAAGACAGTTTAACACGTTCTTTTCAAGGTTTATAGAAAAATGATTGACACATGGCAGTGTTCACAAAGTAGTCATCTACAAGCATTGTAGTATTACTGGCAATTGCCTATAATCTGAGATAGGAGCGCTTATTAGCGAGAAAGGATGAAGTTTGAGAATGAAACGAATTTTATTTTTCCTTGTCATCATGCTTTTTGGTCTTGCTGCCTGCGGACAATCCGATAACAAGGGTTCTGGCGATGAAAACAGCGAACCACAACCCCTCGAAGTAGATTTGCAAGTCCCAGAACATGCAGACAGCGGTGAAGCCGTCAGCATGACCGCAAAAGTAACACAAGGTGGAGAAAATGTCGGCGATGCCGATGAAGTAGAATTTGAAATATGGCAGGAAGGCGCAAAAGACGACAGTGAAATGATCGAAGCGGAATACCAGGAAGACGGTGTCTATGGAATAGAAAAGAAATTTGACGCGGACGGTACCTTTATCGTTCAGTCCCATGTCACTGCTCGGCAAATGCATATCATGCCGAAAAAATCGATTGTTATTGGTGATGCAAAAGACGAAGATGCAGAAGAAGGACATAGCCACGGGGACGATGAAACTGCAGGAGAAGATGACAGCAACCATCATCACCATGATGATTTAGCTGTCGAACTCCATGCTCCGGATTCCCTGACCGTTCATGAGGAAAGCGAAGTGACGGTAAGCATCAACCAGGAGGACGAGCCGTTGACTGGCGCCAATGTCACACTGGAAATCTATCATGATCCGGAAGAGGATCCTCAATGGGTCAATTTGACAGAAGGGGACAACGGTATGTATGCCGGCAAAGTCACCTTTGCACACAGTGGTGAGCATGACATCACCATCCACGTAAAAAAAGAAGAGTTGCATACACATGAAGAGACCACACTAGGGGTGGAAGAATAAAAATATCGTGGCAACGTCCATAAGATAGAGGAGCCTTTTCTTTTGATGATTCGGCTCCTCTCTTATTTGTCGATAGGATGACGTGATTTCATAGAAGCTTCCCTGAATATCACGACCAACTACAAGACCAAACCAAGTTGTCCTCGAATAAATTCACCTATACCAAAGGCTCTACTATCCAAATGTTATAGCCGTCGGGATCGGCGATGACTGCCTCCTTCACTCCCCATTCACGGTCTATCGGTTCCTGGATAATTTGTCCACCTGCTTCTTTTATGGAAATGACCGTTTTGTTCACGTCATCTACCTCAAACTCGATCACGATACCTTTTTCCACTGGTTCCGGTTCATCGATGAGATGTAATAACACCGTGACTTTTCCGTCCCCCGTTCCAACGGAATAAAAAGCCATTCCATTCTCGACAAAGTCTTCCGGAAGATGTAAAACATCTTTGTAAAATGTCCTGGACCTATCTAAGTCCTTTACAGGGACTACGATCGTATTCAGTTTTTTGATTTTGAACTCTGCCATTCTAACCATCTCCTCTCCTTCTTCTGAAACGCTTCTACTCTACATAAGTAGAATAGGGTAGACAATATGATAATGCATTCTATGAAAGTTATCCTAACACAAAATGCCAATTAATTCCTCTTCTTTGCGGGATTTTCAGCTCGTGCTGTTCCCGTTGGAGTCTCCGTATCTTGCCTTCGCTATATTTTCGCGGTTTGGTTCCAACCGGATAAAGATAAGATGAATAGAAGAACCTTATGCTTCTATTAACTGATAAGTACTAAGTAGTGGCTAAAATAGGGGGGTTTTTCCACTGAAATTGAAGGGTTCGACCAACAACAAAAAAAGGGCAAAGAAATAATCCTGGTTTACATTGGCTTATCTTCCTACCAGTAATGGTAAGGAGCAAAACTGAAATCACACCAGATCACCTTGCCGGAGTGGAAAGTTGCACTTCTCATAGGAGAAGGGTAGAACGGTTTGCTTTCTGCTCATCAAAAAAAAACCGAACGAATCGTTCGGTTTTTTTTGGAAAAGGCACCTTTGTTTTATGTTGCAGTTTATTGATAGCTCTGATCGTATTGGTTCACTTCAAACAAATCAATGAGTTCGATATCCTGGTGTTTATCCTGGAACCAGCGCAGTGAAAAATCGTTCTTGAACAAAGCGAGATACTCTCCCTCACGATCTTTCACAAGCAGGTTGCGCTCATCGAACATCGAACGGTCGACTTGTTCTTCCTTGAGCCAGCGCGGAATCCGCTCTCCGATCGATTCCAGCATAACCTCGACATTGTACTCGTTTTTCATCCGGTAATCGAACACTTCGTACTGCAGTTCACCGACGGCTCCGATGATATAAGATTCATCATTGACGCCTCGGAACAACTGGATGGCGCCTTCTTGAACCAACTGCTCAATGCCTTTTTTGAACTGCTTCGCCTTCATGACGTTTTTGGCGGAGACTTTTTTAAACAGTTCTGGAGGGAACTGTGGCAACTCATCATATTCAAACGACTCTTTGCCTTCTATCAACGTATCGCCGATCCGGTAAGCGTTCGGATCATAAATGCCGATAATATCCCCGGCATACGCTTCTTCCACCGTATCTCGCGAAGAGGCGACGAATTGTTGGGACTGAGCCAGTTTGATCGGCTTATCGGTCCTTGCCAGCTTGACGCTCATTCCCCGTTCGAACTTTCCGGAGCATACGCGCAGAAAGGCAACCCGGTCACGGTGCGCCGGATTCATGTTTGCCTGGATTTTGAAAACAAAACCGGAAAAATCAGGGTTATCCGGGCTGATTAATCCTTCGGTCGACTTTCGTGCTGTCGGAGCCGGTGCCATGGAAATGAAAGTATCAAAAAAAGTCTGTACGCCGAACGGGGCAAGTGCACTACCGAAAAAGATCGGAGTCTGCTCGCCTCTCAACACGGCGTCAAGCGAAAATTGATCACCTGCTTCATCCAGCAGTGCAAGCTCATCTTCCGTTTCTTTATAAGTTGCATCATTTACCAAATCAGCATATTCCGCCTTGTCGAGATCGGCATATGGTATATAGCTTTCCTCTTCATTGCCGTTAAACCGGACGAATTGCTCGCCGTGCCGGTCGAAAATCCCCAAGAATCGTTTCCCCATTCCTACCGGCCAGTTCATCGGATAGGTTTCGATATCGAGTACTTCCTCGATCTCTTCCATCAATTCAAGTGGTTCACGGCCTTCCCGGTCCAGCTTGTTGATGAAGGTAAAAATCGGAATGCCACGCATCCGGCAAACTTTGAAAAGCTTGATTGTCTGCGCCTCGATCCCTTTCGTGGCATCTATGATCATCACCACACTGTCGACCGCAGTCAACGTCCGGTACGTATCTTCACTGAAGTCCTCGTGACCAGGGGTATCCAAAATATTCACTTGATGCCCTTTGTAAGGAAAATTCATGACACTGGAGGTGACGGAAATCCCCCGCTGTTTCTCGATTTCCATCCAGTCCGATGTAGCAAATTTCCCGGACTTTTTCCCTTTGACTGTACCCGCCGACCGAATCAGGTTCCCGAATAACAAAAGCTTCTCGGTCAAGGTTGTTTTACCGGCATCGGGGTGGGAAATAATCGCAAAGGTTTTCCGCTTGTTCACTTCTTCTTTAATAGACATATAAAAATCCCTTTCATATAGATTGATTGGTATTAAGTTTCTGTACAGCAAGGGATTTATGTTTACATTGGATGATTCTCCTTTATCTAAAATGCACCTGCCATTGACAGGTGCGTCAAAATCTCTGCTTCGAGCGAACGACTCCCCTTCGGGAGAAAAATTTTTAATCCTTTACTATCATAGCTAATTTGACTGCTGTTTATCAACCAGAAAATTGCAATTCATTCACTAACCTATCGAAAGCCGCAAATTATAAACCGAACGCATCCTTGATCAACAATGCTGTTTGTGCTGCTGTCTGTTCCGAATTATCGATTCGCAGGTAAGGTTTCCGTGTCATTTCGCCTGGCTCAGAGTTCAAACGATGCTGTTCGTGCGTCAGGCGCAAATTGCTTTCTGACTGTTTCAAATCCCGTTTCGTCGGTTTTTGTGCGAGGCGGTGCGTGGATACATTGCGTTCCAACCTAGTTGACAATGGCGCTTCCAGTTCCACAAACATTATTTCTGCTCCCTCGGATTTGAACGTCTCACAGATTTTTTCGACGAAATCCCAGTCCTCCTGCTCGTCGAATGCCCACACGTAGGTGAAAATCATCCCGGGCAAATCACTTTTCGCTACCTCTTCGAAGATTTCATGACGAAACAGATTGACAAGACGCTGGAACGACTCCGAGTCAAAATCAAAAAAATGATGGACCAAATCGATAGTCATATGATTATGGAACAACTTCAATCCAGTCAATTTTTCGAGTTCCTGCCCGACGGTCATTTTCCCGACAGCTTGCGGACCGTATAACAGAATGAATTTCATGCCCTCTCCCCCTATGCTGCTGTATCGTTTTTTCTAATCCTAACACAAATCTGAAAGGATGCCTTCCACGAATTTGACGGATTTTTCTCTGCATTCCTTCATCCCACAGCTTGCTGCCTCTGTTATAATAGAGAGATGACTATGTTTTTCAACAAGGGATGAGATAGAGTTGCGAACGTTTTTTTTAGACAAACAAGACATCGTGAAAATCACCGGCGAACGTTTTTATAAAAGGGGCCGGGATTATTATCAGAAGGGCCGGGTGCATGGAATCACCTACAATCCTACGATCAATGCCTGGCGCGGCCAAGTCCGCGGAACGGAAACGTACAATGTCCGTATTTTCTTTTTCGATGATGATGATCTGGAAGGGAGCTGTGACTGTCCGGCCTATGCGACGCATTATACCTGCAAGCACATAGCCGCCGTTTTGCTGGCAATCAGCCAGGAGTCATGGAGTAAAATCCGTACCGAGTCCGGACAGGAGGATTTCACGGCTGAACAAGCAGATTATGACTTTTCTGTGAGGATGATCGATGCATTCACCGAAAAAACGCCGAAACAAAAGCAACTGTTGCAGGTAGAATACATCCTGCAAAGCAGAGTGAATCCTCATAATTCTACGTTTTTCCTTGAAACAGAAGTGAGACTGGGCACATCCAGAACGTATGTCATCAAAGACATCCGGGAATTGTTGTCCCATATCAAAAGAGGGATTCCTTATAAAGTAACGCCTTCATTCACCTATCAGCCCGGCAGCCACGTCTTCCGGGAGCAAGATCAACCAATTATCGACCAGTTGATCGACGCCTATGACAATGAGGCTTTATACGAAAATTCTTTTTCCAATCCTATAGCTGATAAACGATCGATTATACTGCCGCCGGCTTCTGCTGGGGAAATGCTCATGCTGCTGGCTGAGGCAGACAGTTATTATCAGGTAAGAGAAGAGAAAATGCCGATCGAAGTGGAGCAAAACGTTCAGCCTGTCCGCTTCCAACTAGACAAACAGGCCGAGGAAGCCTTTCAAATCGATATTTCCGATTTGGCGAATTATATGTACTTCCAACACTATGGCTGCCTTTTTTCTGACGCAACCTTTTACCTGCTCGATAAGGAACAACATACAATCATGGACCAGCTGTATGCCCTGCTTCCATACAGGACGGATAAACAGCAACAGATCGCCGGCAAAGAGATGAGTTCCTTCGTCAGTAATGTCGTTCCCAAACTGGAAAAAATCGGCCGGGTGCATTATGCAGAAAAAACAAAGAAGGCTATCACCACCAGTCCGCTGCGTCCGAAAGTTTATCTTGAAGAAGTTTCCGATTCGCTTCAATTAAAACTGGAATTCCATTATGGGGAAGACATCGTTTACCCTTATCAGGAAGATCGACTGGCAGAAAAGGTAATCAAACGGGAAGCCGACAAAGAATTGGCATTGATCAACCTGTTGGAAAAGGCGGAATTTGTCTATTTAAACGATATGTACCAATTGTTTAAAACCGATGCGATTTATCACTTCCTGCAGGAAACACTTCCCCAATTACGAGAAATGGCTGATGTATATGTTTCTTCCAGGGTGAAGTCTTTGATCAATACAGGCGAGCCGGTTATGTCCAGTTCTGTTGAAGTCAACCGTCTTGACGGAATGCTTGATATCCAGTTTGATGTCGAAGGAATTTCAGCCGAGGAAGTCCAGCAATTGATGCAGGCGTTAATTGAAAAACGGCGTTATTACCGAATCCCGGAAGGAGCATTGGTCTCGCTCGAAGATGAATCATTCGAGTCTTTCCGCCAGCTGGCCGACAAGCTTCAGCTTCAAAAAAGCCAGGTGGAGGACGGTAAAATCCAAGTGCCCATGGCACGCAGTTTTCAAGTTGAGGAAGCTTTGGATGATGACCATGCCGAATATGGCGAAACTTTTCAACAGTTGCTCGCCCAGCTGAAAAATCCCGGCGAACTTGATTTTCCCCTGCCGGCAAAATTGGAAGCAGAATTGCGCGATTATCAGCTGACTGGTTATCGATGGTTTAAAACGTTAAGTCACTATCATCTAGGCGGTATATTGGCAGACGATATGGGATTGGGGAAAACCATCCAGACAATCACCTATTTGTTGTCGGAAAAAGAAACCAACGGAACAATGAAAAGTATCGTAGTGGCTCCCGCCTCCCTGCTATATAACTGGCAGAAGGAGTTTGAAAAATTCGCCCCTTCTCTTCAAGTAGCGGTTATTGCCGGCACCAAACAGCAACGACGGGAAATAATCAATTCAAACAGCGCTGCCGATGTTTATGTGACCTCTTATCCACTGTTGCGTAAAGATACTGGATTCTATGAGGATACAGTCTTTGATCACTTTATATTGGACGAAGCACAGGCGATCAAAAACCATTTGACGCAAACTGCGAAAGCCACAAGGATGATTCAAGCTGGAAAACGTTTTGCCCTCAGTGGTACACCGATCGAGAATTCTTTAGAGGAGTTGTGGGCGATTTTCCATACGATTTCGCCCGGACTGTTTGTCAATAAAAAAGCGTTCCTTAACCTGGAACACGACTACATCGCCCGCATTACCCGGCCGTTCATTTTACGACGGCTAAAAACCGATGTTCTCGAGGAGCTTCCCGACAAGATTGAAACGGTGCAATACTCGGATCTTACCAAGCAGCAAAAACAGGTGTATTTGGTTTATCTTGAAAAAATGCAACAGCAGGTGGCCGAAACAATCGAGGAAAAAGGATTTGACAAAGGGAAGCTGGAAATCTTGGCCGGTCTGACAAGACTGCGTCAGATCTGTTGTCACCCCGCCCTGTTCCTCGATAACTATGATGGAAAATCAGGCAAGCTGGAACAGCTGCTGGAAACGGTACAGGAGTTGCAGCAAAGCGGCAAACGCGCGCTGGTATTTTCCCAGTTCTCATCGATGCTCGGCATCATAGAAAAAAAGTTGACAGAACAAGGAATCGACGTCTTTTGCCTCGATGGTTCCACCCCGCCTTTAAAACGGATGGAAATGGTGGATCGGTTCAATAACGGAGAAAAGACCGTGTTCCTGATTTCTCTGAAAGCAGGCGGAACCGGTTTGAATCTTACCGGCGCAGACACCGTCATCTTGTATGACTTGTGGTGGAACCCGGCGGTCGAAGAGCAGGCAGCCGGCCGTGCCCACCGGATCGGCCAGAAAAAAGTAGTCCAGGTCGTCCGATTGATAACAGAAGGTACGATTGAAGAAAAAATATTCGAGCTACAACAGAAAAAGCGCGAACTCGTTGATCAAATCATCCAGCCTGGCGAGACGATGCTATCGAAGCTGTCGGAACAGGAACTGCGCGAGCTGTTGCAGATGAAAGTATAACGATTCCCCAGGCTGGTTTAGGCCTGGGGATTTTTATATTTTTTCACTATTGATAATGAATCGAGAACCTATTTTCCTTATGACTTTCTTTTGTCCTTGGCTAGTTAGAGCAGTAGCCCTCGTTACGGAAATACCTTACGCTTTTAACGGGCGGCTGGCGAGTTTCCTCGAGCTAGCGCCATATGTACGGGATCTCAGCGAAGCCTCTCTTCCCGCAGGAAAGGTGTCTTTCGGTGGGAAGAGTAATCGCAGTCCAAGGGAAGCTGCGACAACAAGACATCGCACGAAGAAAATCGGTTTGTATTTTCTAGGAGTCTACAGGCTGGAAAGGGAGTGTTTTTCGCAATGCTGGACTTACGCTCATCTTCTATAGAACGAGTGAGAGCCTTATAAAAAGAGAATTTTCACTAGTTTGCATCAACAACTGAAATATAAAGGCAGCAAAGTGTTTGCTTCCGATATTAAAAAAGGAACCCTGAGCGGGTCCTTTTTTCACGACACGAATTTCAACCGGATTTTTCCTGTTTGCGCAAGCGGTATTCTTCTTTAGCGAACAAGATTCCGAGCTCATGCGGGTCACCCTGATACATTGCTCGTTGTAAAAAGCGAATTTCTCCCCGTTCATCCCGTACCTCTAATTTACAGAAAGCACTATTTCGCTGTAATGCACTGTAAAACTCTTGTTCATTGCTGATTTGCTGTCCATTTACCCGCTCGATTCTTTCACCGACAAGCATGCCGAGTCGATCTGCCGGTGTACCTGGAATGATGCCAAGGATCAGCAGACCCTTTTCAGAAGGATGAAAGAAAGGCTGCTCCTGCTTATCCTTTTCTCGAAAACGAAAGGAAATCCATTCCCTTCCCACCAAAGCCACTCCGAATGCAGCAAGTGAGAGAAGCGGTAAAAAGTAACTGCCGATGGCAAGACCAAAGGTGAAAAGTGCCAAAATAAGTACTGATCTGCCGATTCTTTTGGCAGCATACACGGGGTTTGTTCCTTTCACCACTTGCTCGAACCCTGTCATGAGCGGCAGGAGAACCAAGCCAAAACTTTCACCCTGGATATGTAAAAACGGCCACCAGTCCGCAAACGGCTCGATCATGCCTGATGGGACCAAGGTGAAGAACGGAATGACAGTCAGTTTTTTCAACCGATGACGGCCCACCCACTTACCACGATTTCCTTTGACCAGTTCCGGATAAGTCTCCCTGCTTGTACTTCGCAACAATAACAGGGCTTCCATTAGTAAAAAGGCTGCGAGCAGCAGGACAAGTCCGGTGAAATTCAGTGACTGCAAATCGGTCGTCAAGGGAAAATCTGTGTATTCCGCTATCATAGGGGGAGCGATCAACAAAATCAAGTAACTAAATCCAAAAGTATAAGCAGCCGATAGCAAGGTGAATCGTCCTGAAATAGAAAGCAGCACCATCATCGCCGACAATAACATGATGACAGGATAGCTGAGGACTACACCGCCACCGACAAAAGCTATCGAAAGCAGTATTCCGCCAATCAAGCTGACAGGCCATGTATGCTTAGCTTCAGAAAATGCATCGAAAATTTTCAAACCAAATTGACTTCGTTCTTGCTTGATTCTACGTGTCGAAGCCAGCAATAACAAAATTACCGACCAATACAGCAGCGGATTCAAAAACAGCTTGCCGATCCCTTTTGCCAATTCTATCAACCATGCATCCATTGCCAATCTATTCCCCTCCCCGCTCTAACCACGACGTACCGGTCAAATATAGTATGTATATTATAGCATAGGAAAATGCCCATTAGACAGCAATATTAAGAAACATCTCCTATAAACTATCAATCCAGAAACAGATCTATAAGAAAGTTTCTTATGCTGGGGTCAGTCCCCCACCTTATTAGCGCTTTACCAATCTAAACCGGCAGGGGACTGACCCCAGCGGGTGCTTATCCAAAAAAACACCCGTAGGTGATATCGCCCACGGGTGAAATCTATCTATTGAAACAGTGTTTGCAAAGCTTCTTCCTTTTGTTTATCGTTACTGCCTTCTCTGATTTTTTCTATGATATCTGCCTGTAGTTTGTTTGCTGTCTGTTCGTCGATTTTCCCTGTGCTTTCAAGACTGTTGTCGGATTGATAGCTTTGGACCGCATTTGCCGTTTCCTGGTCGTAAAGCCCGTCCTTGTTTCCAGGCTCGTAACCGAGTCCGCTCAACATGATTTGAGCATTCTTCACTTGATCATTGTTTTGATTCAATTGGAGGGGTTCCTCGACTTGCAGCGGATTCGTATAAAAGTAATCTGGCTGTTTGACTTCAATGGTAGGTTCTATCCCTTTTTCGTGTATCCAGTTCCCTTCCGGAGTCAGCCATTTGAACAATGTCATTTTGATTGTACTGCCGTCCCCCATCGGAATCGCCTGCTGAACTGTTCCTTTACCAAAACTGGTTGTACCGACTAGTTCGGCATCGCCAGCTTCTTGCATCGCACCTGCCAGTATTTCCGAAGCGGAGGCACTTCCCTCGTCAATCAGGACATTAATTGGATAACCTTTCTTTTCATCAATCTCTGAGAAGTAACGGGACTTTTCTCCATTGCGGTCTTCTATTTGTACATAAGGTGTATCTTTCGGGATGAAGTTTTTCAAGATATCCTCTACAGCTGTGAACAAGCCGCCCGGATTTCCACGGACATCGATAACCAATCCGTCGATACCCTTGTCTTCCAACTTAGCGAGCTCTTCATCGAATCGTTTCGCAGTCCCTTCTGAGAAGGAAGTAATTTCAATGATGCCTGCTGTTTTTCCATTTACTTCTTTCGTGTCGGAATAAACTGTTTCCAATGGAATATCGTCTCTTGTCAGTTCAATGTTCAGAGGATCGGAAACACCTGGACGATTGATTTCCAAGGAAACTTTCGAACCCTGTTCTCCTCTGATTTTGGAAACCGCATCATAAAGATCCAACCCTTCTACGCTTTCCCCATCGACTTTCAAGATTTGGTCATTCGGCTTTAATCCTGCTTCTTCTGCCGGCGAATCTTTGATTGGAGCGATGACGGTGACCTTGCCTTCCACCATGCTGACTTCGGCCCCGATTCCTTCGAAAGATGACTCAATCGAATGATTGAACTCCTCGACTGTTTCCTGATCCATATACACACTGTACGGATCTTCCAGGCTGTCCATCATTCCCTGAATCGCACCCTCGATCAGCTTGCTGTCATCTACATCTTCCAGATAGCTATCCTTGATCAGGTTAAATGCCTTGTTTACTTTTGCGAGTTCCTCGCTGCCTTGCGAGTTCCCGATCAACTCCTGCTGCTGTTCTTCGCTTAAATCGGCGAACGTTCCACCATCTCCGCCTTGTTGTGCAGTGGAATCCTGTGACTGGGCAAGCTGGACACCAAAGTAAGCCCCGACACCGCCAAGCAGGAGGGCAGCCGCCATAATCGCCGCTATGTAGCGTTTTTTGAGATTCATGGTATTCACTCCAATGGATTTGATTCTATTTCTGCCAAAGTCTCTCCTTACTACTTTAACACGAAACAATCGCTGGTCGAGAAATTTTGGACAAAAAGGATGAAGATGTAAGAAAAAGGCATCACACCGTGACTGTGCGATGCCTTTTCTTAATTCAGTTATATGCGGGACTTGTCCCAAACATGCCTGTAGAAAACTTAGAAGTAACTATAAGGATTTACGGCGTTACTTTTCGAAAGATTCCAAGAACCCTTGTGCAGTTCGAAATGCAAATGCGGGCCGGTCGAATCACCGGTATTACCCATTTGACCGATTGGTTGCCCCTGGGTTACAGATTGGCCGGTTGAAACGTTGTAACTGTTTAAATGAGCATATACAGTTGTGTAAACTTGTCCATTGATATAATGGCTGATAAACACACAGTTACCGTAACTTGATGAACGATACGCCCGGATGACTACGCCATTTGCTGCTGCTTTGACAGGTGTGCCGATTCCATTTGCAATATCGATTCCGGCATGGAAAGTTCCCCAGCGCTGCCCTAAGCCAGAAGTGTTTCTTCCCTCGGCTGGGCGGATGAAAGACCCATTGCCGCTGGATTGTTGGGAGGAAGAAGCTTTGCTGCTACTGCTGCTTCCGCTTGAATTGGACGCTTCCGATTTTTTGCGTGCTTCTTCTTCTTTACGTTTTTTCTCCGCTGCCATCTGTTCCAGTTTTTGCTGCTCAGACTGCGCCTGTTGGATTGCTTTTTGAATAGCGCTTTGCTGGCTTGCAAGCAACTGCTGTTCTTCCTCTAAGGACATCTTATATTCTTCGAGTTCTTGCTGTTCGTTTTCCAGCTCGGACATATATGATTCCTTTTGCTCCATTTTTTGGTTCAAGTCGGCTTTCAGCGATTCAAGCTCCTGTTTTTGCTGCTGCAAACTGCTTTTCTTGTCTTCAAGCTCGGCTTGTTTGGTTTCCAACTGCTCTTTCTTGGAAACTACTTCTTCCTGTTTCTCTTCCAATTCGGCCTTTTCTGCCCGATGGGTTTCCATAATGTCTTTATCTTGATCCATGATTTTATTTACAGCAGTTGCCCGATTGATGAAGTCCCCGAAATTTTGGGCTCCCATCAACACTTCCAAATAGCTGATGTCTCCACCGTTTTTTTGAATAGCGCGCAAACGATTTTTCAACAAATCCTCACGCTTGGCAATCCGTTCTTTCAAGTCCTCGATATCTGCTTTCAGCTGTTCAATCTCCTGCTTTGTCTTTTCGATTTCAGCAGTCGTTTGCTCGATTTCCTGATTGGTGGTATTAATTTCTGCTTCCTTACTCGCGATTTTATCTTGAGCATCGGACAGTTCCTGATCGATTTTCTCTATTTCATTTGTTACTTGGTTCTGATTCTCTTTGTTTTCTTCAATCTTTTCTTCTGTATTGGACTTTTTACCGCTCACTTCGCTTTTTTCGCTGTTGACATCCTCTTGTTTTTCTTTCAATGAATTGATTTCATCTTTTACATTGCCGAGTTCATCTGCCTTCACCTGGCTGACACCCGGTAACACAGTGCCTAATGATAATGCAGTTATCATGAATAAATAAGCCGGTTTTTTCTTATTCATTTTATAGTTCCCCCTGTTAATACTATTTAGCGATTGGTCTATTCATTGTTGACTAAATCCTCTGCCTACACCTTCAAGAACTTCCGTACGCTCATGACACTGCCCCATACTCCGATGACGGCACCGATTCCCAGTATAATCAGGGAAAGCTGCCAGGCAAACGGGTTGAAAGGCATCAATGAGACAAAATCAAATGTTATCAATTGGCTTACATTTGCGTCAAGGTAGTAATAACCTGAGATAATCACTGCTATCGGAATCACACTTCCTAGTATGCCGAGCAGCAAACCTTCGATAAAAAACGGCCAGCGGATAAATGCATTCGTTGCTCCCACGAGCTTCATGATGCCAATTTCCTTACTGCGGGCCATAATGGTGATTTTAATGGTATTGGAGATAAGGAAGATTGCCGTGAATACCAAACCGATGATCAAAGCTAATCCTATGTTTCTTGCATATTTATTGAAACGGAATAAATTCTGGACAACATCTTCTCCATAATTGACTTCCTGGATATTTTCAAATCCTTCGATTTCCGACGCTACATCAAATGTATCTAGTGGATCATCCGTTTTAATGACAAATGCGTCATTCAACGGGTTGTCCTGTTCAAACATCTCCCAGGTTTCCCCTTGTTCTCCCATACTTTCAATTAAGCCGTTTAATTCTTCCTCTTTTGAGGAATAATCTACACTAGCAACTTCCGGAATATCATCGATCTTTTGGCGGATCTCATCTACTTGCGCTTCATCTGCAGTAACTTCGACCAGTGCCTTGATTTCGACATCTTCTTCGATATTGCCGGCAACCTGGTTCAAGTTAAGCATCAATGCCAGAAATGCTCCGACCAGGATCAAAGTGGTGGTCACAGCCCCCACTGAAGCTACGGTCATCCAGCCGTTCCGGCGGATGTTTTTGGCGCCTTCACTAAGGTGTCTTTTGAATGTATTAAATTTCATAGCCGTATTCACCCCGATGTTCGTCACGTACCACTATGCCGTCTTCGATAGCAATTACGCGTTTCTTGATAGTGTTCACAATCTCTTTGCTGTGAGTGGCCATTAGAATAGTAGTTCCTGATGCATTTATTTCTTCAAGGATTTTCATGATTTCCCATGATGTTTCCGGATCCAGGTTTCCGGTCGGTTCATCAGCGATAACTAATTGAGGATGATTGACAATCGCCCTGGCAATAGCCACCCGTTGTTGTTCTCCCCCGGATAGTTCGTCGGGGATGAAGCGAGCTTTGTTTTTTAAACCCACTTGGTCTAACACTTCCATTACTCGCTTACGAATCACTTTCGGGCCTTCTTCGATTACTTCCAGTGCGAAAGCCACATTTTCGAAGATTGTCATTTTGGGGAGTAATTTGAAATCCTGGTAAACTACGCCAATGTTTCTTCTTAAGTAGGGAACCTTTTTCCACTTCAAATCATGAAGCTTGTAGTCATTCACGATGACAGTCCCTTTTGTTGGTTTTTCTTCTCTGAAGATCATTTTGATGAATGTAGACTTTCCCGCGCCGCTCGGACCGACAACATATACAAACTCACCTTGTTCGATGCGGACATCAATACCATTCAGGGCAGTGACGCCGTTCGGGTAAGTCTTGTAAACTCCCTGCATATCTATCATAAATTTATCACCTTTATCTCAATATGTTATATCTTGTTGAATTTTCTAGCTAGCCAACGCTGATTATATTGTCGAATCAGCAATTCTTTTACATTATAACATCTCTTATTGATTTTTTTAGCCCTAAAATTATTACATTTATATTTCAAAGTTAGCAATATCACAACAAATTACGCCAATAACATAGTAAACCGCCAGGAATAATGACAGTTTATAAGAATAGACTATGAAGATTGCCAGAAAAATTCAACTTCCTCCCTTTTATCGGCATCTTTCTTGTTTTGTTTAACCAAAAGACAAAAGTGCTTCCATGACCCGGAGGTTTTTTCGTCAACAAGAGGTGGAACCCAGCCAAAAAAAAGATGCCCTCTGCTTGAGGACATCTTTTTTCTGTCACCGGTTAATTTACTTTTTTTCAGCAAGCCAGGCGGAAATTAATTCTGCATCCTTTCCTGTCGCTTGTCCGGGCGGCATGCCACCTTTGCCTTTTTCAATGATCTCCAGTATTTCTTCTTGAGAATATTTGCTGCCTATTTCCCGGAGGTCCGGTCCGATGTTTCCACTCAAGTCAGCACCGTGACACGACTGACAGCTTTTCTTGTACTCTTCTTCCGCTGCCGCAGTATCGACGGTTCCTGCTGAGTCACCTGTGTTTTCTTCCGTTTGCTGTTCTTCCGACGGAGATTGTCCATCTTCCCCTGCTTGATCGCCCGCGCCACATCCGTTCATGACGAAGGCTGCCGCGAGCAGAAAGAGAAACAAAATTCTTTTCAAGATCTATTCCCCCATTTACTACGTTGTCATCTACTATTATAAGCAAACTAGTGGGTTTTAAAACCCTCGCCAAGCACTTCGGTGGCATTCATGGCCACGACAAACGCATGAGGATCAATCCTTTTTACGAGTTGTGTCAATTTCGTGAATTCGTTTTGCGCAACCACGCACATGACGATCCGCCGTTCTTGTTCTGTATATCCGCCGGTTCCATTTAAAACGGTGACTCCTCTGTCGACGTCTTGGAGCAAAGCCCGCCGGATATTTTCCGTATGGTCCGTAATAATCAGTACATTTTTGGACGTATTCAAACCAACCTGGACAAAATCAATCGTCCTGCTGGTAACGAACAAACCGATCAATGCATAAAGCCCTTCTTCTACAGAGAAAACGAAGGTAGCCGTCAACACAATCATCCCATCAAAAATCGGCACGCAGACACCGAGCGGGAGATGCGTGAATTTATGGAGAATTTGTGCGGCAAGATCGATTCCGCCAGTAGATGCCTTGCCACGGAAAACTATACCAAGTCCGAGACCGACTCCCATCCCGCCAAATATAGATCCGAGCAAAGGATCCGGTGTTGCGGGCGGCAGATCTCTCGTTAAAAACACGAAAAACGGCAGCACGATTGTACCGACCAATGACTTCAGGCCGAAATTTTTACCAAGAATTATTACCCCGGAAATAAACAACGGGATATTCAGCGCCCACTGGACTACTGAAGGTTCCCAGCCAAACAATGCTTTTGTTATCGTACTGATGCCCGCCACTCCACCTGATGCCACATCATGAGGCAAAAGGAAAACGTTAAAAGCGAGCGCCACAAAAAACGCTCCGATAATCACCATCGAATATTCAATTACATGAACCAGCCATTTCGGCATGGGATTCCGCCTATATTTCGCAATCATCATAACACCCCGTTCATCAAATAGCAGAGAAGGACAACCTTCCCCACCCAACCTTAAGGAGTATATCATGACCGCAAGCCGGTAACAAGACTTTGGGGACAGTCCCACTAGCGTTGCATTAATGGGTTATCTTTACTTTAATGAAAGAATATGTAATCTGTTTACAAAAATAAAAATTGCTCCTATTGTAGAAGAAGACCTAACTAGTTCCCAAATCTTCTACAAAGGAG